>JAAAOU010000169.1 GCA_009908745.1 Bacteroidota bacterium
GTTTTGGTATAGCGGTAGTGTTCGAGCGGCAAAAATAGTTCTTCTTTTGCAAACCCAAAGCCGCACGACCGAAGGCACGCTGACGCTCCCAAGAAATTTAATGGGATTCGCTGCAACTTTTTACCTTGGCAGTGATTATCACAGTACAGCAAAATTCTGAAATCGCATGAGTCAACAACTGGAATACGCTACGCTAGGCGGCGGTTGCTTTTGGTGCTTGGAAGCCGTGTACCAACAAGCGAAAGGTATACACAAAGCCACTTCTGGCTACGCCGGCGGAAAGGCGGAAAACGCCAACTATAATATGGTATGCACTGGCGCTACGCAGCACGCTGAAGTGGTGCAGCTGCAGTACGACCCGGAAGTCATCTCCTTCTCTGAAATCTTAGATATCTTTTGGACCATCCACGACCCCACGACGCTCAACCGGCAGGGTAATGACCGGGGGCCACAGTACCGCTCTGTCATTTTTTACCACGACGAGGCGCAAAAAACGGAGGCAGAGCGGGCCATCAGGGAAGTTGCCGCTGAGCTGTACGACGATCCTATCGTGACCGAACTGTCGCCCTTCGAAGCCTTCTACCCAGCCGAGCCGAGCCATCAGGATTACTACCAAAAAGTGGGTAACCGCAATCCGTACTGCTCCTTTGTTATTACCCCTAAGGTGCGGAAGTTCCGCAAGAAATTCGCGGACAAGATGAAAACCGCTTGATGGATTTCAGATGCTTTTTTTGGGCATATTGCAAATTGGTAGTACCTTGATGAGATAAGGAAATAAACACCTATGAAATTAGCCGTTCTTAAGGAAAACAATGACCCGCGTGTGGCACTGACGCCCGACGCGGTAGGCAAACTTTCTGACCTTGGCTTTGACATCCTGCTAGAACATGATGCAGGCGCTGAAGCTTTCTTTCCCGACGATGCTTACGAGGGGGCAAAATTGATGGACCGCCAAGCCCTGCTGCAGGAAGCCGAGCTGGTACTCAGCATCCACCCGCTTGACGATGAGGCGCTGGAGAAACTGACAGAGGGCACTGTGGTGATCGCTCAGTTCCAGCCTTTCAACGACGAAAGTGTAGTGGATAAACTGCGCCGGATGAAACTGCGGGCCCTGAGCCTAGATATGATACCGCGCACCACTTTGGCACAAGCTATGGACATCCTCTCGTCTATGGCTTCCATTGCTGGTTACAAAGCCGTACTCGAAGCGGCCCACCTCCTCCCCCGCTATTTCCCGATGATGATCACAGCGGCCGGCAGTATACGCCCGGCTAAAGTGCTGGTGCTGGGCGCAGGGGTTGCTGGTTTGCAAGCTATCGCGACCGCCCGCCGTTTGGGGGCGCAGGTGGAGGCTTTCGATACGCGCTCGGCTGCCAAAGAGGAAGTACAGAGCCTCGGGGCAAAATTCGTGGAAGTGGAAGGTGCTAAAGATGACTCCGAAGCCGGTGGTTATGCCGTAGAGCAAAGCGAGGACTTTTTGAAACGGCAACGGGCCGAGGTCCAAGCCCGTGCTGTCAAGTCCGACATTATCATCACCACTGCGCAAGTGCGGGGCCGCAAAGCACCTATGCTGGTACCCGCTAGCACCGTTGAGCAGATGAAGCCCGGTTCGGTTATCGTCGACCTCGCCTCTTCTACGGGCGGCAATTGCGAACTGAGCGAAGACAACAAAACCGTACAACAACACGGCGTGTACATCATAGGCAATTCCAACTTGTCGGCGCTGATGCCACAGGATGCCAGCCAGCTGTACTCCAACAACGTGGTCAATTTCCTGAAATTGATCGCTGAAGAGGGGCAGCTGAAGCTTGACCTTGACAACGAAATTATCAGCGGTGCCTACATCACCGCCGAACCCGCAGCGGCTACCGAAGAATAGACCGTACCGCCAAGACTAAAAAACAACTTTATGGACAGCTTCATTCAGTTTTTTAACAACGAGGCCAACCTCTTGCTCATCTACCTGCTGTTATTTACGATCTTGCTGGGCTTCGAGGTCATATCCAAGGTGCCGACGGTGCTGCACACCCCGCTAATGTCGGGGGCCAACGCTATTTCCGGCGTTGTCATCATCGGTGCCATTTTGCTGATCCGCCAAGCGGAACCGGATGATTACTTGACGCTGGGCCTAGGCTTTCTGGGCGTAGTGCTCGGGATGGTCAACGTGGCGGGCGGCTTTGCCGTTACCGACCGCATGCTGGAGATGTTCAAAAAGAAAAAGAATTAAGCTAGAACTATGACTGTCGAATTCCTTATCAACTTAGCCTACCTGATAGGCTCGCTGGCTTTCGTTTGGGGCTTGCGCCTGCTCAGTTCGCCCGATACGGCCCGCCGGGGCAACATCGTAGCGGGCGCCGGCATGATCATTGCCATTATCGCCGCCGTCTCGCAACCAATGGAGGGCGCGAACAACAACTACGGCTGGATCCTCGGCGCTATTGTGCTGGGGGCCATTGTCGGGCTGGTATCTGCCCGGCGGGTGCAGATGACGGCCATGCCGCAGATGGTCTCTATCTTTAATGGCTTGGGCGGTGCCTGCGCGGTTGTGCTGGCTTACGCCGAGCTTTTCCCCTTTTACGGAGGGGGGACGGAGCTGGATACCGCCGGGCTGGGCATTGTGATGCTGGCTTTGCTTATCGGCGGCGTCTCCTTTACCGGCAGTATGCTGGCTTTCGCCAAATTGCAGGGGCTTATTTGGGATAACACCTTGCTTTTGCCTAAGCATAATATTCTGAATATCGTGCTGTTGGTGGCTACATTAGGGCTCGGTATTTACTTGACTGTAGCGGGGCAGGCAGCTGGCTTGGCGCTGGGTACCGGATTCATGGTGCTGGCTTTGATATACGGCTTTTCTTTTGTCATCCCCATTGGCGGGGCGGATATGCCGGTAGTTATCTCGCTGCTCAACTCGCTGACCGGACTCTCGGCAGCGGTGACCGGCTTAATTTACGGGTCGCAGTTTATGCTAGTAGGCGGTATACTGGTTGGTGCTGCGGGTACCATCCTGACCG
>JAAAOU010000014.1 GCA_009908745.1 Bacteroidota bacterium
AACCCGATTCCAATACGCTTAAAGGCCTGCAGTACCATCAGCAGGAGATGGATAAGCATGCCTACGCTGTTATTCGCAGCCAACTTCAGGATACGCTTCAGTTCGATATAGACAGCTTACGCACTTGGGTAAGGCATTTGAATAGCTTAGAAGGCGATTTATGGTTGGTACGTTCTTACGTTGGCGAACATGATTTGACCGCAGCAGGCCAACTATTGAACCAAATACCAACTAAGTACAACCTGCCTAGCCACTTACAGCAGGATATGCAGGATTACGCGCTCTTGGCAAATATGCTGTACAATAAGAGCTTAGATTCCTTGGGCGCGCCTACCTTGCAACAATTGGAAGCTTATACGAATAGTGGTTACTACAGCGAAGCATGGGCAAAAAATATTCTGGCTGGCCACGGTTGGCATTTCCCGCCTGACTATACGAGAGATTACACCCCTCCACAGGCACTGATCGAAACGGTGGGGGTTGGCCTGCCAAACGCAGAGCAAGCAGCGTCCTTGCTGACTGTACAGCCCAACCCTGCAAGCGATCAAGTCAGCTTTAACTATCAAGTGCATGAAAATACGGAGGCGCTACAGTTGCGGGTGATTGATGTCACCGGAAGAACGGTATGGGAACAAACGGCTCGTTCCACCACCGGCTCACTGCAATGGCAAGTCGGGTCTGCGCCCGGGGGCTTATATCTGTACCAACTCTGGAGTAATGGTGAGCTGCTGGAAAGCGGTAAGCTTTTCATTAAGTAAATTATAGCTTGCTACTCAAAGCCTACCGAGTAACCATCCCAAAGCTCGGTAGGCTTCAACCTATTATTCTCCACTAGAAACTTAGATCATGCGTTACTCAATAACAGCTCTTTTACTCTTTTTCTTTATTCATGCTAACGCTCAAGCTACATTTAACGAAGAGTATGATATCGGAGATGTATATTCTGTTTTCCAAGACTTATCCTATTCTAATGACACGATAACTTTATACGGGTTTTTCTACGCTCAAGAGGAGGCACAGTGGGGAATGGTAGTAATGCAGCTGGATACAAGCGGCAATTATTTACATCATCATGAATATCTAGATGAAGGAGGGAGTGATTATCATATTGACCTTGGTACCCCTATCATAAAATTGTCTGATGGTTCAGGATACCTTGCAGCGGCAACAAAAGTGAGTAGTGCTAATGCCTTGCTCATTAAATTGGATAGAGAAGGAAATAAAGAATTTGTATGGGAGTTTGAAAACTTGTTCTCTGGCCTGAATTTTTATCGACAACTTCTAGAAGTCGAAGATGGTATATTGATATCAGGCGCCGAGCGACTAGGCGTTGGGAGTCGTTACTGTACTACCTTGATGAAGCTTGATTTCTCTTTAAACCTGCAATGGAGTCGAAGGTACTGCCCTGATAATACAAACAGAAGCTCCTTCGGTTTGAATATTGTTAGAGGTTCTGGAGGTAATCTTGTAGGAGGCACGAATAACCACCCTCACCCTGGTACAGTATCTACATCGGATTGGAACTACCAAACGGAAATATGGGGATTAGATAGCATTGGAGTGCTGCAGTGGAAGTGGAAGCATACCGTGGGCTTGGATGAGTTTTGGGCAAGCAAAGTGTATCAACTAGCAGATGGCAACTGGGGCTATATGACAAAAGAAGGCTGGTATAACTCACAATACAACGAGATCGCTTCACAACCCAAGTTTGTCGTGCGAAATGAAGCCTTTGAACTGGTGAGGGAGGATACTTTTGGGATTGCTGATAACCCATGGAGGGGTTTAGGAAACACTATAAAGTTAGACAATGGGGGCTTTGTTGCGGCAGGAAGAACGCCGTGGTTATATAACACCCCGCCTAGCTTCAGTGATGCCCCCTACAATGCCATAGCGGGCTGGATGGTACGCCTGGACGAATACGGGCAAAAAATGTGGCAGCGGGTAGATACCGCCTACTGGAGTCAGGAGAGTGGCTCCCGGTCTTATTTACGGTCTGTCATCGAGCTGCCCAGCGGCAGCCTCGTCGCCTGTGGGTACAGCGAGCATTATGATCCCCCCAACATACGAAATAAGGCCTGGGTGATGAAAGTAGATGCCAACGGCTGCATGGACCCGCTTGATTGCGAAACCATCGTCAGTACCGATGACCAGCCGCCGGCAGCATCAGAGCTGCCTTTGAGCATGCATGTGTTCCCCAATCCGGCGAGCGGGGTGATACAGGTGCATTTTGATCAGCCTGCCCCTGCGCTGCTGCAGCTGTATGATGTCAATGGCCGCTTGGTACGTCAGGAGCAGACATCTTTTGGTACTTTGTCCCACCGCATGGAGGTGCGGGATTTACCGAATGGGATGTATTGGCTGAAGGCGCAGAGTAAGAAAAAAGTCAGGCCGGTTAAGGTTGTGATTGCTAATTGACGGGGCTATAACTTTGGTAACCCTAAGGCGGCTATTGTAACCTCCACAGTAATTGAGGGATTGATACGGTGCTGTCAGGTGGCGGCTCCAAAGCCGCCACCTGGCTTGAAGTAAGATGCGGTGCTGTCAGGTCGCGGCTCCAAAGCCGCCACCTGGCTTGAAGTAAGATGCGGTGCTGTCAGGTCGCGACTCCAAGGTCGCCACCTGACTTAAAGTAAAGAAAGAGGTGTCGTTCACTCTTCCAGCTTAGCACTTTCCACCCGCGCCGCCACTTCATCGGTAGCCCGCTCCGGCAGTTCCACCGCCACCTGCTGCGTCGTATCCCGATGCGGGTTCGCCACATTCGGGCACCACATGGCGGTTTGCAGTTCCGGTTTCAGCTTCGGGAATGCGGTGTTGACCATATCGTGGTGCTGCTCATCTTTGTCTACCTTTTGGATGAAGGTGGAGACGATGGGCAAAGCGGTGTTCGCCCCCTGGCCCAAGCTCAAATTGCGGAAACGCACCCCCGGGGAGTTAGCACCCACCCAAGCGCCCATGACCAATTTTGGCGTAAAGCCGATAAACCAGCC
>JAAAOU010000168.1 GCA_009908745.1 Bacteroidota bacterium
TTGTATGGCAGCATTGAGCATTTCGTAGTACATCGTATCTCTTCCGCCCGCCCGTATACGCTCGCGTACGGCCTCCGAATGCGGCTCCCCGTCCTCAAAAACATGGTAAGCGTTGACGCCTGTGACGATGTTCAGGCCAGGGTGATCTTGGAAATGCGTGCGTAGCCGCTGCACCCCTTTATGGTCGTTAATACTATGGGTCTCGATAAAACCAAAGCTCGTCTCCGGGTACACCAGGTAGTCGGTGCTGTCCGTCAGGGCTTGATCTGAAAGTTTGATGAATTGGTCGAGCTGCAGCTCCTCTGGCATGCTGAACTTGACGTAGTGGGGTTCAAAATTGGGTTGCACCACCTCTACTTCCCGCGCTTCGCCTTGCGATTCGTAGTTGAAATACATCACCAGAGAAACGGCGGAAGGGAGCAATACTAAAGCCAACCACTGCAACAAGGGTTTGCGGTAGGATGCTGCCGACCGGAAAGCGAGAACGACCCTCAACCCCACCACATTAGCCAGCAATATAAGCAGGCTGCCGCCAAAAACGCCGGTGATGGAATACCACTGCACCAAGCTCGGGTATTCGGCAAAGCTGTTGCCCAAGGTCAGCCACGGCCAAGTCAGCTCCCAATTGAGGTGGATATATTCAAACAGCAGCCAATAAGCGATAAAAGCCGCGTACTTCAAGCCCGGCATCACAAAACGCGTGGTGTGGAACAGCAAAATGGGCACGCACATCAGCAGGGCATTCACCCAAATAGCAAAGACCCCCGCCGCAAAAGCTGTATTTGCCACCCAGTAAGTGGCGATGACGTTCCAAACCACAAAGGTGTGGTAACTGTACTTGAGCAGCCGCCAACGCGAAGCTTTCCCTTCACGCACACTCAGTTCGTGCTCCACAAAGAGCAAAGGCACAAAACCGACGAACATCAGCCAAGGTATAGGCACAATCTCGGGAAAACCAACCCCCAACAGCACACCGCTGAGCGTAGAAAGGTTCATAGCCCGCCAGGAGGCCCTTTTGGAGAACCACTTCACCACCAGCACCACTGCCCCCCAGCCGGACAGGAAGCAAAACAGTGGCCGGTAGCCCCATAATAGCTGTTGCTTGCCGCGTTCTACCATATCGTAGCCCAGGTACAAAAAGGCGACCGTTAGTAATATGATCAGTGAAAGGTGTATGCTTTTATTCATGGGTGTTCAATACGATTAAACCACTTCCGCTACGACGAAAATGCTGCCCCCGACGTAGATGACGTCTTTAGGGCCAGCCTCCGACCGGGCGGCTTCCAAGGCCTTGGGGATACTTTCGTAAACAGCGCCCTTGCGCCCTTGTTGAGCAGCCGCCTGTTGCAATTTTTTAGCTTCTAGCCCGCGCGGAATATCCGGTTTCGCAAAGTAATAACGGGCATCCTCCGGTAAAAACTTCAGCAGTTGCGCAGGTGCTTTGTCATTAACCATGCCCAACACGATATGAAGCTGCTCGTAAAAAAGCGCGTCCAGTTCCTCGGCCACCGCTTCCAGGCCCGCTTCATTGTGCGCGCTGTCGCAAATTGTCATCGGCTGCCGGCTCAATAACTGCCACCGGCCGAGGAAACGGGTTTTCTCCCGCACTTCAGCCAGGCCTTCGCGTATGGCTTCGTCCGCTATTTGCACATCCTCCGGCAACCACTCCAGCGCCTGCAGCACCGCCTGTACGTTCTTGCTTTGGTAATTGCCGTGCACGTTCACCTTGAGGCCCTCGTGGCGGGTCTCCTCCCCTTTTTGCACCAGATAAGTCGTGTGTTCCAGATTGCGCGATTTTTCGGTGACGACAAATGATTGATCCGCGAAAATAATGGGCGCGTACTCCGTCTTGGCTTTCGCCAGAAACACGGGCTTCGTTTCCTGCTGAGACTCGCTGATGACAACCGGCACGCCAGGCTTGATGATGCCCGCCTTTTCTTTGGCGATACTAGCCAAGGTATTGCCCAGAAATTGCTGATGGTCATAACTGATGTTCGTGATGACACAAAGCTCGGGCAGTATGATATTGGTGGAGTCGAGCCGCCCGCCCAGCCCCACTTCGATCACCGCCCAGTCGACCTCCTGCTGCGCAAAGTAGGCAAAGGCCATGGCTACGCTGATTTCAAAGAAGGAAGGCTTCACGTCAGCGATAAGTGCCTGATGCTGCTCCACAAAGTCTACGACATAGCCTTCGGGCACTAGTGCGCCGTCTAGCTTTATGCGCTCCCGGAAATCCCGGTAGTGCGGGGAAGTGTACAAGCCGGTACGGTAACCCGCCGTTTGCAAGACGGCAGCCAACATGTGGGCGGTAGAGCCTTTGCCGTTGGTACCCGCAATGTGGATACAGCGCAGACGTTCCTGCGGGTTGCCTAGTGCCGCACACAAAATACGGATATTGGTGAGGTCCTTTTTCATGGCCATAGGCCCTACCCGCTGATACATCGGTAATTGCTGGTAGAGGAATGCTAGGGTTTCTTCATAGGTCATAAGGCATTCTGTAGTTGTGCCACAAAATTAAGGGAATACAGGAGACGCCGTCATTTTAGCCCGAAAATATTGTCCGCTTTCCGGCAAAGGGACTTCAAAGGCGCTGATCGAGGGTGGGCTTCCTGCACTTTGGGCCGACATGAACCACATCGGCAATAGGGATAAGGCGATCAAAACGAGTTGCCCGGCAAAACCTGCCCACTTTTTCTTTAGCATCTGTTGTTTCCGTTTGGTCTGCTATTGGAACGCGAGGGAACGAGAATGGGGTACAGCGAAGGAGAAGGTTGACGTTTTTTTAACTTCATGCCACCAACTTAGAAACCTGTTTCACTTTGGCTAACCTCGCCGCATATAATTAGGGCAAACGCACCAAACGTCGTCCTCGCTAAAATGGGCGATACAAATCTTTAAGGGGGAAGATTTAGCTTGTTCTTCGCCTCGAGCCGGCCACGTACGGACCCGTATGGGCTGGGCATTCACTTTTTTCATTG
>JAAAOU010000460.1 GCA_009908745.1 Bacteroidota bacterium
GGCTTCGGCTTCCAAGCTGTAAACATAGGCGACACAGAGATCAATGGGTTTGAGCTCACGGCGGCGGGGCAGGGCGACATCCTAGGGGTGCCCGTGAGCTTGCTGGCGGGCTACACTTATGTCGACCCGCGCTTTGACCAGTTCGACACCAACCAGCCAGCCGCCGGGCAAGAACGTACCCAAGGGCAACGCAACGCCAACAACTCCTCTTCCAACGAAAATATCCTGAAGTACCGCTCGCAGCACCTGGTAAAACTGGACTTGCAAGCCGACTACAAAGGCGCCTTTTTCGGTATCGAAGGGTTTTAC
Source organism: Bacteroidota bacterium (assembly GCA_009908745.1). Taxonomy (GTDB): domain Bacteria; phylum Bacteroidota; class Bacteroidia; order Chitinophagales; family Saprospiraceae; genus Phaeodactylibacter. The sequence goes on from JAAAOU010000460.1 coordinate 310, forward strand.
AACAGCCAATTTGAAGCCATCGACGCCGCTTTCTTCCTGATCATCCGCGGCTTACAGGACTTCCGCACGGAGCACAGTGACGGTTTCACCGTGCTTAATTTCCGGGCGGGGTATCATTTTACGGATGATATTAAGCTGTCCTTCTTGCTGAACAATGCCTTCAACGAGGAGTATTCGACCCGGCCGGGGCTGCTGGCTGCCCCGCGTAATTTGACGATGCGGTTGGACTTTAAATTTTAGAACAAATAACGCTGCTGGTGTGTATATCAAGGCGTATAGCAAGACGGCAGCAAACTAAGACCGTGAAATTCAAGGCAGAACAGATGATTTTGCGCCCTGATTTTACCTCCAATTTGTCTAAGTTTTCTAGCTTTGCCATCTTCTATAAATAGGCCCAAGCAGGATAACACTAGAAAAAGCAGACCGAAATGAGGACCAAACTGTCGCAATTTGACTTTGAACTGCCCGATGACCGTATTGCTCAATACCCCTCTGAAAACCGCCATGACTCCCGGCTGATGGTGGTCCACCGGGATACGGGCAAGATTGAGCACCGCACCTTCAAAGATATTCTAGAATACTTCGACGAGGGGGACTCCATGATATTCAACAATACCAAGGTGTTCCCTGCCCGCCTCTACGGCAAAAAAGAGAAAACAGGTGCTAATATCGAGGTATTCCTGCTTCGCGAGCTGAATACGGACTCCCGCCTGTGGGACGTGCTGGTGGACCCCGCTCGTAAAATCCGCGTCGGCAACAAGCTCTACTTCAGCGACAACAAGGACAACGAGGTGCTCGTAGCTGAAGTGGTGGACAACACGACCTCCCGGGGGCGGACCATCCGCTTTATCTACGACGGCAGCGACGAGGAATTCCAAAAAGAGCTGCACCGCCTAGGTACTACGCCGCTGCCCAAAGAACTCGGCCGCGCGGCTGAAGAAGCGGACCGCGACCGCTTCCAGACCGTGTTTGCCAAGGAGATAGGTGCGGTAGCCGCTCCTACTGCTGGCCTGCACTACAGCCGGGAGCTGCTCAAGCGTTTGGAAATAAAAGGCGTCGAATTCGCAGAAATCACGCTGCACATCGGCCTGGGCACCTTCCGCAGTATTGATGTGGAGGATTTGTCCAAACACAAAATGGACGCTGAGTACTTCAAAATCAAAGAAGACGCCGTCAGTACCGTCAACGAAAGCAAAATAGGCGAGCACAAAGTCTGTGCCGTGGGCACTACGTCCATGCGGGCCATCGAGTCTGCGGTATCTGCCGAGTCCCTGCTTAAGGAAGCCGAGGGATGGACCAACCTGTTCATCTACCCGCCCTACGAGTTCAGCATAGCCGACGCCATGGTCACCAACTTCCACCTTCCCAAGTCCAGCCTGATGATCATGGTCTGTGCATTTGGAGGGTATGACCTGATCATGGAAGCTTACAAACAAGCCGTAAAGGAAAAGTACCGTTTCTTTACCTATGGGGATGCTATGCTCATTCTCTAAAGGCCGTACGGCGCACTTTCCTTAATTTGTGCTTTGATGCGCAAGGCCAGAATGAACGGGCGGCTTGCTGAATATAGATTGCCAGTTATATGAATCGGATCATCGCCTTATTGCTTTTTGTTAGTCTGAGTAGCACCGCTTGGGGGTACCAAGAAATGTACCTGTCGTTTTACTCCGAAACGGTTCGCATAGAATATGAGCAAGAGTTATCGGAAACCCCATTGCCGGTAGTGGAAGAACGCGCCCTGCGCCAGTTTTTCCTGTTAGCGACTTCCCAGCCCCCTAGCACCCTGTCATACAGCCTGCTCAAAGCCCGCCGGACCTTGCGCCTCAATGATTGGCTGTACTACGAGCTTATGCAAAAAGCACTGGAAGAGCTGCTGCCGGGTGATAACCAAAACGCGAAGGAGCTCTGGAGCTGGGTGCTATTGTCGCAGGCTGGTTATGACACCCACCTCGCTTACCTGGAAGACAGGGTATACCTGTATGTCTACACGCAAGACGAAGTATTCGATGCGCCGCTCATAGAAGACAACGGCCGCAACTACATTAACCTGACGGATATCAAAGCCGGGCGGCCCAAGCAGCGCCCCCTTTACTTGCTCAATCCACCCCACGAAGTCAAAGGGCATGCTTTTTCATTTCAGCTGCAGGAGCTGCCGCTACTGCGTTCAGAAATCGAGGAGCAGCAATTGCGTTTCCGATACAAGTCGGACACCTACGAGCTTACCGTGCCTGTAGACCGGACCATCGCCCGCTATATGGCTTCCTTCCCTATACTGAAGGAATCTTATTACCTGAAAACACCGCTGTCAGACACACTAGCACGAACCCTCTATCCGTACCTATCCGCTCAAATCGCTGGCAAAAATGAGTGGCAGGCTGTGGAATTTTTGGCCGCTTTTACCCGTTCGGCTTTCCAGTATAAAGAAGACAAAGCCCATTTTGGCTGTAGCAAGCCTATGGTACCGGAAGAGCTTTTCCTCTACCCCTACTCGGACTGCGAGGACCGTGTCGCTTTGTTTTTCAACTTGGTCCATGAGCTGCTCGGCTTGCCCATGCTGCTGATTGCCTACCCGGACCACTTGACAATAGCCGTAGCACTGCCGCAGAAAAAAGGTAGTTACATCCGCCACAAAGGGCGCAACTATTACTTCTGCGACCCCACCGGCCCTCCGGATTCACACGAGATAGGCGGGGTGCTGATGAAGTACAAAAATACGGCTTACAAAATATTGAAGAGCTACGAATAATGCCGCAACGCTCAAAAAGAAAGCCAAATATTTGGATAATAGGTCAGGTTTTTTACTTTTGCCGAAATTGCAATCGGTATTGATCAATTGGGGGTGTGATTATTCTTGAACACGCAAACTTAATTGATCAACAAGCCGTTATCACAAACAAATTCGGTACTAGCACAGTCCACACATCGCACAACAGGCGTATGTACAGCTAGCCATCGAGTTCGTTTTTTATCAACTCAAAATAACTTGTGGAATGTATTGGACGCTGGAACTTGCTTACCATCTAGAAGATGCGCCTTGGCCGGCTACGCGTGATGAACTCATCGACTACGCCATCCGCTCCGGGGCGCCGTTGGAAGTGATCGAGAACCTGCAGCAAATGGAGGATGAAGGAGAGGCTTACGAGGGCATAGAAGAAATCTGGCCGGACTACCCACGCAAGGACGATTTCCTGTTCAACGAAGATGAGTACTAGCCTTGGGCAAATCTTCCACAAGCAGGCCCAAGAAAAAGGTTTTGTGCTCAATGGTGCAAAACCTTTTTACATTTGCATGCTTCCCTAGCAAAAGGGGCTTCGGATTGCCGAGCTCAACCCCCAACTGTATTTACCTGCCGATTAATTGGGAAATGCCCCAAATTATTGCATTTTTACACTGTCACAAAAACCGATTTTGCGACGGTCACGCCGCCTCCCAATCACGACATTTCCGAATCCCTTCCGCATCGGTAGAGCAATAATGGCCTTACCGGGTGGGCGTAATGCTCTGCATGCACATGAAAAACTTAATCGAGCTTTCAAAGATCGTCACGAAGCGCAAAATTCGCAAAATTGAAATTTTTGACGACCAGACCCTCCGCACCAAAAAAAGTAAATTCAACGAGTTTTATGAAGCATTGAGAGACGGCAAGTTTAAGAATGACCGTGAGGCCGCTAATGCGCTTTATGGCTGCCCCCCTACAGACTCTAAGTACCGGCAGCTCAAATCCCGCTTTCGCAAACGCCTGCTCAACACCCTCTTTTTCCTAGACATCAACTTGCCTAAAACGGCCAATTACGACCGAGCCTATTATTCCTGCAACAAAGACTGGACACTGGCCCAGACATTGCTTTGGTACAATGCGCCTAATAGCGCCGCCCAGATCGCCCGGCAGATATTTACGAACTCCCTGAAGTACCAGTTTACCGACTTCATCATCAAAAGTGCCCGCATGCTGCGGCAGCACGCTGTAGAGGAGGGCGACGAAAAAGTGTACGAAGAATACGACTACCACATCAAGCAGTATACCCCCGTGCTGGAGGCGGAAATCCGCTCCGAGGAGCTCTACCAACGGGTTATTATGCATTATTACAAACCTTTCCGGAAGCACCAAGACTTGGAACAGCGCATGGACTCCTACTGCAACGCCTTGCTAGGGCTGTCTGAGCAATACGAGTCGCCCGTCATCTCCTACTATATGTACCTGGTATGGATTTACCGCTACGAGATGCGGAGGGATTTCCAGATGATGCTCGCGGTCTGTGAACAGGCAGAACAGTACGTGGAAGAGCACCCGGTATACAAACAGCACCGCAAAATGACCCTCTTCCAGACGAAAAAAATGGCCGCTTACCTGCACCTGCGCAACTTCCGGGAAGGGCGCGCTAATGCCGAGAAGTGCCTGCGAGCGTTGGAGGAGGGGAGTGAAGGCTGGTTTCGCTTTATGGAGTATTATTTTTTGCTCTCCATGCACACGCGTAACTTCACACAGGCCATTGCCATTCTCAAAACAGCCCAAGGGAACAGCAAATTCAAGAAACTGGACAAAGCAGAAAGCCAGAAGTGGCACGTCTTTAAAGGTTACGTCGGCTACATCATCGAACGCGAAGGCAAAACCAACCCTGTGCTCAAAATGCAAACCCTCGATGGTTTTCAGCCCAACCGCTTGATCAAAGACGACGCCCACTTCCCGAAAGACCAGCGCATATTTGCCGTACACCGGCTTATCCTGCAGGCCCTGCTGCTGCTAGAGCGGCGGCGGTTCACTGACGTGGAGGAGCGCATCACCCGCTTGAAACATTACGCCAACCGGCAACTGCGTAAGGAAGAATACTACCGGACCGTGCAGTTTATCCGCCTGTTGCAGCAATTGAGCAAAGCCGACTTCTTAGCCGATGAAGCCAGTAACGTCCAGAAGTATACCAAAGCACTACAGCAAACCCCGTTCTTCTACCGGGGGGTTATCATGGAGCTGGAAGTGCTACCGTATGAATTACTCTGGGATTATATTCAAAAGTATAGCCGCTAAAGCTACCTTTGCAAGAACTGAAAACCGAGTCCTGTGCACAAGATCATCATCGCCATTGACGGGCATTCCTCCTGCGGCAAAAGCACGCTTGCCCGCAGCCTTGCCCAGCGGTTGGGGTATACGTATATCGACTCCGGCGCCATGTACCGGGCTGTCACCCTTTATTTGCTCCGCCACGGTATTTCGGCTGCAGAACGCGAACGCATTGATGCGGTACTGCCAAAGCTGCAACTGTCCTTTAACGATAAGAACGAGATGCTGCTGAACGGCGAAAATGTAGAACACGAGATCCGCCAGATGAAAGTCTCGAACTACGTCAGTGAAGTAGCTGCTGTGCCCGAAGTACGCCGCGCTATGGTCGAACAACAGCAGGAAATGGGCCGGCAGCGGGGTATTGTTATGGATGGGCGGGACATCGGCACGGTGGTGTTCCCGGACGCCGAGCTCAAAATTTTCCTTACCGCCTCCTCGCAGACCCGCGCCCAACGGCGGCACGAAGAACTGCGGCAAAAGGGCTACCCTAGCACGATAGCGGAAGTGGAAAAAAACTTGGCGCACCGCGACCATATCGACTCTACCCGCGAAGACAGCCCGCTCAAACAAGCCGCCGACGCTATTATCATTGACAATACCAGGCTGAGCCGGGAAGCACAGCTGGCCCGCGCGCTGGAACTGGCCCATCAGGCCGGCGCAACGGGTAGCTCATGAGGAAGCGCTTGACCTTAATCGCCCTGTGTCTTGCCGCTGTAGCTTGCCACAACCAAGATGAGCTGGAAGAACTCAACCAATCTTTCGAATTAGGCTACCGTGCCTTGACTACGCCTGTGCAGGAGCGAGCGCAACCGGTGCAACTGTCGCGCTGGGACAGCCTGCTGAAAACTTACCGATTGCAACTGGAGCAAACCACGCCCCACGGCGAGCAGGCCGCGCAGCACTGGCAGAATCTACAGCACCGCCTCTTGGTATTCGAAGAGCAAATACGAGCTTACCGGCAGCAACCCGCCCTCTACAACCTCGGTGGGCAATGCCGTATGGTACTGAGCCAACCTGAACACCCGCTGGAAGCGCGCCTCCGCCGCATCCACGCCCAATTGCGAAAAGCAGCCCCTTACTACCGCAGTGCCCGGCGGAATTTGCAGCAATTCGACGCTGAAGCCGCCCGGCTCGGCATCAAAAAACAGAAAATGGGACAGCGTTTCCTCCGGGGGGCGCTGATGGACTCCTTGCAGATCGCTGATTTACCCGCCGATACCGTGCAATCGGTGCGTCGGGCGGCTCGGGAAGCGGTGCGCGTTATGCAGCAATACCAGTCTTATTTAGCAGAGCAGCGATGAAAATTCACTTTTTCAAATATTCCGAATACAAATGCCCGTGCCGGTACTGCTGCAGCACATGCCGGACCGTATCGGTCATGTTTTGGGGAAGCTCCTCCAAGTAAAACCATTCCGCATGCTTAAACTTATGGGCTTCTTTAGCCTTAAGTTCACCTTCCCAACGGTACGCTTTGTAGTACAAGACGATACGGTGCTCCTCGCCTATTATTTTGTGAAGCACGTGTACAAGCTGCAAGTCGCTTTCCTTCAGTACAATCCCGGCTTCCTCAAAGCTCTCGCGGATAAGCGCTTGCTGGGCAAACTCCCGTTTTTCCACATTACCCCCTACCATGGTGTAGTTGCCACCGTTGGGTTTGGTCTGTTGCAACAACAATATTTTCCCTTTATGGTACAGTATGAGGCGGGCTTTTAGGGTCGTTTTCGGTGCAGACATAAGATATTTTAACCTATTGCTTTTATTATTGGGCTGTCCTTAGTAATATTGTCAACGAGATATTAGCTTTATACCTACGAGGCTACAACCCTCTTCGCTATCTTTTTGTTTGTCATGAAGTTAATAGTTCACCTACAGTTTACCTATGAAAAGGGGTGATTTAATACCTTTGCCCCTGCTTTCGGGATCGCAAATCTGTTTTTAAAACCCCGCCGATGGCTTATAGTGCACATTGGGCCAAAGCCCTCATTGCCTGAGCCGGAGGCGTCCGTCCTGCTGTCACCCTACAGCAGGCGCAACAGATTTGAAAGCAAAACCAGCTAGCATTTATGCGATACGAAAACGTTCTAGCAACTATCGGCAATACGCCCCTCATCCACCTAAGCCGCATTGCAAAAGATATCCCTGCGCAAGTATACGGCAAAGTAGAAGCCTACAACCCCGGCCAATCGGCAAAAGACCGCACCGCCCTGTACATGGTGGAGCAAGCCGAACGCGACGGGCTCATCCAACCGGGCGATACCATCGTAGAAGCCACTTCCGGCAATACTGGCTACAGCTTAGCCATGATCTGCAGTATGAAAGGTTACCGCTGCCTGCTCACCGTTTCCAGCAAGGCCTCACAAGAGAAGCTTGCCCTGCTGAAAGCCATGGGCGCAGAAGTGGTGATCTGCCCGGCTGACGCCGAGCCGGAAGACCCGCGCTCCTACTACTCGCAAGCCAAACGCTTGTCTGAGGAGATTCCCAACGCCTACTACCTAGCCCAGAACTTCAACCTCAACAATACTATGGCCCATTACAGCTCTACGGGCCCTGAGATATGGAAGCAGACGGAAGGCAAAATTACCCACTATGTATGCTGCGCCGGCACTGGTGGCACGCTATCCGGAACGGCCCGCTACCTGAAAGAGCAAAATCCGGACATCAAGATTATCGGCGTGGATGCCTACGGCTCGGTACTTAGGAAGTACTGGGAAACTGGCGAGTTCGACAAATCCGAAATCTACTCCTACAAAGTAGAAGGACTGGGTAAGACCATCATCCCCGGTAATGTCGCTTTTGACTTGATCGACGATTTTGTAAAAGTAACGGACCGCAGCAGCGCCCACCGTGCTCGTCAGTTGGCCCGGGAAGAAGGCTTGCTCGTAGGCTACTCCAGCGGCTCGGCCATGCAGGCGGTATTCCATCTCCAAGAGGAGCTGAAGCCTACGGATGTAGTGGTGGCCCTGTTCCCCGACCATGGCACGCGCTATCTCGGCAAAGTATACAACGACGACTGGATGAAGCAGCAGGGCTTTCTCGAGCACAATGGAGAGCCGATCAACGACATTTCTTACCAGCGTTACCGCAAAATCTACCGGGCCTACCGTATGAAGTACAAGCGTTACCTGCGGCAGACGCTGCGGAGTATCAGCTAATAGACCGAATAACGCTACCTGCCTGGGCACTAAGCTGCCTGGGCAACTCCTTTGCCCCCTTCATCCTAAGCTGGCGTGCGCCCTCGCAGGAAGCCTACCGGATTTTATAGCTCCGATTCCCTACTTTCCCGCTTAGGATTGCCCCTGTCGGATACCCATTATTTTTCATCTAATAATCGTTTCTTGTACCGAACTCAGCCTATTTTTTCGTGGTTGTCCTTTTAGAATTATTTATACAGAATATAGGGGCAAAGCAATGCGCTGAGCATCCCCTTATTGTAGCTCAACTATTCTTCTAAAAAACACCAGCGAATATGAATCAACCAACTGATACTCATTCCCACAAGGAGTCTGTTGATTTGTTCCAGACTAAATGGCTCAACTTTCTTACTCGGAGCCACGTTTCGGTACCGATCAGCATGGTAGCGGGCTTTTCGGCTTGGCTACTGTACCGCTCCAGCAACTTGACCAGCTTTACCGCTTTGCAAACTGCCGGTCTTTTCTTCGCGGGTTTACTGTTTTTCACCTTCGCAGAATACGCCCTGCACCGCAATCTATACCATTTGGAGCCATCCGCTGAGTGGCGCAAACGCTTCACTTATGTCGTGCATGGCGTCCACCACGATTATCCAAAGGACCGCTCCCGAATAGCCATGCCGCCCATAGGTATCATCATCTATCTAGTGGTATTCTATGCCTTATTCACGCTTTTGCTCGGCAACTATGGCTACAGTACCCTTGCGGGCTTTGCCACAGGCTACTGCGTTTACCAAGGGATACACTACATGGTACACGCTTACCGGCCACCAAACAATATCTTCCGGGCGCTTTGGACCAACCATGCCATTCACCACTATCAGGATGACACCGTGCTGTTTGGCGTATCTTCTCCCCTGTGGGATTATGTGTTCGGCACGCTGCCCAAGAAAAGGGGCAAGCGGTCTAACGTAGAAGTAAGCGCAAAGTAAAAAACAGCTCTAAGCTTACAGCAACCCTTTCCGGGCCACATCCGGGAAGGGTTGTCCATCTTTATACATTAGTGACCAGCTTTCGGCCTATAGGCAATACCCGGACTACCGCTACACTACAATGCGCGCGTTCAGTAATTTGAGTCGCAAACTTACCCAGCACCATCTGTTGCAGTATACCGACTTTGGTGGTCCCGACGATCAGCAGGTCGTACGCCGCCGACTTCTCTATCAACGTTTCTATAGGGTCATTAGAAGCTAGCACCTGCACGCTGTAGAGTGCCCGCGCAGAGTGGCGCTGAATGGCTTCGATAAAGACTTTGCCAGATTCTGCTTGCTGTTCGGGCGTATAATCTTCGGGCAAGATATTCAGAAAAGTGATTTCCCCGCCGTAGTATGAGGCCACCGCACCGGCCAAGCGCACCATCAGGTTCAAATTGAGGTGCCCACCCAGGGAAACGGCAATGCGCCGGGCCTGAAAATCAGCTTCCTGCTGTTTGAGTTTGAAGAAAATACAGTTTACCGGCGCGCGGTTGAGCACGCGTTCCATCAGCGTAGCCGAGGCCGTGGTGGTAGGTTTGCCGGTATACCCCATCACAATAAGGTCGCAGTTTTCTTCCTCCGCGGCGTGGACAATCCCCATACCCAGCCGGTGGGAAGCCCGGATGACCGGCCGGATCACCACTTTATCATCCACCTCCCAATCCTGCATGCGTTCCAGCAATTCCAAGGAGGCCTCCGATTCGCTGAGCGCGGTGCGGAAATCCATCTGCTCCGGTGTATTGACGATGTGCAAAGCAACGACCTCCCCGCCTTTCTTTGCCAACAGGGCGTTGCAAATCGCAAAAGTGCTGCGTTGTGTATGCGGGTTGGCAACGGGCATAAGAATACGCTCCGTACTCCTGAGCTTGAAGCGGCGTTTTTCGTCAGCTAGAGCCAGATGCATGCCGGTTTGCTGCCGCACCACGCGCTTACGGGAGTAAAAAAAGAAGACTAAGCCGCCGATCAAGGCCAGCTGCAGGCCAAATAGCAACGACAGCCAGTCTAGCGAAAATAGCAAGCCCAGATTGACAATCAGGGTGATTTCTGGCAAGATGCGCTTGAGGAAAAGCTTAGGCCGATACGCTGGGTTGCGCCGGTACATCTGCCGCAGCGCCAAGGAGACCGGCAGCAGGGAAATCAACAAGCAGAAGTTGGCTGACTTGGCGATAAACGCCAAATCAAATAGCAACAGAAAAACCAAGATGAGTATGCCGCCAGCCAAGATAGCCGCCCGCGGCGTTTTTGCCCCTTCGTGCACACGCCCCAGTAAGCCCGGTACGAAGCGGTCTTTGCCCATTGCGTAGATTTGGCGGCCTTGCGACAACACCGTACTATTAAGTGCCCCCGCCGAAGCCAAGACGCCGCCCGTAGAGATCAACACCCAACCCAATCCGCCAAAAACGGCAGTGGCCACATCCACCAGCGGGGCGCTTGAAGCCGACAACTGCTGCCAGGGAATGACCAGTACGCTCGCCACTGCTACCAGCAAATAGAAAAGTAAGGCGATACCCATGGAAAGCTTCATGGCTTGCGGCACCGTCTTGGTCGGCTCTCGTATCTCATCGGCATTATTGGCAATCAGCTGGTAGCCAAAAAAAGAAATGTAGATGATGCCGATGGCGCCAAAGGTCCCCTCCAAGCCGTTGGGGAAAGCAGGTTGTGCCAGCTCAGGGTCCAAATAAAAAGCCGCCCCTACCAAAAGCACGATGAGCACCGCTAGATTGCCCCACGTCAGTACGTTTTGTATGCGGTCGGCCCCTTCCGTGCCCCGCGAATTTAGGAAGGTCGACAACAGCACGATAGCCCCCGCGATCAGCTTAATGCCAAAGCCCGGCAGTTGGTACCCAAGGATGGAGGCAAAGTACTCCGCAAAACCGATGGCGTACAAGCCACAGGCAAAGATGCTGCCCAAGGCCAGAAACCAGCCCGTGACAAAACCACCCAAGCTGCCCAGGGCCCGGTAGGCATACGCGTACCCCCCGCCCGACATCGGCACCAGCCGGGCCAGCTCGGCAAACAGCAGGGTCGTCAAAAAGGCCAAACCGCCGCAAACGATATAGGATATCCAGACCGAAGGCCCCGCCTCCCCGGCCGCCAAACCGATGAGCACATACACACCCGCTCCCATCAACGCCCCTACACCTATGGTGGTAGCGCCAAACAATCCAAGCGTGCGTTCGAAAGTTACGGGTACTAGCTTCTTGCGGAAAATGTCTTGTAAACGATGGTCGGCCATAGATCGATGGTTGTTGGGAACAGTAAAACGTACAAGCAGATGGGGCACAATTGATATGCCGCGCTCTAAAGATAAGGCAGAACAAGCCTTTTGTTCATGCGACGCTGTCAAAAAGAGACCAACCCCATCTCAAAAAATAAAAAAAGGCACTCTTCCCAAGAGGAAAAGCACCTTTTTAGTTTATTATACGCTTAGCTGTATCGGGCCTAGCCCCCGACACACCATTCGGTCTATACACTATTGTATGCCCGTCACCAGTAGAGAAACTTCTCCTTCAAGCACCTCCACAAAACCGCCGTTGATATGGAACTGCAGGCTCTGCCCAGGGGCCTGATCTGTCTCGATCTGCCCTTTCTCATCGTCGAAATAGCGATACTCGCCGCTGCCTGTCACTATGGTGATGGTACCGCTTTCCAAAGAAGAGACGATGGGCGCGTGGTTTTTCAGTATCTGAAACTCCCCTTGGGTGCCGGGTACTTTCACAGATGTGAAAGCCCCTTTGAAGATTTCCTTGTCTGGTGTCAGAACCGTAACGTTCATATCCGCTTGTTTTTATCCGCACCCGGCGAGCGCCCGGCACGACCGAAATACAGGAGCTGCCTCTACGTGGGCGGCTTCCCGTAAGCTGTTTATAGATTAGTCGTTCTCTACTTCCTTCAGCATCTTCTCACCGGCCTCGATCACATCATCAATCGTGCCTTTGAGGTTGAATGCTGCTTCCGGGTACTGGTCAACTTCGCCGTCCATGATCATATTGAAGCCACGGATGGTCTCTTCGATCGGCACCAGCAAGCCTGGGATACCGGTAAACTGCTCGGCTACGTGGAAAGGCTGCGACAAGAAGCGCTGTACGCGGCGGGCGCGGTGCACGACCTCTTTGTCTTCGTCAGACAATTCCTCCATACCCAAAATAGCGATGATGTCCTGAAGCTCATTGTAGCGCTGCAAGATATTCTTTACACGCTGTGCCGTGTCGTAGTGCTCATCGCCAATAATAGCCGGGTCAAGGATGCGGGAGGTGGAGTCCAGCGGATCCACAGCCGGGTAAATACCCAAGGAAGCAATCTTACGGCTCAGTACCGTGGTGGCGTCCAAGTGGGCAAAAGTCGTAGCCGGTGCCGGGTCCGTCAAGTCATCCGCAGGTACATATACCGCCTGTACAGAGGTAATGGACCCCCGCTTGGTAGAGGTAATCCGTTCCTGCATCAAGCCCATTTCCGTAGCCAGCGTCGGCTGATACCCTACGGCTGAAGGCATACGGCCCAAGAGGGCGGACACTTCAGAACCGGCTTGTGTAAAACGGAAGATGTTGTCGATAAAGAAAAGGATATCGCGACCGCCCATGGGGTCGTCCATGTCGCCATCGCGGTAGTACTCTGCCATTGTCAACCCAGAAAGCGCTACGCGGGCACGTGCTCCGGGAGGCTCGTTCATCTGGCCGAAAACGAAGGTGGCCTTGGATTCCGACAGCTCTTTCATATCGACCTTGCTGAGGTCCCAGCCGCCTTCTTCCATAGAGTGCATGAAATCTTCGCCGTACTTGATAATGCCGGCTTCCAGCATCTCGCGCATCAGGTCGTTGCCTTCGCGTGTACGCTCCCCCACCCCGGCAAATACAGAAATACCTTCGTAGCCTTTGGCGATATTATTGATCAATTCTTGGATCAGAACGGTCTTGCCAACACCGGCACCGCCGAACAACCCAATCTTTCCGCCCTTCAGATAAGGCTCGATCAGGTCAATGACTTTGATCCCCGTGTACAGTACCTCTTTATTCACGGAAAGCTCCTCATAGGTAGGCGGCTTGCGGTGGATGGGGTAGGAGCCTTCGGCATTCTCGATCGCGCCAATGCCGTCAATAGGCTTCCCTACAACGTTGAACAGGCGGCCCTTGATCGCTGTACCAATCGGCATAGAGATCGCCTCGCCTGTATCGGTCACGTCTTCGCCCCGCATCAAACCGTCCGTAGCATCCATAGCGATGGTACGCACACTATCTTCCCCCAGGTGCTGCTGTACCTCGAGTACCAGGGTTTCTCCGTTGGCCCGGTTGATTTCCAATGCGTTGTTGATCCCAGGGAGCTTGGCGCCCTCGCCGGAGAAACTCACGTCTACTACCGGACCGATTACTTGTTTTACTTGACCGATGTTTGCCATATCCGTCGATTATTTATTGTATTGTAAGCTAAGCGTTTTTAAAAATCGGCACAAATTTATGCTTTTGACTTGATAATCAAAAGCCGAACACGGCCTTACTGCCCTTATTTTGTGGTTTTTTATGGCGGACTGGCAAACTAGGGAAAGCTCTGCCACACTGCGAACATGCACGGCCACAACAGATCATAGGCAGCCGCCCCGGGAAGCCCGTATTTTATTTGGGAATCACGGCAGAGTGCCCCTCTTTACACCTCGTGCCGGTTATTTGCCCCCAAGTATAAACGGCCTCGACTAGAACAAGCTGACATACCCAAAGTGGACTTTGGGCGCGCTAAAATCAATCGGGTTGTCCAATTGCTTGCCGTAGGCCAGGCTTACGCCAAACAACCCCACCGAGGTCTCGAAGGTAATCCCCGCCCCAAAACCGTATGGCCAGTCGGTCACATCTTTTACAGGCGTACGGTCCTGCACATAGGCAAAATCACCAAAGGTATAGAGGTAGGAGTTCTGGCCGATCAACAGCCGGTACTCCAGGGTGGCTAGCGCGTAGCGGGTAGCGAATATGGACTCCTCGTCGAACCCGCGCAGGATTTGATTGCCGCCGATGCGGAACTGCTCATTGAAATAAACTGGCTCATCGGAAAGGATCGCGCCGCCCCGTAGGCTGCCCTTCACCGTACTGCCGGAAAATACGGGCAGGTACCCTTCCAAACGGGCAGTCAACTTGTACTGGAAACTGCGCAGATCAAGGCTGTCGTACAACTCGCCGTACCCCAGCTCAAGAATGCGGTTGTTGCGCTCTACGCGTTTCAGACCCGCCCCGCCCCGCAGAAATACGCTCCAGCCTTTGCGGGGGTTGAGCCGGTAGTCTAGGCGCTGCATGACGTATTCCAGGCCAAAATAGGCATTACTGACATCGAGGTTTTCCGGCAGGCGTTCCCTTTGCTCCAGCTGCTCGGCGTCCACCGTGAGCAAGGTCGACGAGCGGTTGTTCCAAAAGACTTTCAGGTAATTGCCTCCCTCAAACAGGTACTGCAAACCAAGGTCCGAGTCCAAGTCTAGGTAAGAGGTGTCGCGCTTGTACAATTGGAAAGAAAAATCGACGCCAAACGGCAAATTCAGTGCGTAGGGGTAGTTGAACTCCAGCTCCAACTCCTGCGTTTCCGGCCGCAGCTGCTCGAAGGCGGCGTAGATGCGTTCCCCCCGGCCAAATTGATTCTGCAATTCCCCGTTGAAGGTACCGGTAACCAATACCGAGCGGTTGTTGAGCTGCCGGCCCGCCGCGTTTTGGGGCAGCACCCCCAGCACGAAATCGAATCGGCTTGCCTGCTTTTTGGCCAGTACCACTTCCACCCGCGCCTTGTCCCTTATAAAAGTGACGCTCGGGTCTTCTTTCAGCGCCAAAAAAGGCAGCTCGCGGATACGATTGCGGATGCGCAGCACTTTCTGGTTGTCGTAGGGCTGCCCCTCGGCAATACCTAGGTAGTTTTCCAAATAGGCTGCGTTGATATCGGCTTCCCCTTTGATGGCCAATGATTCGACCAAAATCAGCGGGCCGCGCTCCATGAACAGTTGGGCACTGACCTTGCCTTCCTCTACCCGGATGCTGTCCAGCCACACTTCAGCGAAGGGGTAACCGTGGTTTTCGGCATAATCCAGCAAGCCCTCTTGCAATTGCCGCAGTTTCTTCATCCGAAAGGGGCGCTCGCGGTACAGCCGTTCGCGAAAGCCAGAAGCATCCAGCATCTGCGGCGGCACATTGCCATTGACGAGCCGCACCCACTCGTAGGCGGGGCCAAGCCGCAGTTGCGCCAGGAAGGTGCTGTCCCGCCGCGCCATTTTGTCGACCGAAGCTTCTAGATAGGCTGCGTTGTGCAAATCGCGGAGCTGATCGGCTACAAACTGCCGCACCCCCAGCGAATCCGCAAATGCCTTGGGTAGGGGCAAGCGTTTTTGCACAAAAGCCTGATTGGTGTCCAACGGCACCCACTGTAGCTTGTACTGAGCTGCCAAGGGCAAGGCCGCAGCCAGACTAAGCAAGACAGACAGGGCCCAGCGCGCTAGCTTGAGCCAGTGGCTGTGTAGTATATTTGGTTTCTTTGCGTGGATAAACAAATGTGTTTTGGCAAATTTTTCTAACTTAGTCACCTAGTACCTATGTGAAGGTGCAAAGCCTGAAATGGGGCCTGCGAGCTGCAAAATGATCAAACGTCAGCTCGCCGGCCCGTTCTGCGCTTCACTACAATAACCCCTGTAAAGCTAACGCAAATGCTGATCAAAACGTACGCCAGCGCGGTGCAAGGTGTAGACGCGCGGACCATTACCGTAGAAGTCAACATCGGTGGCAAAGCCGCTACCGAAAACAGTTTCTATAACCTTGTAGGGCTGCCCGATAATGCCGTCCGGGAGGGGTTATCCCGTATTGAGTCGGCCATTCAGAACGTCGGCTACCGTATGAAGCGTATGAAGACCGTTGTCAACCTCGCCCCCGCCGATATCCGCAAGGAGGGCTCTTCCTACGACTTGCCGATTGCCATGGGCGTGCTGGCCGCCTCCGAGCAGATTGAGGGCGACCGACTTAACCAATACATCATCATGGGCGAACTGTCGCTTGACGGCAGCCTGCGCCCTATACGCGGTGCCCTGCCGATTGCCATTCAGGCCCGCAAGGAGGGTTTCAAGGGGCTTATCCTCCCCAAGCAGAATGCTAAAGAAGCCGCGATTGTCAACGAGATAGATGTATACGGCGTCAGCGACTTAAAAGAGGCCGTCGATTTTGTGAATGGCGATCTCAAGCTCGACCCTAAAATGGTGCTGACCCGGGACGAATTCTTTGACGCGCAAAATGTGTTCGAAGTCGATTTCGCGGACGTCAAAGGCCAGCAAAACATCAAGCGGGCTTTGGAAATTGCTGCGGCCGGCGGCCATAATGTCATCCTCATCGGCCCGCCGGGTGCCGGCAAGACGATGCTGGCCCGCCGCATGCCAACGATACTGCCGCCGCTCAACCTGCACGAAGCACTAGATACGACAAAGATTCACTCCGTGGCTGGCACGCTGCCGCCCGAGTCGGCCCTGATCGCCAACCGCCCGTTCCGCTCTCCACACCATACCATAAGCGATGTGGCGCTCGTCGGCGGGGGCAGCAACCCTATGCCGGGGGAAATATCGCTGGCCCACAACGGTGTGCTGTTCCTTGACGAG
>JAAAOU010000374.1 GCA_009908745.1 Bacteroidota bacterium
CCTGTTAGCAAAGCATCGGGTAGCTCGTAGTAGGGGAAAGCAATGGTACTATCTATAGTTGGTGTCTCCAATTGGTAACGGATTTCATCACCATCGGGGTCAAACGCATTGGGTGTATGCCGGTAGGTGAAACCGGCTACTGCTTCGTCTATCAGGGGGTGTTCGTATAATATTGGGGCGTGGTTGTCTGCCGCTGTTTCAGCAACCTGCACAGTAGCATAGGTGTGAAAAGGGACCTGATCGGAATTGGGTGAGTTCATGTTCAATATGCTAGAGGGTCGATTGTAAGACCGGACGGACAGCGTGTAAGTGCCAGCCTCTTCGTAAGTATAGGTGCCAGTGTAAACCATGAGCCGGTATTCGTGGCCGATCATCTGGCCATTAGGGAAACCGTCACCGTCGGTATCGTCTCCGTTGGTGATAGGAATGCTCGTGCAGTTGCCGTCTCCCCAGCAAATGGGGCTATAGTTGGCTTGTGGCGGCACGGCGCTTTCGCGGATGTACAAATATACGGAGGCTTCAATTTCCAGCGGGGCCGTTTGCCGAAAGGTGATTTCGCCTGCAAATACGGTGGCATGGGACACATTGACCCCTAAAAAGAGCAAAAAGAACAGTAAAGCGATAACATGTTTCATAGTGGAAATCAGCTTGATGAACAGAAGGTGGAACTACAAATTAGGCATTTATTGGACGAGGGGCAACCCAATGCGGGCTTGCAAGCCGCGAAAAATGTAACTATCTTCGGAATTGCAAGCTACCCGTCAAGCCCTGAACAGCCGAATGCGCACAAAAACTGGTTTCTGCTTTCTAAAACCATTTCTAATACCATTCACAGATGAAGCTTTTCCATTTGGTGGTTACTGTTTTGCTGGTTTTCGTGTTGTTGTCCTGCGGCCCAACCGCCGAACCGAAAGCCACAGACACGGAGCCAGTATCCGACACGATTAAGCCGCCCGCCAATTTGCTTTCCGGTTTGCACCAGCGCCTTTACGAAGCCTATGACACTTTCAAAGAAGCAAGCATCACTGATCGCCGTTTTAAGCACGCTGATGTAGAGCCCTTGCTTTTGGCGCTAGACACGCTTTTTCAGGTGCAGTCTCTGGGGGAATCCGTGGAGGGGCGGCCTATTTACGAAGTACAAATCGGTTCCGGGGAGACGCCGGTGCTCTTGTGGTCGCAAATGCACGGCGATGAACCTACCGCCACGATGGCGCTGCTCGACATCTTCAACTTTTTTCAAGCCAGCGGCGATGGGTTTGATGAACTGAGGGAGCTGTTACGGACTGAGCTGAGCCTGCACTTCATACCGCTGCTGAATCCCGATGGGGCAGAAGTGTACGAACGCCGCAATGCCCTTGGGGTAGACCTCAACCGGGACGCCCTGCGCCTGCAAAGCCCGGAGTCCCGTATCCTAAAGGCGGCCCGGGAGCGTACACAGGCGGTTTGGGGGTTCAACCTGCACGACCAAAACCGGTACTATGCGGCCGGCAAGCACCCCAATACCGCTTCCGTCTCCTTTTTGGCTCCCGCCTACAACGAAGCCAAGGATGTGGACGAGGGACGGGGCGATGCTATGCAGCTTATTGTGCTGATGAACGAGATGCTGCAGCAGTATATTCCCGGCAAAGTGGGCCGTTACGACGATACTTTCGAGCCGCGGGCCTTCGGCGACAATATGCAAAAGTGGGGGACCAACACCATATTGATTGAGAGCGGCGGGCTGGCGGGAGACCGGGAAAAGCAATATTTGCGCAAGCTGCACTTTGTCATGATACTGACGGCTTTGGAGGCTATAGCTAGCGGTGCTTATGAAGAAGCTCCACAAACAGCTTATGAAACCATTCCTTACAACGCGAGTGCCGACTACCATGACTTGATTTTGCGCGAAGTAGAACGGGAGTACGAGGGGAAGGTCTACATCACAGATATCGCCTTTCGGCTAAATGAAGTCTCGTTTAATGACAACAAATCCTTTTACCTCCGGGCACATATCAGTGATATCGGAGATTTGTCTACGCAGTATGGTTACGACGAGTTCGATGGGGAAGGCTACCGGCTGGTGTCGGGGCGTACCTACGAGCAGGTATTAGCAGATTACGAAGCCCTGCAGCAGCTCGACCTCGGCCACTTGTTGCGGCAAGGGTATACCACTTTTCAACTCAAGCAGCGGCCCTCCCGGTCGCTGTACTACACCAAGCCCGTAGAGGTTGTGTCTCCGGGTACGCAGCCGGCCAATAAAGTCCGCTTATTTGGCAACCCCTCATTGCTACTGGAAAAAAACGGCACGTATCAGTACGCGGTGATCAATGGGCAATTGTACGAACTATGAAGCTCACCATTCTACAGCTTTGAAAACGACTTCATCTCCCGCTCTGAGCAAGAAAGGGTCCTCCTGCTGCGGGGCAAAAACCGGGAGTTGCGCTTTTCCAATAATCAACCAACCCCCGGGCGCTTCGAAGGGGTAGATGCCTGTTTGCCAGCCCGCTAGTCCGACCGATAAGGCAGGCACCCGGGTGCGGGGTACGTCAAGGCGTTCGACTTTGAGCGCATCAGGAAGCTTTCCCAAGTAAGGGAAGCCCGGCAAAAAGCCTAGCATATACACGCGGTAGACAGTCGTGCTATGCAACTCGACAATATCTGCCCAAGACAACGCAGTGGACCGCATCACCTCTTCTTTATCGAGCGCGTGCTCCGTTCGGTAAGAAACCGGGATTGCTACGCGTTTGCTGGGGATGGAAGCCTCGGGGGGCAGGTCTTCCCACAGCTCCAGGATAGCGGTGCTTAGTGCGCTGTAGCTGGTTTGGCGAAAGCCTACCGTCAGGGAGCAGTAAGCGGGTATCAGGTAGGTGACGAACGGCCAGGATTGCCCCTCGATAGCCGCCGCTAACCGCAAGACCTGAGCATTGACTTGCGGGTTGATCTGCGCTTCAAATTCGATAAGCAGGGCCTGTTCCCC
>JAAAOU010000268.1 GCA_009908745.1 Bacteroidota bacterium
CTTGCGGTTGTAGCCGATCACCTCATTGGCAGTTTGCACGATGTGCTCGGTGGAGCGGTAATTTTGTTCCAGCTTGAACACCTGTATGCCGTGCTGCTGAAAGTCTTGCTCGAAGTCGAGTATGTTCTGAATGGTAGCCCCGCGGAAGGCGTAGATGGATTGCGCGTCGTCGCCCACCACACAGATATTGCGTTCGCTGCTGGGGTAGTTGATGAATTTACGGACGATGGCATACTGCAGGTGGTTGGTATCCTGAAACTCGTCCACGAGCAGATACTTGAATTTTTGCCGGTACTTCTCCACCACATTGTCCGGGTTCTTCTGGAAGAGTTCGTACAGCCGGTAGAGCAAGTCGTCGAAATCCATCGCCCCGGACCGTTTGCAGCGGGCGGTGTACTTACGGTAAATTTCGTAGACTTTCGGGCGTTTCGCCATATTGTCCTGCTCGCGCAGCTCGTCGTCTTTTTCGTACAGTTTGGGCGTGATGAGGTTGCTTTTAGCCGAGGAGATGCGGGAGCGTACGGTATTGATGTTGTAGTGGTCCTTGTTGAGGTTCATTTCCTGCACGATGGAGCGCAGCACGCTTTTCGTGTCGTCCGAATCGTAGATGGTGAAGTTAGACGGGTAGCCAATTTTTTCGGCTTCCACCCGCAGTATGCGTGCGAATATGGAGTGGAAAGTACCCGCCCAAACGCGATAGGCGCGCTGGCCGACGACCTTCTCAATGCGCGCTTTCATCTCCCGGGCGGCCTTATTGGTAAAAGTCAGCGCCAGGATTTCCCAGGGAGCCACCCCCTTTTCGATCAGGTGGGCGATGCGGTAGGTCAGCACCCGCGTCTTGCCCGAGCCGGGGCCGGCGACGACGAGCACGGGGCCGTCGGTTTGGGTGACGGCCTGTCGTTGTACGTCATTGAGTTGGTCCAAGTAGCTCATACTCGTGTTGTTTTTGCCAAAAGGCAAAAGTAGGAAATCCGAGCGGGGGTGGGAATTGCGTGGGCAACTAATTCTTAGTATTTTTGGTTGTCACAGTAAATCACATCGTTATGACTAAGCTATTGTTGACCATAGAAAAAGAGGATGACTTAGAACTGATTATTGCTTTAGCCAAACGGTTAGGAGTGCCTCATCATGTAAATGTGGATGAGGAAGACTTGTCTATCCTGTTAGGCTTGTCAGAGGCTTTAGAAGAAGTAAAGTTGATGCGTGAAGGCAAAAAGGAAAAGAAAACGCTTAAAGCTTTTTTAGATGAGTGTTGAGGTTATCATTACAGACAACTTTTCGAGAGAGACCAAAAAACTGATAAAAAAATATAGATCACTCAAAAACGAGTTGTCATTGTTGCAAAAGGCTCTAGAAGAAAACCCGCGTCAAGGCACCTTACTGACTAAAGATGTATATAAGATTCGTTTGGCTATCAAAAGTAAGGGCAAAGGCAAAAGTGGTGGAGCTAGAGTGATTACGATGGTATTGAACGTTAAAATAAGTGATAGTATAGAAGTGTATCTACTTTCGATCTACGATAAATCTACCATCGACAATATCCCCCCTAAAAAACTTGAAAGTTTAATTGACTCAATCATTGGACAAGAGGAAGAATGATATATCTAGACAACAACGCCACCACCCCCTGCGATCCCCGCGTCATCGAGGCCATGCTGCCCCATTTCTACGAGCAGCCCGGCAATGCCGCTAGCCGCAACCACGCGCTGGGTTGGTTAGCCGAGCAGGCGGTACATAGCGCCCGGCAGCAAGTTGCCGATTTGATCGGGGTAGCAGCTAAGGAGGTTATCTTCACCTCGGGGGCCACGGAGTCGGATAATTTGGCCATTAAAGGCGTACTGCAGCAGTACCGCCGCAAGGGCAATCACATCGTAACGGTAAAAACGGAGCACAAAGCGGTGCTTGATGCTTGCGCGCAAGCGGAGCGCTTGGGGGCAGAAGTGACCTATCTGGAAGTAGACGAGCATGGGCTTATCGACTTAGGCGAGTTAGAAGAAGCTATTCGGCCAGACACCATCTTGGTATCGGTCATGTGGGGCAACAACGAGACGGGCGTGTTGCAGCCCATGCAGGCAATCGGCGGTATTTGCGAAAAGCACGGCACCTTGCTGATGAGCGATGCGACGCAGGTGGTGGGGAAAATCCCTTGCCACCCGGAGGAGGCCGGCGTACACCTCATGGCATTCACGGCGCACAAAATGTACGGGCCAAAAGGGGTAGGAGCCTTATACATCCGCCGTCGTCAGCCCAAAGTGAGCTTGGCAGCGCAATTGCACGGGGGCGGGCACGAGCAGGGCTTCCGTTCGGGTACGCTCAATGTGCCGGGTATCGTAGGCTTTGGCGAGGCAGCTGCCATTGCGAAAAAGGAAATGCAGGAAGAAGCGGGCCGTCTAGCGTCCCTGCGGGATCATCTGGAGGAGCAGTTGTTCCAACAAGTAGCGGGCAGCCGGCGCAACGGCCATGTGGAGCAGCGGCTGCCGCACGTCAGCAATATCGCTTTTCAGCATGTAGAATCGGAGCGGGTGATGATGGCTTTCGGCCAAAAATTGGCCCTGTCCTCCGGCTCGGCCTGCACCTCCGCTTCGGTAGAACCCTCGCATGTGCTTACGGCTATGGGCCTGGCCACCGCCGAGGCGCACAGCTCGCTGCGTTTCAGTTTAGGCCGGTTCACAAAGCGGGAGGAGGTAGACGAGGCTATTGCCATCGTAAGAGAAGGGGTGGAGCAGATTCGGGCATCGAGTCCCGTTTGGGAAATGCATAAGGCGGGCGAGCCATAAAAAAAAGCCCGCGGTTGGGCGGGCTCATTTTAACAAATCGTGACCTTTCTCTAGTGGTAGCAATAAGCGTGCCAAAAGCATTTTTGGGGACTCATCCATTTTCGTTTCCACCATGTTGTAGTAAAAAGCCGATAAACTATGCAAGAGATCGATATTCCAAGCCCCCCACCAAGCGAGGCACCCGAGAGCCATAAGAAAGCGCTGCTGAACCGGCACGAAGATATTTTTGACAAGCTGGAAATCAACCGGATCCCTTTTAAGACGCGGCTGAGTTTCGCGCCTATGTTCAAGCTGATCAGGGGCAAGGCAGAAAGCAAGTCCACCACCGAGGGGATGATCGCGCAAATGCTACTCGACAAATTAGCCGATGCGCCAGCCTTGCAACAACCCATTGAAGATGAAGCCATATTGGCTGAACATTGGGACCTCGTCGATTTGATCATGACCATGGTAGTCCCCCCTTTCCGCCGGCAGTATGACTTTATGAAGGTTTCTGCCCCTTTCGAGATGAAACCCATCTACTGCACGCCGGCGCTATCTGCCTTAGTAGAAAACAAGCAGGTCAATTACGAGATCAGCCGGGAATCTGGCCTGACCTTTTGCTCCATGGTGATCAATGCTTGCAGCTTCATCCTCAATAAATTCTACGGCCAGGACCTCAAGATCGACTCTCCTCTTTCGATCTCTATACAGCAGCCAGGGCAAAGCCTAGAACGGCATTACAAGACTCGAATGGACACCACTTTTTTAGAAGTCAAAAAGCTGAAGCCCCTCAAGCCGCTGAGCCAAAGCCAGATCAACAAGCTGCTGAGCAATGTGTACGACACGGAACTGTGGCTGCAGCATATCCCGCCGGAGAACTTTGAATTTCAGGGCTTTGTTATCGGCAACCTCATTGACATTACGGAAGAGGAGGCTTTGTCCCGTATCAAGTACACCTTGCTGGAGCGGGATGCGGTAGTGGAAGAAGATAAAATAAACCGCCTGCAGCATTTGATCCGCAATTACTTCGATTTGCCAGAGCTGCGGCTGGGGGTTACAGCCATTGACTACCCGCTGGAAACGGCAGTGCCGCACAAGTATAAAATCCGCTTTGATTTTTTGGCTGACCACCACGATCAATTGCTGTCGCCATCCAATAAAGGCTCGGTGTACGAAAAGGCTTGCCGTTACCGGGAGATACTGCTCATGGAGGACCTAGAGCAGGCCAAGCAGAAAACCCCAGTAGAAACCGATTTGCTAGCGCAGGGCATCCGCAGCATAATCGTGGCGCCGCTGTTCAGCAAAGACGAACGGGTCATTGGTTTGCTGGAAATCGGCTCCCCGAAGCCCTTTGAGCTGCACAGCTTTATCGAGCTGAAGTTCCGTGAGATCATCGGCCTTTTTTCTATGGCGGTAGAGCGCAGCCGTGATGAGATTGACAACCGCATTGAGGCCATTATCCGGGAGCAGTACACCGCGGTGCATCCTAGCGTGGAGTGGAAGTTTATCGATACTTCTTACAACTTGCTGGAAAAACGGGAGCGCGACCCCAAAAATGCAGTGGTCGACCCCATTGTGTTCAATGATGTTTTCCCGCTCTATGCACAAGCAGATATTGTCAGTTCATCCGAAAAGCGCAACCAAGCGATCCAAGACGACCTGATCAACAACCTGAATGGCGTCATCCGTATACTCGACCGGGCCATCGATATTGGCCGGTTCCCGCTGCTCCATCAGTACCGCATGCTTACCGGCCGCAATATCCGGGAAGTCAGGGACCATTTCAGTTCCAACGACGAGTCGCGTATAGTGGAGTGGCTGCAGGCCGATATCCACCCCCTTTTTAATCAGCTGCAGCGAAAGTATCCAGATTTGTCGGCACCAATAGCAAACTATTTTGCCGAGCTTGACCCCGAGCTTGGGATCATATACGATGCCCGCCGCCAATACGAGGAAAGCGTCACCCGCCTCAACAATAACATTTCCGCTTACTTGGAGGAGCAGCAAAAAGAAGCACAGGAAGTCATTCCTCACTATTTCGAGCGCTACAAAACGGATGGCGTAGAGTATGAAATCTATGTGGGGCAGTCTATGCTGCAAAAAGATGTTTTCTCGTTTATGCACCTGAAAAACCTGCGCCTCTGGCAGTTGATCGACATGTGCAACATCACGCGTCTCGTAGAGGAACTGCAGGAAGAATTGCCCATCGAATTGACTACGGCACAACTCGTTTTCGTCTACTCTGGCTCTTTGGCTATCCGTTTCCGAATGGACGAAAAACAGTTCGACGTGGACGGCTCCTACAACGTGCGCTACGAAATCCTCAAAAAGCGCATCGACAAGGCGGAAATAGAAGGCACGGATGAACGACTGACACAATCCGGCAAGGTTGCGGTCGTTTACCTGCAAGAAAAAGACCGGCTGGAGTATCTAGAGTACGCCGATTACCTCAAAGAAGCAGGGTATATCGAAGAGGAAGTCGAGGACCTCACCATCGGCCGGCTGCAAGGCGTTCAGGGGTTGCGGGCCCTGCGGTTTACCGTTAAGGGGGCTTCTTAAGGCTTATTATCCGCTTTTCACGGAACGACTCGGCGGCTATTTTCATTATATATACCGTGTATACCTTTACCTTCATTACCTTTAAGGCTCCACGCTTCTAAAGCTGCCCTTACGGTTACAATTTATAAGGAGGGGCTGCCGTTATACTGCAGGTGTTGTGACCGCTTCCAAGATTGGCGTCATAAATACGAACTGGAAAAGCATAGTATGAAAATCTGTCCACTAAAATGTTGTTTTTTAGGATGGCTGTTTTGCATGGCTAGCTCACTCTGTGCCCAAAATTTGATGTTTGGCGAGGAAGACGAGGTCGAATTGCCCAAGGACCGCACTGATTTCTGTAGCCCCGGCGTCATCAACAAATCAAGGGGGCGCGGTATCCTGCTTGAACGTCGATCGGTAGGGGCACAGCACCTAGCACCCAATATTGGCGACATAGACGGGGCGAATGCCAGCGATATTGCCCGGGTAGAACGGATTAAAGGCAAGATAAAAATCCCTCTTGTCAATGCTGCTGACTTGAAAGTGTTGATGGGCTACGAATACGCCCGGGAAACCTTCCGCTTCAATCGTATTGGATACTACAATGAGGAGGTATTCCGCAGCTTGCATGATAACCCCTTGCATACCAACAAGTATTCGATATACATTACCAAATCGTTTAACGACAAGTACTACGCAGGGCTTCGGGTACGTACCTCCTACCGGGGCGATCATGAAGAAATGATTAATTTCGACGGGCGCTACGCGACTTACAGCGCGTTGGCGGCCTTTGGTATCAAACCCCGTGAGGATTTAGAGTACGGTTTTGGCCTGACCTACAGCCGGGGCTTTTTCAATACTAACCTCTTGCCCTTTGGCATCTATAACCAGACCTTCAATAAGAAATGGGGGATCGAGACCGTCTTGCCCGTACGCATTATGATGCGCTATAACTTCACGCCTAAAGAGCTGCTGCTTTTTGGGGTGGAATTCCAAAGCAAATCTTACTCTATTGACGTATACCGGCAGTCCAAACGCAATTTGCCACCTACTCCGTATTATTTCCGCCACGCTGAAATCGCTTGGAAAGCTACCTACGACAAGCACCTATTCTCTTGGATATGGTTCACGGCGGAGGCGGGCTACCAGATTCCGCTCAATTCCCGTTTCGACAATACGCAGGACGCTACCCTCAACTTCCGTACCCGGGCTACGCCGCAACCCTTCTTTAATATTGGGGTGTTCGTTTCGCCTTCTCGGGACTGCGTGAAATAAGCTACCCGTTTACATTCCAACTGTACAGCAGCCCAAAGGTGATTACGGTGATGATTACGCCCCACATGAATATCGTGTAGCAAATGCGTAACTGCCGGTATTTGCGCCCCAGCGAGCTCCCTAGAAAGTACAAATCGCGCATGATGGAATTGTCCAGTTTTTGGTTGTCGGAGACGACTTCCAGCATCCCTTTTTCATAATCTTCGTAAGTCATTCGATAAAAGTTGCCGAAGAAAAACAAGTTGGACTTTCCGCCTTTAATCGCGGCCTCGTCCGTTAAGCCTTCCATGCGGATAGGGCGCGTGGCCAGGGTCGCAAAAATCATGGAGGTTAAGCAAGTAGACAGCAGCATCACCATCGGGATGAGGCCGTAGATATTGTCCTTGACGTAAGAGGCGGCAAGCGGCATGACGATGGTGATGATCAGCGCATTGACGCTCAGCATAATATTGGCTTTGTTATCAGCCAAGGTGCTGAGGTCGAGGTGGTTGCGCAGGCTGGTTTTGAACATGGTCTGCGCGCTTTTGCTGTCGCTAATGTAACTGCCTAGTACCGGTTTGTCTTTGCTGCTTTGCTTTTCTTGTTCCGCGCGCAGCTCGTCCCGCTTTTTCTTGAGGGCTTTGCGGTTGCTATTCCACTGTTTGGCGAAAGCGATACGGGCGGCATCGGTATAAAAATGGTGTTTTTTGACAAATTTGTAATTCAGGGCGTACCATTCCTCCTCCTCGTATTGCTGGTTGAGGAACACGCGCCACTCGTGCCGCAAGCCCTCCAAGGCTTGGAAATACTGTGAGCTGGCTACATTGCTGAGGTCGGCGTCGCACATGATTTTTTCCATCAAATTGCTCGGCTCCTTCGGCGGGAAAGTGACGTCTATGAGCTGCAGTACCTCTTGGGTTTTGCTTTCGGGGTAACCGTGCTGGGCCAGAAACTCGGCGGCCAGCTGCCGGCTGATGGCCTCGTGCCCTTCATAAGTCTGGGTGAATCCCGTGTCGTGGAACCATCCGGCGATTTCCAATACTTCCAATTCATCTGTTGTCAGGTCATTAGCCTGTCCCAGCATAAGCAATGCCTCGCACACGTTCTGGGTGTGGCCGAGGTTGTGGTAGCGGTGGTCTTCGGTGAGTTGCTCCCTAAGTAACTGCTGCACGTGCGCCCGGACTTGCTCTACGATTGAAATGCTAGTGGTCTCTTGATTCATACGTTTGGCTTCTTGCCGATTCTGTAGCTTTCAAAGCTACTGGTTTTTTCCCAGCCCGAAAAATGAATCCGACAAGTCTAGCGAATGCGCTCTATAACCCCCTGCTCGAAGTCTACAATGATCTCCTGCCGGCGGTCTGCTTCGTTAATACAGTGGCCGACCGAAATCAGATGAAAGCGGGAAAGCTGCGGGGCGATAGAGTCTAGGCTGCCTACGGCGTTGGCAAAGCCGCAGGCATCAGAGAAGTATTCTAGCTGTAAGGTGTCGCTCGTGGGGTTTCGAAGCGGCAGCCCAAACCAGACGATAATACTGTCTGCACGGTCGATACGTTGTGCAATCGTATCGCGGGACAGCGGCAGCTCAAACTGCGCGTCAACGGGGAAGTCGGCGGGGGTTTCCCGGTTTCCTGGGCTGGTGGCAAAAAAAGCAAATAGGGCGAAGCCCAACGGCAGGGCGGGGGAGAGGCGCAGTGGCCGTTGCCAGGTTGGCCGCAGGGTGAAAATATAAGCCAACGGCAGCATCGACAGTGCCCAGAGGTCGCTGTAGTCCACTACCCGTTCGTAGCCCAAGCCGGTGGTGGCGTTCCAGTGGTCGATGAGCGGCTGGCTGTAGGGCGATTTCCAAAACACAAACCACAGCCCAGCCATGAGGCCGGCCGTTTTCTTACGCTGGGGGAACAGCGCCATCCAAAACAGACCGAAGGCGAACAGGCCGGCAAAGTCGGACAGCTTGCCCGTCAGGAAGTTGCCATAGGCGTCCTTCCACCAAAAGTCGTTGAGGAGCAAAAGGGCAAGTGCGAGCAAAAATGCAGGGGTGCACAGGAGGCGAAGGTGGGTCTTCATAAGCTTGTAATTTGCATCAATGTTGCAATAACGCTCAGCCTAGCACTTTCGCTGCCCGTGACGAAAGTCAATACCCTGATTGAGCATTGTACTTGGGGTAGCTCATCAAATATATTTAGTATGCAGTGACACTCAAACAAAGACCATGGTGTGATGACTGTTGACCATCAAAACATACCATCATGAAATACTTCACCGCTTTTATCGCCTTCTTGTTCTTGACGGCTTGTACTACAGACGAAGTCCCTCAGCCCGCCCAGCACTTGTCAGAGGTAACACTCGTCGGCCGAGCCACAGTCGATGACGATCACTGCCCGCCCGTTGATTGCGACGCTATGATCAAAATTACGGCGGCTGAGCTGCGGGAGCGCGCCGCTGGTGAATGTGGCGTTTATGGGGCTGCCATTACCTGTTGCGAAGACAATCAGACGGTTCAACTGCTTTACCAGCTCATTGCCAACTGCGAGGGCCAGCCCCGTTACACTGATTCGAATCCACAGGCGTTGCACCCTTCCCCCGAAGAAGGGCCGCTGGCCTTTGACGTCCGTATCTCCGAATGTATAGCCGGAGGCCGGACCTTAGAAGTGGTGCCGGACGGTAGCAACCGGCCTTTGCCCAAAGGCACTTTTGAAGCCCATTGGTGGATAGACGGCGCTTACTATGATGCAGGCTTATGCATTGAATGTGTACAGGGCGAGTATGCCACCTTGCTCATTGTCGACCACGCCGACAAAGACCGGGAATACCGGATGAAGGTCCCGCTGTACAAGCTAGAAGACCAGACCGCAGAACGATAGGGATGGGCAAAAAAATACCGGATTGCCGTGATCGCAGCAGCCCGGTATTTTTTGAGTTGGACTAAACTCTATTGAATTTCAAGCAGTTCCACTTCGAATATCAGTGTAGAGTAGGGGCCGATTTTCTGCCCGGCACCGCGCGCGCCATAGGCCAAGTCGGAAGGAATGTAGAGCTTCCACTTCGCACCTTCTGGCATGAGCTGTAATGCCTCGGTCCATCCCGAGATGACCTGGTTGACGCCGAAGGAAGCCGGCTCCCCACGCTCCACGGAGCTGTCAAACACCGTACCATCAATGAGGGTGCCATGGTAGTGTACTTTTACCTTGCTGTCAGCGCTCGGCTTTTCGCCGCTTCCAGGCTCTAGTACTTCGTACTGCAGGCCGCTCGGCAGTACCGTGACGTCCTCGCGCTGTGCGTTTTCCTTGAGGAATTTCTCACCAGCCTGCTTGGCGTCGGCAAATTGGGCTTCCTGCTTCTTCTGCATATGCTGTTGCACAAAGCCGTTGGCTTCCTGAACGGATATTTGGGTTTCTTTACCGGACATGACGTCTTTGATTGCCGTGGTCAGGGAGGCTTCGTCCAATTGGTCAAACCCCTGTTGTTTCAGGTTCTCAGCCAGCAGTACGCCTAGGCTGTAGCTTAGTGAGTCCATTTGTTGTGCGTTTACGGTTGAGCTTAGTAGCAGTATTCCCAACAGAAAGACTGCCGTTTTTAGTCGTTGCATGAAAAATTTTGTTTATGGTTCCAATCGTGAACGCTGCGAAGAAAAGAAAATTATGGAGGATGGCAGCGATCTGATAGGGGGAGTTTCAAAATTTGCACGAATTCCAGTGCCTTGACGTGAAGAAAAAGCCCGTCTTGCGAGGAGGCTGTAACTATCCGGCCTACAGCTAGCCGCTATGGCTGACCATAAGCCCGAAACCGTGGGGCGGATAAATGATTGGGATTTTATTATATTGGTAGCATGAAAGACTTATTCGCACCCCTACTGTTTTTACTCTTCGTCTTGCCGGGCTGCAGTTCCGGTGATGCCCCGGCGGAAGGCACTGCTGCTGAGGCCCAAAAGCCAATGCTCAGCCCCGACTCCCTGCGCCTGCTCTACCGCGAATACCGGGCTATGCAGGCTGACCCCATGCCGCAGGAGCAGCGCCCTGAAAAAGGCAAGCTCTATCCCGTGGACGAGGCACCCAACGACACGGCTTTCTTTGTTTACCGGCAGCAGTTGATTGAGCAATTGGAGAAAAAGGAGGTTTTTGGCTTGCTCGACGCTGTGGCAAAGGATGTACAGGTGGAAGGCGCTGCTGAGCCGGGTATGCCTGGCTTTGTCAGCTATTTCCACTTGGATTCCAAAGCACCGGACACGCTATCGGCCTGGCCGCGCCTGAGCCGCGTGTTAGGCGAGGGCGGTGCTTTTTCAGATGGGGGCAAGCGTTTCACGGCACCCTACTACGCTGCCACCTGGCCTGCAGACCAGTATGATCCAGAACAATATGTAGCCATGACAGGTACCGGTGTGCGCTTACGCAATGCCCCAAACTTGAATGGGCAAACCCTGACTACGGTTTCCTATTACCCCATTGTAGAATTGTTGGGCTACGCTAAGGAGCAGGAGATTGGCGGTGCGACCCACCCTTGGGTGCAGATCGCCCTGGAGAACGGTACGAAAGGCTATGTCTTCGGGCAGTTTGTGGGTACACCATTGGGCCCCAGACTCACCTTTGAGCAGTCGGGCGGCCGCTGGCAACTGGTAGAGGCCGCTGGTTTTTGAGAAGAACCCGTTTAAAATGTAACAACACACTTGCACATGACATAAAAAGCATTACCTTCGCGCCTTCTTTTCCGGGAACCACCCGGCTACAGCCCTAAGCAAAGCTTATTTTTTACTTACACCGCTTGCCGCCAAATAGCTGCAAGCTCAATGGTGAAGGACATTATCAACTGGCTATTCAGGTTAGGCCGCCTATACTTAATTTTCAATTGGGTATAGCCTAGCAGTTTGTCCCTTCACTTCTAACTACTGTATTGCTGCATGAAAAAAATGTTCAACCTTTTTGACCTCTCTCAACGCGTTGATTACAAAACCGAAGTGCTTTCCGGTATCACAGTTGCCATGGCGCTCATACCGGAAGCGGTAGCATTCGCCCTGATTGCTGGCTTATCCCCGCTGACGGGCCTGTACGCCGCTTTTGTAATGGGGCTGGTCACATCCATCTTTGGCGGGCGGCCCGGCATGATCTCCGGGGCTACCGGAGCAGTGGCCGTGGTGGTTGCTGCGCTTGCCATTTCCCACGGTGTGGAATATGTGTTTGCTACGGTCATCTTGGCGGGGCTGATACAGGTACTGGCCGGCGTGCTCAAACTGGGTAAATTAATGCGCCTAGTGCCCCATCCGGTGATTTTCGGTTTTGTAAACGGCTTGGCCATCATCATATTCATGTCGCAGCTGGATCAATTCAAAACGGCTGAGGGCGTATGGATGAGCGGGTCTACACTCTACATTATGCTGGGCTTGGTGGTATTGACGATGCTTATCATCTGGGGTTTGCCCAAGCTGACTAAGGCCTTCCCGTCCTCGCTGGCCGCCATTCTGGTGGTGTTCGGCCTGGTTGCCTTCTTCGGGCTGGATACGCGTACGGTAGGGGATATCGCCTCCATCCAGGGCAGCTTTCCGCCCTTTCATATTCCTATGGTGCCACTGACAATGGAGACTTTTCTCATCATACTGCCCTACGCGGGGATTATGGCGGGGGTGGGGCTGATCGAGAGCCTGTTGACCCTCAACATCATAGACGAAATCACTGAGACGCGGGGCAGCGGCAACAAAGAAGCGGTGGCGCAAGGTACAGCCAATATCCTATCCGGCCTTTTCTCCGGCATGGGCGGCTGCGCTATGATTGGCCAGAGCCTGATCAACATCTCGGCGGGTGCGCGGGCACGCTTGTCCGGTATCGTAGCCGCCGTCATGCTGTTGGTCTTTATCATGTTTGGCGCAGGCTTGGTGGAAAAACTGCCGATGGCGGCGCTCACCGGCCTGATGATCATGGTAGCTATTGGCACTTTTGAGTGGGCAAGCCTCAGAACGTTCACCAAAATGCCACCCTCTGACATATTCGTCATGGTGTTAGTTACCGGTATTACCGCCGTGCTGCACAACCTCGCCCTAGCGGTGCTCATCGGCGTCATTATCGCGGCCTTGGTTTTCGCTTGGGATAATGCCAAACGCATCCGGGCCCGCAAGCGTATTGACAAAGACGGCGTGAAGCACTACGAAATCTACGGCCCGCTTTTCTTCGGCTCCGTGGCGGTGTTCAATGAGAAATTCGACATCCTGAATGACCCTCCAGAAATCATAATCGATTTTCGCGAAAGCCGGGTCGTGGATATGTCGGCCATCGAAGCCCTCAACAAAATCACGGAGCGCTACCACCGGGTCGGCAAGAAAGTCCATCTGCAGCACCTCAGCCCCGACTGCCGGAAGCTGCTGAAAAACGCCGAGCAGATCATAGATGTGAACGTGGTGGAAGACCCCACTTACAAGGTGTTTGTCGACGAAGTCTAGCAAGACTTGCCATAAATGAGCCCGTGCCGACTTCCTTCGTATACGGCACTTGTACGGTAATACGATGAAATGTGTTTGTGAACACGGCTTTGCCAGACAAATATATTTTACTACTTTTAAGCCATAGTCATTTCATTGCCCTTGTTGAAAGTGAAATTGGAGCATAATTAGGCAGCAGTAATTGCCACTGCTTACCTGGTCAGCCTATTGGCTGAAATCAGACCTCATGACTATGACTACAGAGATTCTTAAAGCAAGAACAGATTTTTATCGCCGGGAGCTACGCGACAGCTTGCAACATGTATTCGGAGACATTGATGCAGATGTAGCCGAAGCCTTTCTCCCTAAGTTGGTGTGGATCGAAATATCCGGTGGCGAAACCCTATTCAAGCAAGGTGACCCAGGAGACGCGCTGTACTTTGTCCTCAGCGGGCGCATGGCAGCCTACCGGGAGGATGAGGAAGGCAACCCACAGCTACTGGGGGAAATATCCCGAGGCGAAGTTGTAGGGGAGATGGCCATCTACACCGATGATGTAAGGTCAGCGGATGTAGTGGCGCTGCGGGATAGCCTGCTCGTCAAATTGCCGCAGCAGGTTTACGAGGATATTGTTCAGGAGCACCCCGAGATTACGATCAAGGTCACCCGTTCCATAGTGGAGCGCCTCAAGCAGTCCCAAAGCAAAAAGCCAGTAGCCAAGCCGGTCAATATCTGCTTCGTACCCATACACCAGCAGCATTCCATTAGCGGCTTGATGCGTTCTCTGGCCAAAGCATTGCAAAAGTTTGGTGGGGTTGCCCAGTTGAATAGCGGGCGGGTAGATGCCCATTTCAGCCGGGAAGGGATTGCTCAAGTACGCAAAGAAGCCACCGAAGACTACTACCGGCTTGTACGGTGGCTCAACGAGGTGGAGTATGAGCACGACTATGTGCTGTACGAGTGCGATGCGGAACCCAGCGAGTGGTCGCAGCGTTGTTTGCGCCAAGCGGACTTGATTATTTACGTTGCGGATGCTACCCAGCCTCCTCAGGTCTCTGAAATGGAGCAGTGCTGCCAGGCGCAGTCCGGCATCGTGCAAAACCTGCTGCTCGTCCACCCAGCAGATACCCCTTTACCGTCGAATACGGGAGCTTGGCTACAAGAGCGGCCCGCTATAGACGGCCACTTCCATATCCGGCAGGGAGATGGGGCGCACCTCGCACGGCTGGCCCGCATTTTGACCCGCAATGCAGTAGGGTTGGTATTGGCCGGCGGGGCGGCAAAGGGGTTTGCCCACTTGGGGGTATACAAAGCCCTGCGCGAAGAAGGCATTGTAGTCGACTACCTAGGGGGGACTAGTGTGGGCGGCATGATGGCCGCGCTGATTGCTTTGGATACAAGCATGGACGACCTGATTAAGCATACCCGGAACGGCGCTCTACACAACCCTACTAAAGATTTTAATTTGTTCCCGCTGATGTCCCTAGTCCGAGGCAGACGGATGGCTAACATGATTAAAGACACACTCTACGACTTTACGCACCGTTACGATTTGGACCTGGCGGATACTTGGCTGCCGACCTTCCTGGTCACTAGCAATTATTCAAAAGCTAAGGAAGAGTTGCACACCAAAGGCGATCTGCGCAAGCTGCTGCAGGCGACGTCCGCTATACCGGGCGTATTCCCCCCCGTCATTATGGGCAACGACTTTCTGGTTGACGGTGGGACTTTTAACAACTTTCCCACGGATGTGATGAGCAATATGGGGGTCAGCAAAATTATCGGGGTGGACTTCTTTTCAAAAAAGAACTACAAGCTTGATATCTCCGAAACCCCGGATGCTTACGAACTGGCCATGGACAGGCTGCGCCCTAAGCGCAAGCGGAAGTTTCGCCTGCCTTCTATCATCTCCATTTTGCTGAATGCGACCCTGCTCTACAGCTATGCAAGGCGTAAGGAGTCATTGGCCTATTTAGACCTGCATTTCAACCCGCAGGTCGCCAAATACGGCTTCACGAATTGGGCGGCTTTCGACAAGATATTTGAAGAAGGGTACCAGCACGCCAAAGAGCGCTTGGCTGCATCGCAAAATGGCAAAGTCGCATCGCTGAAGCAAGCGGTGGCAGCTCATGCTTGAGGGGCAAGGTGTTGCACGGATGGTCTCAAAACAAAAAGTTGTGTTTTTGCGCTATTCCAACTACCTTCGTTGGCGTATATCATCTGATCCTGCATGCAACAAGAACTCCATCCCATCGACGCTGTTGAGGCCTATGTGCAAGTGGTGCTGCCGCTGGCCCTACCCAAGCCCTTCACCTACGCCGTGCCCGAAGAATGGGTAGGGGAGGCCGCTTTTGGCAAACGGGTGGAAGTGCAGTTCGGCAAATCCAAGCGGTACAGCGGCTTGATCGTGGAGCTGGCCAACGAGCCGCCCGAGCGGCACCGGCCCAAGCCTATTGTGTCCGTCATTGACGAAGCACCCATCATCACCGAAAAGCAGTGGCAGCTCTGGCAGTGGATGGCCGATTACTACCTCTGCACCGTAGGGGAAGTCATGAACGCCGCCCTGCCCGCCAACCTGAAGCTGGCTAGCGAGACGGTCCTCACCCTCAGCCCGCTTTTTGGGGATGATTTTAGTGATCTCAACGATCAGGAGTATCTCATCGCCGAGGCCTTGACCATTCAAGAGGAGATTACGATCGACGATGTCCGCGGTATTTTACAACGTAAGTCGGTCTACCCGCTCATCCGCCGTATGCTGGACAAACGCATTTTGTACCTCAAGGAGGACATTAAGCAAAAGTACAAGCCTAAGACGGTCAGCTGCGTGCGTTTGTGCGAGCCCTACCTTTCTCAGCCCGAACGGCTGCAGGAAGCGTTCGAGCAAGTCAGCCGGGCAACGCGGCAGACGGAAGCCCTAATGGCTTATGTGCAGGTATCCCGCGATCTGGAGTTTGTGCGCCGGCAGGATATTTACGCGAAAGCGAATGTCGACAGCTCCGTGCTGAAAGCCATGGAAAAGAAAGGCATCTTCGAGCTCTACGATCGGGAGGTAAGCCGGCTGGGCAGCTACGAGGAAGAAACGATAGAGGCGCATCAACTGAGCGAGCAGCAAGTAACCGCCCTAGAAGAAATTAAAGCCGCTTTCGCGAAACAGCAAACCGCTCTTTTGCAAGGGGTTACCGGAAGCGGCAAAACCCGGGTGTATATCGAGCTGATGCAGGAAGCCATTGCGCAGGGGGTACAGGTCCTGTATCTCCTGCCAGAAATTGCCCTTACCACACAGATCATCAGCCGCCTGGAGAAAGTATTCGGCGACGAAATTGTGGTCTACCACAGCCGCCTGAACAACAACGAAAGGGTGGAATTGTGGAACCGCATCCTGAACGGGCAGCCCGCCGTGCTAGGTGCCCGCTCGGCTTTGTTCCTGCCTTTCCAAAAGCTAGGCTTGATTGTGGTGGACGAGGAGCACGACAATTCCTTTAAGCAGTACGACCCCAACCCTCGCTATAACGCACGGGATGCAGCCGTGTACCTGGCGCATTTGCATCAGTGCCCCATTCTGCTGGGTACCGCTACGCCTTCTTTGGAGTCTTCTTTCAATGCCAAGACCGGAAAGTACAAGTGCGTTAGCATGCCAGAGCGTTTTGGTGGTTTGCAAATGCCGGAAATCGTGCTCGTGGATGCCAAAAAAGAACTCAAGGAGCGCAAGCTGCAGTCCCATTTCACTTCGGTGTTGATTGAAGAACTAAAAGCCGCGCTGGAACGGGGCGAACAAGCGATCCTCTTTCAAAACCGCCGGGGCTTTTCCCCAGTCTACCGCTGTGTGACCTGTGGCTGGCACGCTGAGTGCATCAACTGCGACGTCAGCCTGACCTACCACAAGTTTCACAACAACTTGCGCTGCCACTACTGCGGCTACCAGATCAATCTGCCGCCCGCCTGCCCGGCTTGCGGTGACAAGCGGCTAACACTGAAAGGCTTCGGTACGGAAAAAATCGAGGACGAGCTGAAAATTTACTTGCCCGATGCCCAGATTGCCCGCATGGACCTAGATACGGTGCGCGGCAAGCACGCCTACGCCCGCTTGCTCAAC
>JAAAOU010000321.1 GCA_009908745.1 Bacteroidota bacterium
CCTGGCAATAGGAGGGGGGCAATGGCTGAAAAGCCGGGTAAGCCGCCGGGATCAGCTTGCCAGTACTGCGGCTGATCCCGTTACGTGCCACCACAATTTCCCAGTAAATCCTTCGTAAAGCCAGACAGAGCTGGTATTTTCCCGCCTCAAACCCAATTAACTATGTCAGCACCAAGAGAAAACTGGAAGAGCAAGCTCGGTTTCGTCCTGGCGGCCAGCGGCTCGGCGATCGGGCTGGGCAATATCGTGTTTTTCAGTTCCAATGCCTACCAATACGGGGGCGGCGCTTTTTACTTGCCTTACTTTGTAGCCCTATTTGTCATCGGCATGCCGGTGATGATGGTAGAATTTGGATTGGGCTCCCTGACCCAACAGTCCTTCCCGATGGCGCTGCGGCGGCTGGCGGGGAAGCGTGGTGAATTTGTAGGCTGGTTCAGTATTGCCAGTGCCTTGTTTATCACCATGTATTACATCGCCATCCTCGGCTGGGGGGTCGGGATGATGATCGGTGCGTTCGGCAGTTTGTTCGAGCCCGGCGTGAGTGCCCCCTTCGCCCCTTTTAGCGAGCCTACGGCCGATGCCAGTGCCATGGTTTACTTTTTCGACTTGATCAGCACTTGGAACCCCTTGCTCTACATCGTGCTGCTGTGGATGGTCAATATTTACATCCTGCGCCAGGGCACGCACACCATAGAAAAGGCCGTACGCGTTTTCGTGCCGGTGATGTGGATATTCATGATACTGCTGGTCATCCGGGGGCTGACGCTGCCGGGCGGTTTCGACGGCATGATGTTTCTGTTTACCCCCGCGCTAGAAGGTATCGCGGAACCCACGGTATGGAAAGGCGCTTTCAGCCAGATGTTCTTTTCCCTGTCGCTAGGGCTGGGGACCATGACGGCCTACGCTTCTTACCTGCCCAAGGATGCCGACCAGGTCAACAACTCCATGCTGGTGTCTTTCTTGAACTGCAGTTTCGAGTTCTTGGCGGGCGTGGCGATCTTCTCCCTACTGTTCGCTTTTGCCCTCAACCCGGCTGGCTCCACCCTTTCGCTTTCCTTCTTTGTCATCCCGCAGGGTATCAACGAGCTGTCCAATACCCCCTGGATCGTCCGCTTGTTCGGCTTTGGTTTTTACCTGCTGGTCGTGCTAGCGGGGATCACCTCCTCCATTTCGCTGATTGAAAGCCCGGCTTCGGCCTTGATGGACAAGTTTAAAATACGCCGCAGCAAGGCCTTGATGTACATCGCCATACCTTGTATCTTAGGGTCTTTTCTGTTTGCGCTGCCGCAAATTATCGACAGCGGGCTTACGGGCAACGGTACGCTGGGGCTGACCCTGCTGGATATCACCGACCACTGGGTATTCAACTACAGCCTGCTGACAGTAGGCTTGCTAGAAGTCATCATGATGGGCTGGGTTTTCGGTGCGGAGCGCTTGCGGCAGTCTTTGAATGCGAATGCCAAACTGAAACTAGGTCGCTGGTTTACCTTGCTGATCAAGTTTGTCATTCCTAGCTTGCTGCTGCTGGTCATTATCTTGAGCCTGATCGAGGAGTGGCCGCTGTACGGTTCTAACTACGATATGCCTGGCTATAGCTGGCTGACGGTATTTATACCCATTTTCTGGATTGTGACGACGTCCGTTTTTGCTTTTTACCTTTCAAACCGCAAACCGAAAACCGCATGAGAAAGCCCATTCTACTTCTCTCCGTCTTTTGCATGAGCATGGCGATCGCCGCCCAGGCCCAAATACAGCTTTCTACGGAGAAGCCGACCGAAGGGGAACCCATCACTATTACGCTGGAAAAGCCCGCAGAGATGCTTGTAGTCACGTACCGGCCTAATAGCGCGGTTACCCACTGGGACACGTTCCGCGTGCAGCCCGCCACCAACAGGTTTGAATGGACGCCGGACCGGGCGGGGATTGTGGCACTGAGTGTGCCGGAGCAG
Source organism: Bacteroidota bacterium (assembly GCA_009908745.1). Taxonomy (GTDB): domain Bacteria; phylum Bacteroidota; class Bacteroidia; order Chitinophagales; family Saprospiraceae; genus Phaeodactylibacter. Next base: position 1,950 of record JAAAOU010000321.1, read on the forward strand.
GGCGGCAAGAATGTCTCCGTCCGTTTTCAGGGCTTGTCCACTTCTGGCATAGCGGTGATGATTGTCGCTGCTTCCTTGCTGTTTGGAGGTGCCGCTTTTGCATTCCGCCTGCTATTCAAAGACGAGGAGGAAGACGGTACACTGGATATCGATTTGGAACACATGCCGGATACTTAGGGCTTGTTCGGATTACTTCTCCCGTTCGGTGACGAAACGGACCAAAGCCTCCAGCGACTCCTGCGCCGGCGAGGCGGGAAAGGTTTTCAGCAGCTCGAAGGCTTCTTCGCGAAAGCGGAACATGGCGTCTTTGGCATACTCCAAGCCGCCGCTGCCGCGCACGAAGTCGACTACTTCCTTGACTTTTTCGGGCTTGTCGCTATCCTTTTTGATGATGGTTATGATACGCCGCCGCTGCTTTTTGTTGGTGTGCTGCAGGGCGTAAATTAAGGGAAGGGTCATTTTCTTCTCTTTGATGTCGATGCCCAGCGGCTTGCCCACATCGCTGGTGCCGAAGTCGAAGAGGTCATCCCGAATCTGAAAGGCGATGCCGATCTTTTCGCCGAAGAGCCGCATGCGCTCGATCACCGCTTCGTCTTTGGTGGTGGATGCTGCCCCAGCGCTACAAGCAGAGGCGATTAGGGAAGCCGTTTTTTGCCGGATAATATCGTAGTAAATGTCCTCTTGGATGTCCAGCCGGCGGGCTTTTTCGATTTGCAGCAGTTCCCCTTCGCTCATGGCCTTGACGGCGTCGGACACGATTTCCAGCAGGCGGTACTCCTTATTGCGCAGGGCGAGCAGCATGCCTTGGGAGAAGAGGTAGTCCCCGACAAGCACCGCGATTTTGTTTTTCCACAGGGCGTTGATAGAGAAGAAACCGCGCCGTTCGAAGGCGTCGTCGACCACATCATCGTGTACCAAGGTAGCCGTATGCAAAAGCTCCACCAAGGAAGCGGCGGAATAGGTGGCTTCCTGCATTTCCCCGCACAGCTTG
>JAAAOU010000483.1 GCA_009908745.1 Bacteroidota bacterium
AGCCAGCAGGCTTGAGCCAAAAGGTAAGGAACACCTCTTCGTTGTTGTTGAAGCCTCGAAGATCAATATAAGTAGAAGTCAGCCGGTCCCCATCGCCCGCATCGCCGTAGGGGCGGCCAAAGGAATTCAAGCCGTCAAAAGTAGCCATGCCGATAGAGGGCACGTCCGTAGCGTAGTGGTCATTGACATACACGCTTTGGTCCAGCCAAAAGCGCGTGGAAGTCACTGGCCCCCGGTAGCTAGAAAAGTCGTCCAAGAAAGCCTCCAGCCCGCCACTGCCACCTACCTTCAGGGTGTCGTGTTGGATGCGGAAAGGGATGCGGTAATCGTCGCAAATAGCAAAGGAATCGCAAATGGTCGCCGTGATGACATCCACCCCGGCGTGGCGGCTGGCGACATAGATGATGGTGCTGTCCGGTTTGGCATAGGTGGTATAGTAGGAAAGCTGGTCCAGCCCTTCGTACTCGTCCGGGAAGTCGGTAATCTTGTTGCACGCCAGCGGCCCTGGCAAGTCGGAGGCGGGCAGCGGCAACTCATACAGCTCCTCGGCTTCTAGCAGGATGGTATCCCATTCTACCAAGCGGTTTTCACGCCGGCCGACCACTTCGAAAAAGGTGCTGTTGCACCCATTTGGGTTACAGAATTGCACCTGAAAGGTATACGCTGCGCCCAACAGCTCCTCGTCCGCCAAAATAATCAGCCGGTCGAGGCTGTCGAGGTAGGCTTCGCCAATGGGGTTGTCGTCGCAATTGGCACAGCTAATTTCCCCCGGCAAAGTATCCAGGCCAAAGGTGTCAATCTCCACGGCCAAAGCCGTAGAATCACCCGCCGTGAGGTAAAGCACGCCAAATTCCTCCAAATTGCAGTCCCGGCCGCTGTTTCGGGTGGCTCCGGGGGCTGTCTTCTGGGTAGGTTGGTGCTGTTGCAGGGCGGCGTTGTAGCGTACCGGGCCTACTTGCTGCGCCGAAGCGGCAACACAGCTCAGCAGCAGGAGTAACAAGGGCAAGTAGATATATTGCTTCATGGTTGTATTATGCTAATGTTTGGAGGCTCGTTTTTTCAGAACGGCAAACTTATTTATTTGTTGCTTGCGGCACAAGCGGGGGGAAAGCCCATTGCAGAAAGTCGGGCCCCCAAGTGTCCGGATGATGCCGGCCGCCCAATACTTCGAGGTAGTGGATGTCGCGGCCCTCGCGGTAGCCTAGCGCCTTCAGGGCAGCGATCAAATCGAGGGTGTCGTCTATAGCGTCGATAATGCCGTTGTTGTTGCGGTCGGCCTCTTCGTCCTTGGTGCCGGCTTCTAGCCAAAATTTCAGGTTTTCGCGCTTCGGCCCCTTTTTTACCATTTCGTGAATGATGCGGTCGGCATCGGGCTTTCTGGGCTTGAAGGCTTTGGACCGCCACCAGAGGGAGCCGGAAAAGACCCCAACCCTGCCAAAGTCCTGCGGGTGGTTCCAGGCGATGTCGAAAGCTGACAGGCCGCCCAGGGAAAAGCCCGCAATAGCGCGTTGTGCTGCCCCATCCAGCAAGCGGTACCGCTGATGCAGCATAGGCATCAGCTCCCGGCGCAAAAACCGGGTGTAAGCCGCTGCTTTCCGCCCGCGCTTCTTGTAGTCGGGCTGGCCAGCCGTGCCGTACTCCTGCATACGGTGCTTGTCGGCATGGATAGCCACTAGGACAAAAGGGGCGACCTTCTTCTGTGCATACAGCCGGTCGAGGGTTGGCAGCAGGCCCAAGGCTTCCAAGTCTTGCCCATCGTTGAGGTATATGCTAGGGTAGGCCCGCGTGGAGGTGTAGTAGCCCGGCGGCAACACAATACGTACTTTAACCTCGCGCTTCAGCGCTTTGGACACCACATTCTCCATGGCGTGCAGCTCCGTGCCAGCCTCGGGGCGGAAAAAAATACGCTGGAGCAAGCGATTTTTGCCCGGCTTGCCTCTGTTGAAAAATGACATGTAGGTTATCTGTTAACTGGATCAGAAAGCGGCTTTCGCCAAATTTTGTTTTGCATTCGGCGGCCAACAAAAGACATACGGAATAGGCTATTGCGCCAGCTGCGCTTTAAGCAGTTGCAAATCAACCCCTTAGTATTTTGATATTACCAAAAAGCCCGTACTTTTGCCTAAGTGTAAAAAATACAATTACCAAACACGAAAGTTTTCGGCTAAACCCGTGCCTGTGAAAGAAGCTTACCACAAATTGTACTCGCCCACCCTGAGCAAAGATATAGAAATGCTCGTCTTCGGCCACCAAGGCTACCCCGTGATCCACTTCCCCTGTACGCAGGGCCGCTACTATGAAGCCAAGGATTTCGGGCTGATCGAAACGGCCGCCTGGTTTTTAGAGCGGGGTTTTATACAGATATTCTGCCCCGATAGCATCGACGCCCACAGCTGGTACAACAAACATATCCACCCGGCACAGCGCGTGCAAAACCATATCTGGTACGATCAAATGGTGCTTAATGAAATCGTCGCGGGCGTACGTTGGAATACCGGCACCGGCAAAGTCGCCATCTCCGGTGTGAGCTTCGGTGGCTACCACGCCGGCAACTTTGCTTTCCGCCACCCCGAGGTGGTCAGCCACCTGTTCAGCATGAGCGGCGCTTTCGATATTAAGTCGTTTATGGATGGGCATTACGACGATAATGTGTACTTTAACAACCCAGTAGATTTCCTGCCCAACGACAATAACCCTGCCCTTTGGCAGATGAATATTGTGCTGGGCACTTCGGAATGGGACATCTGCCTGCCGGCCAACAAGCAGATGTCGCACCTGCTCAATCAGAAAGGTATCCACCACTGGCTGGACATGCGGGGCTGGAAAGAGCACGACTGGCCGCTGTGGCGGGAGATGTTCCCCCACTATCTTTCTTTGATTTAAACCGCCAACCGCTGCCGGCCAGCAAGCGCAGCGATCGGCAACAACAAACGCATAAAACCACTTATACGAATATGAAAAAAATTGGCATTCTGTTTGGCCAAGAGCGCACCTTCCCGCCGGCCTTAATCGAGCGTATCAACAGCAAAAACGTGGACGGTATTACTGCCGAAGCGGTGAGCATCGACAAGGTGGTGCAGGCCCAGTCCGCGGGATACGCCGTTATCATCGACCGTATCTCTCAGGACGTCCCCTTCTACCGGGCTTTTCTCAAAAACGCGGCCATCAGCGGCACGGCGGTTATCAACAACCCCTTCTGGTGGAGTGCAGACGAGAAGTTCTTCAACAACGCCCTGGCGGAAAACATCGGCGTGCCCGTTCCCAAGACGGTACTGCTGCCTTCCAAGGACCACCCGGACGATACCACAGCCGAGTCGTTCTCTAACCTGTCGTTCCCGCTGGACTGGGAGGGTATTTTCCAGTACGTTGGTTTTCCGGCTTTCATGAAGCCCTACGCCGGCGGCGGCTGGAAAAACGTGTATAAGCTGGACAGCGCCGACGATTTCTTCCGTGCCTACAACGAGACCGGCCAGCTGGTGATGATGCTGCAGGAGGCCATTGACTTTGAGTCGTACTTCCGTTGCTACTGCATAGGCGGTAAGTATGTGCGGGTGATGCACTACGAGCCTCGCAATCCTTTCCACCTGCGGTATGTTGCTGATTTTAACATCAGCCAAGAAATGCATCAGCTGCTGGAAGAGTATGTGCTGCGTATCAACCAGGCGCTGGGCTACGACTTCAATACGGTGGAATTGGCGATCCGCGACGGTGTGCCTTACGCCATAGATTTCTGCAATCCGGCACCAGACGCCGACTACCATTCTGTGGGCCAGGAGAACTTTGACTGGGTGGTGGAAACCGCGGCCAACTACGCGATAGAGCGCGCCCAGGCACAAGAAGACGGCAAGGACAACCTGACTTGGGGTAGCTTTGTCAAGCAAGCGGTGCAGCAATAAATGTATACCTTTGGGCGGCATCTTTTTCGCACCATAAACTGTTTAATTGCTGCTTAACCACTACTGCTATGCAACCATTGAAATTGGCCATTCTGGATATGTACGACGGCGCACCCAATCAAGGTATGCGCTGCATTAAATCTATCGTAGCCCGATTCGAAAAAGCCTACGAGTGGCGGCTGTTTGATGTACGCGGCAACGCGGAACTGCCGGGTATGGACTATGACATCTATATTTCTACCGGCGGGCCAGGCAGCCCGTTCGACGGGGACGGGCAGTGGGACAAAGCCTACTTCGACTGGATGCAGCAGCTGTGGGATTGGAACCAAGTGCCGGGCAACCGCAAAAAGCACGTCTTTTTCATCTGCCACTCCTTTCAGATGGCAGTCCATCATTTTGGGCTAGCTAAAGTGACGGAGCGCAAATCGGAATCCTTCGGCACCTTCCGCTGCCACATGACGGATGCCGGGGCTATGGAGCCCAATTTCGAAGGCCTGCCCAACCCATTCTACATTGCCGATTTCCGGCACTGGCAGTGCATACAACCCGATGAGAAACGTATAGACGAGATGGGGGCGGAAATCTTGGCGTTGGAAAAAATCAGGCCGCATGTGCCTTTAGAGCGGGCCGTCATGGCTATCCGCTTTTCCGATACTATCATCGGTACGCAGTTCCACCCCGAAGCGGACCCTGAGGGCATGCTGGAGCATTTTCAAGACCCCAAACGTAGCAAGCAGATCATCGATGAGCATGGCCAAGATAAGTACATGCGGATGATCAAGCACATGAATGATTCTGATAAAATTGGCTTGACGCACGAGATTGTGCTGCCGCTTTTCCTGCACCGTGCTATACGACAGTTGCGGGAGGCAGCCGTACCGGCGTGACAGCTCGGGCGGCAAGCCCCAAACGCAACATCCATGAACCCTAAATTGCGTAAAGCGTTCAATGCCGCTTACACCCCGGACCGCTACCAGGCCTTGCTGCAGTGGGTCGAAAAACAACACAACTTTTTGCCGCCCTTTCGTATCGCGGAAACCCCGGTTTTCGTGCCCAATGACCTTAAGGCGCAGCTCTTCGAAGCAGTGGAACAAATTACGGATGTCATCGTAGCACCGGATTTCCGGGAACGCTCTGAAGGGGCGCTGCTGGCCGGGCAGATGGTGCCGGGGGAAACACCGCACACCACTTTTCTGCAAATGGATTTCGGCATCTGCACCAACCCCGATGGCACACTTTCCCCGCAGCTCATCGAAGTGCAGGGCTTTCCCTCGCTCTACTTTTTCCAAGATATGGTCGCCCATGGTTACCGGGCCGTGTACGATATCCCCGACACCCACAGCCATCTGTTTGGCGGCCTGCAACCGGATGAGTACATCGAGCTGCTCCGTAGCATTATCGTAGGGGACCACGCCCCGGAAGAAGTGATACTCTTGGAAGTGGAACCCCAAAAACAGGTGACGGGCATTGATTTCATCGTGGCGAAAGCCAAAATCGGCATAGAGACTGTCTGCGTAAGCGAACTGAAGGTGGAGGGTAAAAAGGTCTTCTACTACAAAGGCGACCGAAAAATACAGGTGCGTCGCATCTTCAACCGCGTCATTTTTGATGAACTCATCAAACGGGATGACCTGAAGCGCGAGTTTTACTTCACCCAAGAGCACGATGTGGAGTATGTGGGCCACCCCAACTGGTTTTTCCGCATTAGCAAGCACACCCTGCCGCTGCTCGACAGCCCCTACGTACCCAAGTCGTACTTCCTGAGCGATCTGGAGGAACTGCCTAAGGACTTACACAATTACGTACTCAAGCCCCTGTATTCCTTTGCCGGTACCGGCGTTATCATCAACATCAACCGGCACGACTTGGAAGCCATCAAAGACCCGGAGAATTACATTCTGCAGCGTAAAGTGGAGTACGCGCCGGTGGTAGAGACCACTTCCGAGCCCTCCAAGTGCGAAATCCGCATGCTGATGCTTTGGGAACCCGGCGCGCCCCGTCCCCGCCTCGTCAATAACCTCGCCCGCCTGAGCAAAGGGATTATGGTGGGGGTGCGGTACAACCGGGATAAGGACTGGGTCGGGGGGAGTGTGGGGTTCTTTGAGCGGTAGGCAAGATTACTGTTCATCAAAATGCTCAATATACCTCCGCAGTTTCTTCAACTGCTCATGGCTGCCCAGTACGATAAAACTAGCCCCTGGGCTTAGGACCGTATCCGGGTCAGGGTTGACCTGATAGGTACTGTCCGGTGCTTTGTAGCCAATGATATTGGTGCCGGTTTCCTTCCGCAAATTGAGGTTGCGCAGGGATTTGCCCTGGCAGCTGTCGGGCAAGTCATCGTAAGGGACTTCCTCGAAGCCGATATCGGAGCGGTACTCGTTGGTGATAAAGGAAAAGAACTCTACAGCCCCCGGCTTGCTGACCAAGGTCGCCATATAAAAGCCGCCAATCTGCTCCGGCATCACCACATGGTCAGCGCCCGCCATCAGCAGCTTCTTCTGGGAGCGAAAGTCCTTGGCCCGGCTGATGATGTTGAGCTTGGGGCTGAGCTGCCGGGCGGTCAGCACGGCGAAGACGTTGTCAGAGTCATCCGACAGTGCGGAAATCATAGCCTTGGCCCGCTCTATACCCGCTTTCAACAGCACCTCATCGTGGGTCGCATCCTCCTGCAAGTAGAGGTATTTGTCTTCGCTCTTTTGTATCAAGTCAATTTTTTGCTCGTCCAGCTCTATTACCACAAATGGGATATTGTGCTGGCTAAAGTGCGTGGCGATTTCCCGCCCGTAGCGGCCGAACCCGCAGATAATGATATGGTCCTGCAGCTTTTCGATGGAGCTGTTGATCATGTTCAGGTGCATTTTCTTAAAAATCTCGCCTTGTATAACGTAGTAGGAAAACACGGCCAGCGCGTAGGCGAAGATACCGATATTCGCCAAAATGAGAACGGAGGTAAATAGCTGCCCCGGCGGACTGAGGGGCTGTACTTCCGTAAACCCGACCGTGGAGAGGGTAATCATAGTCATGTAGAGCGCCTCGACCAAGGAGTAGCCTTCTATAAGGATAAAGCCAAAAATACTGACAAGCACATCGGCAACGAGCAGGATAACCGCTACCCTTACATTCATAAAGGTAGAAGGGACGCGGTATATGTTCAACTGTCTGAAGTTAAAACCCGGAAGCATCTACGGTAGCGTTCGTGATTGACTTTTTTCAGCCGCTTGGCTTGACAATTCTCATGCGGCGCCGCTGTTTTGCAGGCTAAATTTGGGGTAAACCAAATTAAATACCATGTACGCAGCCAACACCGCCCAGAAAATAACCGCCGGACGATCGCCCAAAGCTACTAAATCTGTGCCGCCCTAGCCACTCCAATGCTGTAAATAGGAAATAAAATGGCCAGTTGCAAACTTCCTAGGTTCGCAACTGGCCGCTGTTTTTTTATTGGCTCCTCCAAACGGCTTTCACCGCATCGCCCGGTTTCAGTTTGTCGTCCGGATCAAGCGAATTGAGATGCAGCAAGTCGGGCAGGAAAATGTAGGAATGCTTCAGGGCAAATTCACGCAGGCTCTGCCGTTCTTGTACGGTATAGAAAACAAGTAGCCGACCGAGTTTTGGGACTTCGTCTACTTGCTGGGGACGTATGGCTTTCGTGCCGCTCGGCCGAAGCGTTGGCAAGCGTTTCAGTAGAGGCACGGGCTTAAACGGTTGGAAGCGGCGCAGCTCCTTAGGAAAGTAGACAGCTAATGCTTGCCCATCGCTCAGGGTATCCGGTTGAGCTGGGTTCCAAGCCCTCAACTGGTGTACAGAGCATTTCAGCTTATGGGCGACTTGGGCCATTGTTTCTCCCCCTGTGGCGTAGTAAAGGGTACGCTCGTACTTCTCTTTCGGGGCATCCGTAAGGGCCTCCACTGGTTCATCATCGAGAAGGTCAGTGGAAAAGTGATCAAGGCGTTGGGCTTTCAGGTAATCTTCCACCGCCGGCATCACCCGTTTGGGCAAAATGAGGTAATGCCCCCGATCATTGGCGGGTATAAGGTCTCGTTTGTAGGCTGGATTGAGCGTTTCGATGGTCTCGATCGTCAAGCCGGTAAGCTGGGCGATACGGTAGAAGCTGATGGCATTGTGAAGCTTGATAGACTCCGTAATCTGCAACTCCAGCTCCGGATAGTCTGGTGCTATATCGTGGTCTTTGTAATGCTCCATCAGGTAAGTAGCGGCGATGTATGCCGGCACGTAATTGCGGGTTTCTCGCGGCAGGTAACGCCGTATGCGCCAGAAGTCCTTGCTGCGTCCCCGCTTGACAGCCCGGGCTACGCGGCCGGAGCCTCCGTTGTAAGCGGCAAGAGCCAATTGCCAGCTGCCGTACTTCTCGTACTCGCGCTTGAGGTAGCCCAAGGCAGCCTTGGTGGACTTGTGCGGGTCTAGGCGTTCATCCACGTAATCGTCCATCCGGAGACCGTGGTCGGAGGCGGTGCCCGGCATGAATTGCCAAAGGCCGCAGGCACCTACGGGGGAAATGGCGTGGGGCCGCAGAGCAGACTCCACCACAGGCAAGTACTTGAGCTTTTCGGGCATCCCTTCTGCTTGCAAGTAGGATTCTATGATGGGGAAATAGAGCAAAGACCGGCCGGTGATAAGCTCTGCACTTCTGCGGTTGCGGATCAGGTAGCCCGTGATGTAGCCCCTTACCACGTTGTTGTACTTCAATTCGAAGAGCGGGTCTTCGATCTCCTGCAGCCGATCTTTGACTACAGCCTCGTCGTAAGTGGGCGTTTTCCCAGTGGCCGGCGAGCTGACTAGCAGGACCAGTAAGCTAGCTAACAGGACCGTGGGGCATCCCTTTAGTATAGTTCTCATCATCAGGTAGTTGTCTGAGCAAAAACGCCGCGTCGATAACAATGGGGTTCGCTTTTTATTGCGCAGCGTGCCTTGCGGTATTGGCTAATGACCAACTGTACACAAGGGCTTTTTATTTCTCAATACTGTTTTACGGCATAGTTGTTCATTGGTTGCAAAGATAAAAAATTGACAGCCCGTTTTTCCTGCTGCCCGCCGCAAGGATACGACACACTTGTTGCGAATATTCGCTAAATTAGCCTTACTTTTGGGCTATATGAGTAGCAAGACACAGAACGAGCGAATAGTTTTTGGCTTGAAAGTCAAGCAATTACGGAAGAAAAAGCAGTTGTCTTTCTCCGATTTGTCCAAGCGGGCACACATGTCCGTATCTTACCTTAATGAGATTGAAAAGGGCAAAAAATATCCCAAGCCGGATAAAATCGAGGCGCTGGCAGAAGCCTTGGAAGTTGCACCGGAAGAGCTCACCTCCACGGAACTCAGCCCGAACATGGCCCCTGTGGGGGAGCTTCTGCAGTCTAACTTCCTCAATGAGCTGCCGCTTGACCTTTTTGGCATCGAATTGGCCAAGGTGGCTGAAATCATCGCCAATGCCCCAACGCGGGTGGGCGCTTTCATTTCTACCCTGCTCGAACTTTCCCGAAACTATGCGCTGCGTGAGGAAAACTTCTACTTCGGGGCACTACGCGCGTACTTGGAGTTGCACAACAACTATTTTGAGGAACTAGAGGAGTCAGCTTTGGATTTCATACGGCAAAACGGCATTGCCGACAGCCGGCCGATACCGGTAGCCAAGCTGCGCCGGATATTGGAAGACCAATTTGAATACGAGATTGTCGACAAAGGGCTGGACCCCTACCCGGAGCTGCACAAGCTACGTTCCCTCTTTATCCCCAAAGGCAAAAAGCTGCTGCTCAACAGCAAGCTGAGCCCGATGCAGCAAGCCTTTCAATTTGGCAAGGAAATTGGCTTTGAGACCTTGCAGCTGGCGGAACGGGCGAATACGTCTTCCCTGCTGCGTGGCCGGGTATTCGAGGAGGTGATCAACCACTCCAAGGCGATCTACTTTTCGGTAGCCCTGCACCTGCCTCTGCAGTCTATCATCGATGATATGAAACAGTTCTTCGCCCGCAAAACTTGGGACGGGGAAGCCTTCCTCAGCATTATGAAGCGCTATGAAGCCAGCCCGGAGATGTACTACCACCGGCTGACTAACATCTTGCCCCGGTACTTCGGCATGGGCAAGATTTTTTTCCTCCGCTTCTTGCACGACCCGCAGAGGGATATCTTCGAAGTCGACAAAGAGCTGCACCTCAACCGCCGGCACCATCCTCACGGCAATGGCCTGTTCGAGCACTACTGCCGACGCTGGGTAGCGCTGTCCTTGCTCAAAGACCTGCACGAAATGCAGCAGGAGGGCAAGTACGTGGACAATATCGTGCGCGCCCAACGTTCCCACTACTTCGGCACCGAGGACGAGTACCTCTGCCTGACCATCGCCCGCCCCGGTTACCCTACCCCCAACCGCAACGTCAGCGTAACGATAGGCATCCTCATCACGCCGGATACACAGCAACGCATCGGCTTTCTGGAAGACCCCGCCATACAACACCGGGTGGTTAACAAAACCTGCGAGCGCTGTGCACTGCGCGATTGCGAGGTGCGGGCTGCCGAGCCCGTCATCGTCGACCGGCGGGAGGAGTGGAAACGTATTCAGGCGCGGCTGGTAGAGCTGGAGAATGAATAGTAAGCCGCGCGAAGCGGGGCGTGCCCCTTTTCTTTATATTTGCTGTAAAAGTGGAAGTGCCATGACCAACGTACGTTTTCCATACGGGATCAGTGATTTCGGTATAGTTGCCGAAGAAGGGTACCTCTACCTAGATCGTACTCGTTTTTTGGCGCACCTAGACCAGTTGAATACACGCTACCACTCCTTCCTACGCCCTCGACGCTTCGGCAAGAGCCTCTCGGTTTCCATCATGGAACACTACTATGGCAAGGCACATAAAGATAATTTCCAACGCCTCTTTGGCCAGTACTACATTGGACAGCACCCCACGCCCCGCGCCAACGCGTACCTCGTGCTTAAGTTGGATTTCAGTGGCGTGGAAACCTCCCGGCCAGAGGATGTTTACAAGCACTTTTTGTCAAAGGTAAAGGACGGTATCATCGAGACGATGAGGACTTATCCTGAAATTTACGCTGCAGAGGATCGAGAAAGGATACGTCAAGCCGAATACCCTTCCTTGGCATTGCAAGCCTTTATCAGTATAACGAAAGCCCATAAAGGCGAAAAACTCTTCGTGCTCATTGACGAATACGACCACTTCACCAATGAGATTATCGCTTTCAACTACGACGACTTCAAGGCCATTGTCAGCCAAAACGGCTTTGTACGCAAGTTCTACGAGGTTCTCAAACAAGGCACCGGTGCTGGCGTGGTCGACCGTATTTTCATCACTGGCGTTTCTCCGGTCACCCTCGACAGCTTGACGAGTGGCTACAATATTGGTACTGACCTTACGCTCGACTTCAACATGCACGACTTCATGGGCTTTACCGAAGCCGAAACGGCCAGTCTGCTGCAAATGGCAGGCGTGCCCGAAGGCGAACTGCCGGGGGTCATGGCGGACGTACGCGCTTGGTACAATGGCTACCGCTTTAATAGCGAAGTCGACCATCAGCTTTACAACCCGGATATGGTACTCTACTTTGCCGCTGCTTTTGCTCAGTACGGCAAATATCCCACCAAGCTGTTAGACGCCAATGTAGCCAGTGATTACGGCAAAATACGTCGTATGTTGCGCGTGGGGGACAAGGAGCGCAATTACCAGCTGCTGGAAGAAGTGCTGCAACAGGAAAGCGTCCGGGAGCCGATCACGGAGCTGTTCAGCTTTGAAAAACAATGGACACGAGGCGATTTTGCCAGCTTGCTATTTTATTTAGGGCTATTGACGATCAAAGGGTCGGAGCTGGGCTTTATGGATTTCCACGTCCCCAACTACGTCATCAAGGGGCTGTACTATGATTTTTTCCAGCAGGTATTGCTGCAACGGGCTGCGCTACAGGCCGACGAGCTGCGCCTCAATCAACGGATTGCCTCCCTGGCGCTAGAAAACGACATGCACCCGCTGGCAGAGGCTTTGGAGACGGTACTACAGCGTCTCGATAATCGCGATGCGCGCGGCTTCAACGAGAAGGCGGTCAAAATAGCTTTACTATCCTTGCTCGTCCCGGCCGGTGTTTACGCAGTATACAGCGAATACGCTATCGGTCAAGGCTATGCCGACGTGGCGCTCTTTCGCCGCCCCCCCATACTACAGCCCAAATGCCAGCACTTGATTGAGCTCAAATACCTCCAAAAGAGCGAGCGGAGCAAGCTCGAAGAAAAAGCCGATGAAGGCCGCACACAGCTCAAGCGCTATCTCAATCACGAAGATATCGCTCAGCACGGCGATTTCAAAGCCTGGCTGATGGTAGTAGTGGGGTATGAAGTCGTCCTGCTAGAAGAGGTGCTTCCATAGCCACCGTCCGCTGCCACGGCGAAACCTAGTCGCCATGCCAACTTCAACCGCCTTGGCCTACTCCTCTTCCACCACCCGCACTTCCGCCGCGTAAGCCCCCTGCTTGTTTTCGCGGACGGTAAATTGTACTTTCATCCCACGGTCTACGGGTTGCTGCAACTGCTTGCGGTGTACAAAAAACTCCTCGCGGCTCTCCGGCACGCGAATGTAGCCGTAGCCTTTGTCGGCAAGGAAAAACTGTATGATGCCTACGGGCATGAGTCTGGGAAATTAGCTTAATTTGCGTAACAAATCACCATCTATGAAGTTTTCCACTCCTATACCCGTCGCGGCACTAGCCAAAGAGCTCGATGCTCGACTGATCGGCAACGAGCGCTTGCAGGCTACCGGCATCAACGAAATCCACCAGGTTGAAAACGGAGACATCACTTTCGTGGACCACCCGAAATATTTCAAGAAGTCTCTACAGTCCGACGCTTCCGTCATCCTCATTAATGCGGAGGTGGAATGCCCGGCTGGCAAAGCGCTGCTTGTCTGCGACAATCCCTTCGAGGCTTACAACCGTATCGTGCTGCAACAGCGGCCTATTCAACACTTGACCGCCGCCGTCAGTGATACGGCAGACATCCACCCCACGGCGGTTGTGGAGCCCAATGCCATCATCGGGCCACACGTGCAAATCGGGCCGCACTGCCGCGTACACGCGCAAGCGGTGATTCACGAGTACTCACAACTGGGCGCAGGCGTGGAGGTGCAGTCGGGGGCCATCGTCGGCTCTGATGCTTTCTACTTTAAGAAAACGGAGGCCGGCTATCAGCCATGGCGTTCCGGCGGGCGGGCAATCGTGGAAGACGGCGTGCGTATCAGTGCCGGCTGCACGATCAACAAAGGCGTTTCCGGAGATACTATCATTGGGGAAGGCAGCATGCTCGACTGCCAAGTGCATATTGGCCACGATGTAGTGGTCGGTAAGCGTTGCTTATTTGCCGCGCAGGTCGGCATAGGGGGGAATACGGTAGTGGAGGATGAAGTGGTAATGTACGGGCAGGTAGGTATTGCACAAAATTTACGCATCGGTGCCAAAGCCGTCATACTGGCGAAATCCGGGGTGTCCAAGAGCCTAGAAGGGGGGAAAGTCTATTTCGGATATCCAGCTAAGGAAGCGCGCACGGCGTACCGGGAACTGGCCGCCCTACGCCATTTACCCGAGTTCTATACTGGCTTTTACGACAAGTAAGGACTACTGCTTCTGCAAACGCCTAGTCGTAAGGATTTGGTCTCCTTTAGCAAGAAACTGTACGAGATACATGCCCTTCGGCAAATCCGTCACATCGTACTTGTCGCCATTTTGGGTGTGGAACGTTTTCATCTTGCGCCCTATCAGGCTATAAATGACCAAACGATCGACCTTGGCTTCGCCGTCGATGCTGATGTAATCCACTGCGGGATTGGGGAAAATCTTGATGGTATGCGCCGCCGACTGAGTGCGCTCTTTCTCCAAAGCGAAGCGGTCGCTGACGCTAGACTGAGCCGTTAGTCCTAGACCGGCCAACAAAAAAAGGAAGAGAAGGGGTAAAGTATGCTTCATAAACTCGGGTCTTTCACAGTAGTACCGTAAAGTACTGTTTTTTTATTAAAAATCAAGCTATATGTTAAATGTTTTTAATTTATAGCAACCGTTGACTGTATACACAACGTGACTAAGGCGCTACAAGTTCTAAGCGCAAGTGCCGCCGGGCTATCCATAAAGACAGCCCGGCGACTTGCGACTTCGTCAGTTACGATTGTTGCTGGAAGTAAGCGGCAAACTCGGCCACCGTCATCGTGCCGACATCCCCATCGCCTTGCTTGCGTACGGACAGCGTGCCGTTTTCGGTCTCCTTCTCCCCTACGATGAGCATAAAAGGCACTTTCTTCACTTCGGCATCGCGGATTTTCCGGCCCACCTTCTCACCGCGGTCGTCCACGAAGCCCCGGATGTCGTGTTGCGCCAGCTCTTGCTCCACTTTGGCCGCGTACTCGTTGAAACGGTCGCTAATGGGTAGGATAGCGAATTGCTCGGGGGCCAGCCACAGCGGAAACTTGCCACCGGTATGCTCAATGAGGATGCTGATAAAACGCTCCATAGAGCCAAACGGTGCCCGGTGGATCATCACGGGCCGGTGCGTCTCATTATCTGCGCCCACGTACTCCAACTCAAAGCGGTCGGGTAAGTTGTAGTCGACCTGAATGGTGCCCAGCTGCCAAGAGCGGCCCAAGGCATCTTTGACCATGAAGTCGAGCTTCGGGCCGTAGAAAGCCGCTTCGCCCAGCTCGGTGACGGTATTCAGCCCGGCCTCCTTGGTGGCGTCGATGATAGCCTGCTCGGCGGCTTCCCAGTTGGATTTGCTGCCGATGTACTTCTCGGGGGTTTCCGGGTCGCGCAGGGAAATTTGTGCCGTAAATTCTTCGAAGCCCATCTTGGCTAGCACCGTCTTGGTCAGGTCCAGCACGTTCAGGAATTCACCCTTCAGTTGCTCCTGCGTGCAGAAGATGTGCGCATCGTCCTGCGTAAAGCCGCGTACCCGCGACAAGCCATGCAGTTCCCCGCTCTGCTCGTAGCGGTAGACTGTTCCGAACTCCGCGATGCGCAGCGGCAGGTCGCGGTAAGAGTGGGGGCGGTGCGCAAAAATCTCGCAGTGGTGCGGGCAGTTCATGGGCTTGAGCAAAAACTCCTCGCCCTCCCGCGGGGTGGAGATAGGATGGAAGCTGTCTTCGCCGTACTTCTCATAGTGGCCGGAGGTGACGTACAGGTCCTTTTTGCCAATATGGGGCGTAGTAACGAGCTTGTAGCCGCGCTTCTCCTGCTCCACGCGCAGGAAGTTCATCAGGCGATCACGCAGTTGGTTGCCTTTAGGCAGCCACATCGGCAGTCCCTGCCCTACCCGCTCGGAGAACATGAACAGCTCCAGCTCGGCGCCAAGCTTGCGGTGGTCGCGCTCCTTTGCTTCCTCTATCATCTTCTCGTACAAGTCAAGTTCTTTCTTCTTGGGGAAGGTGATGCCGTACACCCGCGTGAGCTGCTGCCGGTTTTCGTCGCCCTGCCAGTACGCGCCGGCCACCTTCGTCAGCTTAATGGCTTTGATATAGCCAGTATGGGGCACGTGCGGGCCGCGGCACAAGTCGATGAAGTCACCTTGCTGGTAAAGGGTAATGTCTGCCCCTTCTTCCCGGCGTTTCTCCAGCAGCTCCAGCTTGTATTCGTCACCTTTTTCTTTGTAAAAGTCGATGGCCTCGTCGATGGAGATGGGTTTTCGGACATACTCGTTTTTCTGCCGCGCCAGCTCTTGCATCTTCGCTTCGATCTTGGGGAAGTCATCACTTGAGATGGTGTGCCCATCGGTATCCACATCGTAGTAGAAGCCGCCGTCGGTAGCAGGGCCCGTTCCGAACTTGATGCCAGGGTATAGTGCCTCCAAGGCCTCCGCCATAAGGTGGGCGGAAGAGTGCCAGAAGGTCATTTTGCCGTCTTTGTCGTCCCACGTCAGCAGTTGCAGGGTAGCGTCTTCGTGAATGGGGCGGGTGGCGTCCCACACTTCGCCGTTGATTTTTGCCGAAAGGACTTTCTTGGCCAAGCCGTGGCTGATGGACTTGGCGATGTCCATGGCGGTAGTGCCTGCTTCGTACTGCCGTACGTTCCCGTCTGGGAAAGTGATGTTGATCATGGTAATTTTGCTGTTTAGTTATTGCTCCTTACGAATGGGCAATAGATTAATGGTAGAGAACGGTAATCGACTTCATTTCCCACACAATGGGCAGAGAAAAAAATTAGTTCTCTAAGAAGCTGTTTAAATTTAATCTTCAGGTTTTCTTATGGCCCTTTTTCCGCCACTCTGCGTTACCAACCCCGACAAGCTGTCGGGGCATTTAGCGCTGCTAAACTCCGGTTTTGACGCCTTGATTGGCGAAAAAATGCCTCATAATAAATTCCAGAAACCAAACTCAAACAGCTTCTAAAGCGCCGCAAAATTAAGGGATTTTGGGGGAGCAGCTAAATTTTAGCGTGTTGCATTTGATGGCTACCCCTTAGTAAACTCCAGAATACTGGTAGAAATGCTAAAATGATTCAGCCCACCCCCAAGGTGAAAAGACTGATGCCCGTAGTCGATCCGGAAGCGGCTCACCTTGAAGCCGACGCCAAAGCTGAAGCCCGCCAAGCTGCCGAAACCGTCCACCGAAAGCTCCCGCCGCATGAAGTGGTTGTAGCCTACCCGCAGCCGGAAATTCTCCTTGGGCCCGATAAGGAACTCCCCGTTGAAGACGAAGTGCCGGAAGAAGTTGTCGAACCAAAGGCTGGTTTCGCTCTGCTCGGATTGCTCCTCGCCCAAGAAGAGCACCGAGGGCTCCGCGTTGGGGTCGTCGTAGAGGATATTCCAGCGGTTGAGGTGGCGGTAGATGACCGAAAAGCGGAAGGGCAGGTAGCGCAGTTTTTTGGAAACACCGACTTGAATCTCGAAGGGCAATGGTTCGGGGTCGCCATCGCGGAAGTAAGACAGCTGCCGGCCCATATTGCGGAATACCATAGTAGCCACGAAGTTGCTAGAGGTATCGAAGTAGGTAGCGGCGGCGTCCATCCCCAGGCCAAAGGAACTGTAACGCTCCATCTGCGAGGTGATCACCTTGAGGTTGGCCCCTACAGCCAGCCGTTCAGCCACCTGCTTGCCGG
>JAAAOU010000164.1 GCA_009908745.1 Bacteroidota bacterium
CATGCTTAATCCTGGCGGGCAAACACCCGGCGCAGCAGGTCCGTTTTCCGCGCGCTTACGTTATTCCGGATTTCCCGTTCTTTCTTTTCCACCATGGCAAACAGGCCTTCGAGTGCCTCTCCGGTGACATAGTCGTCTAGGTCCGGGTTGGCCTTGTCCACAAATGGTATTTTGTTGTAAGCGTTCACCGCGTCTGACCAGTAGTCGCGCGCATTGAACTTGTCGAGCGAATTGACGATAACGGGGTTGAACTCGCGGTACAGGCTTTGGTAAGTCACCCGGTGCAGGTACTGCGTCGCGGCATCCTTATCGCCCATAAGTATATTCATGGCATCCCGGAAAGACATCGACTTAATGGCATCCACAAATATGGGCTTGGCTTTGGCCGCGGCATCTTCCGCGCCCCGGTTGATTTTCTCCAGCACCACTTCTTCCACCTGCGAAAAGCCAGGCACGTTCTGCAGGCGGTCGGTAATTTTGCGGGCTTCTTCCGGCAAAAGGATTTTGTAGGGGCTCTTGAAGTAGCCGTTCTCTTGGGACAAGCGCTGCGCGCCTTCTGAAATACCGAACTCCAAGGCTTGCTTCAAGCCACGGCCTACCTCCTCTTCGGACAAGGCCCCGCTTTGCGCGATGGTGTCTAATGTTTGCTGAATTTGCTGTGTCGTACAGCCCACGGTAAAAGCAGCAGCCAGTACGATAGCAAGGGCACGACGGTAAAGACGGAATGATTTCGTGTGAGTCATAGATTATGTTTTGATGATTTAGACGGGGCTTGGGCTGTAACGTAACAAATAGCACAATCACGCCAACTTTTTAATCAGCTGCATGTACGCCACATCCAAGTCACCACGGCTAGCCAGCACCCAGGCGCAGTCTACCCGGCCCCCGAGCGGCGGGTTCAGTTTGCGCAAGCGTACGACGAGGCCGCTGACGTCGTCAAAATGGTGTTCTACCCGGTCGGCAATTCTATTGACCAAGGTTTCCAGCAGCTTGGTGGGTTTGCGCATTTCTACTTGGCAGATCAGATAGAGGGTTTCGTAGTTGACCGTATTGGGGCTTGTTTCTTCTTCCTCGTCCTCCGCTTCTTCGTACAGCTCGTCCGTTTGAGCAGCGGCAGAAGCATCCGTATTGACTAGAATGTCCAGCAGGAAATCATTGCCCAATTCTTGCTCTTCTGGGTAGTAACCGTGGGCGGCGTGAAACCGCATACCTTCTAACGCGATGATGGCCATGGTGTTGTTTTGCCACCAAAAGTACTCTGTGCTGTCAAAAAAACGTAGCATCTGCGGCACAATATGGCGCGGAAAGGCACAAATGATTACCTTTGGCGGTTAAGAATTGTCAAGGAACTAGAATTGTTAGGTAAAGCGCTAACCAAACCAAAATACGAGATAACATGCATAGCAACGAAAACGGTGCTACGGACACCATAGAGAAAAGGGCCCGGGAAGACCGGTTCCAAGGGCACGATTACTATCAATTGGACGAGCTGCTGGAAGACGACCACCTGCTAGCCCGCGATGCGGTACGGACTTGGGTCAAGCAGGAAGTCAGCCCGATCATAGAAGAATACGCCGAGCGGGCGGAGTGCCCCACGCACCTTTTTCAAGGGCTGGCGGAAATCGGCGCTTTTGGCCCTAGCCTACCGGTAGAGTACGGCGGTGGCGGCATGGACGAAATAGCCTATGGCGTCATTATGCAGGAGCTGGAGCGCGGCGACTCGGGCCTGCGTTCCATGGCTTCCGTGCAGGGCTCTTTGGTGATGTACCCCATTTTCCGCTACGGCTCGGAGGAGCAGAAAAAGAAATACTTGCCTAAGCTGGGCAGCGGCGAGCTGATCGGCTGTTTTGGCTTGACCGAACCGGACCACGGCTCCAACCCCGGCGGCATGGCGACCAACATCAAGGACGATGGAGACGCTTACATCCTCAACGGGGCAAAAATGTGGATCACCAACTCGCCGGTCGCAGACTTGGCGGTGGTGTGGGCCAAAGACGAAACCGGCAAAGTACGCGGTATGGTAGTGGAAAGCGACTCGCCCGGCTTCAGTGCCCCGGAGATTCACGGCAAGTGGTCGCTGCGGGCTTCCATCACTGGCGAATTGGTATTCGAAGACGTAAGGGTGCCGAAGGAGAATGTATTCCCGGAGATCAAAGGGTTGCGCGGCCCGCTGTCCTGCCTGTCTAAAGCGCGCTACGGCATCGCTTGGGGTGCAATTGGCGCGGCTATGGACTGCTACGATTCCGCACTGCGCTATTCCTTGGAGCGCGAACAGTTTGGCAAACCTATCGGCGGCTTTCAGCTTACGCAAAAGAAGCTGGCGGAGATGATCACCGAAATCACCAAAGCACAACTGCTGGCCTGGCGGTTGGGCACGCTGGCCAATAAAGGCAAAGCTTCCCCCGCCCAAATCTCCATGGCCAAGCGCAATAACGTCCACATGGCGCTGGAAATCGCGCGGGAGGCCCGGCAAATCCACGGGGGCATGGGTATCACCAACGAATACCCGGTCATGCGCCACATGATGAACCTGGAGACGGTGCTGACTTACGAAGGTACACACGACATCCACCTGCTGATCACGGGTATGGATGTGACGGGCTTGAATGCCTTTAAATAGCCTGGCTGGGGGAAGCGCTATTTTGGTGCCCCCCTGGTATTTTACTGTCGTTTCGTATGCTAAAGCCCAAACAGAACACGTTGTGTAGGGGATGATCCGCCGTGTTTTGTGCCGTCAACGTTAAACAAACCGAAGTACTATAAGCGTTTTAGGAGGTACAAAATGATTCTTTAGCCCGGCAGTACGAGTAAATTTGATAAAATGAGGAAACGAATCGCGTTATTGTTGTTCTTGGCGGCTACGCTTTGCCAAGCCGGCATCAGCCAAGACGCTATATTTTTAACCAATCCTTCTTTTGAGGACTTCGCCCGCC
>JAAAOU010000116.1 GCA_009908745.1 Bacteroidota bacterium
GGCTGTATTGTGCATCGGCTGTAGTCTGAAACCGGTAGAGCGGCAGGTCAAGACCCGCACCGCCCGGGATCGGCAGTTCAAAGGGGAACTCCACCACCTCACTCTGCAAGCTCGCCTGTGCGTTCCAGCTGATTTGGGGCAAGCGCGCTTTGTCGACCTGCTCCTGCCGCAGCGCACTTGCGGAGCGCAGCAACCCGCCCTGCTCCGAAAGCGGGTGGGCTTGTTCGGCCAAGCGGTAGGCTTGCTCAAGGCGGAGCGGCTCCTGCGCTCGGGCCGGCAAGGCTAATAGCAAGCATAAAAAAGGAAGGTATCTCATATTTTCAATTTTTAACCATTTGGGTAAATTGAGTCCAAAAAAAAATCACGGCTTCCGGATGGCGCTAATGACAAACTCCGCCACCTCCTGCTTGCGCTGCTGCATCAACTCGTCGTACATTTTGCTGCTAATCTGCATCATGCCCTGAAACATCGGGCGGGCGAGGAACGGGAAGACGCAGAGCGACAGCATGTTGAGTACGAGGCCTATCGGGTTGACCGGCTTGATGGTACCCGCCGCTACTTCCTGCTGAATCTGCATGACCAAAGGCAGCGGATTGGGGCGGGTCTGCCGGCTGAGCAGTTCCTCTGCAAAAGCTTCGCCCTTCTGATTGAGCTCACTGATAACGAAGGCCGGCATAGCCGGATTCTGCATCAGCAGGCTGATATAGCGGTCCACAAACTGCTCGATCTTCTCAAACAACGGGATATCCGCTTCAAAAACCTGATTGATACCCGCTGAGAATTTGGCGAAAGCCTCATCGAATACTGCTCGGAACAGCTTGTTCTTGCTGCGGTAGTAGTAATGCAGCAGCCCCTTGTTGATCTCCGCCCGGTCCGCAATCTCCTGCATACGGGCAGCAGCGAAGCCTTTGGTCATAAAGACTTCTCGGGCAGCGTCCAGTATTTTTTCCTCAGCAGTGGGCTCCATATTGGGTTACCTGATTGGGTAATTTTTGACAAATTTACCTGTTTGGGTAATACAGCGCAAGTTTTTGGGCAATTTTTTTATCCTGCGTTATTCCTTGTTTCCTTTTTCGCTATATTGCTTTTATGAAGCAGTTACCTATCGGCATACAAGATTTCAAGGTACTACGGGAGGGCAACTACATCTATGTGGACAAGACAGAACATATCCACCGGCTTGCCACTACGGGAAAGTATTACTTTCTGTCCCGGCCACGGCGGTTTGGAAAGTCCCTGCTGCTTACCACGATACGCGACTTGTATGCAGGCAGGAAGTCTTTGTTTGAGGGGCTGTGGATTGAGGGCCACTGGGATTGGGCAGCCAAGTCGCCGGTGCTGCACTTCTCTTTCGACCAGATCAATTACGCTCAGGAAGACCTCGCCAATGCACTGGTATACGACCTGAACCGAAAAGCAGAGCATTACGGCATCACCCTTGCTGCACCGGATTACAAATCGCTGTTTGTAGAACTCATAGAAAAGGTGGCTGCCAAGAACGGACCCATAGCGTTGCTGATTGACGAGTACGATAAGCCCATTCTGGATTACCTAAGCGAAGAGGATTTGGATACTGCGAAAGCAAATCGTCACATTCTGCGTGAATTCTACGGGATTATCAAAAGCTCGGATGCCAATTTGCAGTTCGTTTTGCTGACCGGCGTTTCCAAATTTGCCAAGGTCTCGGTGTTTTCCCATCTCAACAACCTCAATGACCTTACGTTGCACCGCGAATACGCCACGCTGACTGGATACACGCAAGAAGAGCTGGAACATTACTTTATAGATTACATAGCGTCCGCAAAAACAGCTCTGGAAATCAGCGAGGCAGCCCTTCTTGAGGCAATGCGGGACTGGTATAACGGGTATTCTTGGGACGGGGAGCACAAAGTTTATAATCCTTTTGGGATACTTAACTTCTTTAGCAACAAAGCATTTTACAATTTCTGGTTTGCTTCCGGCAGCCCGATGTTTTTGATTGAGCAAATGAAAGAGCAAGGCGTTTTTCAAGTGGAGAATATCGAAGTGAATAATACGGCTTTCGAGCGCTTTGATATTGAAAACCTTACGCTCGTCCCTTTACTGTTCCAGGCAGGCTACCTTACGGTAAAATCGTCCAACCGGATGACCGGAGAATACCTCTTGGGCTACCCCAATCTCGAGGTGCAAGAAAGCATGTACGAGCATCTGATCGACGAGTTGGCGCACAATCCCAGCCGGTTGAATACTGGCCGAACGATTCAAGATATGCAGCAAGCTTTCATGAGAAATGACTTGGATGAGGTGCGCAATATTTTGGAGGCTATCCTGTCTGACCTCCCCTATGAAGTTTTTGACCGAAAATCTGAAGGTCTATACCATGGGCTAATCCACCTTATTTTTAACTATCTGGGCGTTTATGCCCAAAGCGAGGTACATTCCTCTAAAGGCCGGGCGGATGCCATAGTGCAAACTGCAACGCATGTCTACATATTCGAATTCAAGTTCAATCAATCAGCAGAGGCAGCGCTTGAGCAGATACATTCAAAAGAATATGCCGCCCGATACCAAAGCACCACAAAAAACATCATCGGCATAGGTGTCAACTTCAACCCTAACCAACATTCGGTGATAGACTGGAAGGTAGCCGAATTATAGCGCCCCTCCCCAATAATTCCTTACCTTCGCGCTCTCAAACATCCCGATATGGAACAACTGCAACAACTCATCGATAACGCCTGGGAAGACCGCTCCCAGCTCAAGGAAAAGCCGGTGCAAGAAGCCATTTACCACGTGATGGAGCAGCTCGACCAAGGCAAGCTCCGCGTAGCCGAGCCTACCGAAGATGGCGACTGGAAAGTCAACGCCTGGGTAAAGAAAGCCGTGGTGCTTTATTTCCCGCTGGCGCAGATGGAGACGATCGAAGTGGGGCCATTCGAGTTTCAC
>JAAAOU010000442.1 GCA_009908745.1 Bacteroidota bacterium
GAAGCACAAGCCTTGGGGCGGGTATGCCAACCTGGTCACGCTGGCACGGCTAGCGCTGTTGTTGCTGGCGGGCAGTCAGTTTGCGAGGTGGCACGACTACGGGTTGTTCGCCGCGTTCTTAGTGGTAGTGGTATCAGACGGTATAGATGGCTATTTGGCCAGGAAGTACGCACAGACAACAGCACTCGGTAGCCAACTGGATATTGAGACGGATGCGCTGCTGTGCTTGGTATTGGCAAGCGTACACCATGTGCAAGGCACTGCATCCGCTTGGGTATTGCTGGCGGGCAGCCTCCGCTATGTTTATGTGTGGGTGCTTTTTGCAGGTGGGATGGAACAAATAGAAGCCCCGCCTCAGCCGTACGCCCGGCTGGTAGGCATACTGTTCATCAGCAGCTTACTGGGGCCGTTCGTAGCGCCTTTGTGGCTGTCTGTGCCGGTCTTGGCCTTAGGCTGCTTGCTGGTAGGCGGGTCTTTTCTGCGTTCTTTTTACGGCAAGTGGCGCGCCAAACAAGCAGTTAATGCTAGGCACTAGCCCCACGCAATCCGCCCTTGCCAGGCTCCGGCATTTGGCAGGCTTCGTCGCCTTTTTTGCCGCAGACTGTACATTCGCCTATGTCTTTCTTGAGCATAGGGTTGTTCGTCGCGCAGGTGCCGCGAAACTCCTTGCCGGTCATGATTTGACGGATGTTGATCAGCGCAAAGCTCAGGCCGAACACTAAAAAGATGATGCCGAGGACATATAAATACTCCATAATAATTGTCAACTAGGTTATTGCTGTAACTAATTTTTAAACAAGGCAGCCCGACGCTCAGTTCATGTTTTGCGCACAAGCCGTACCTTTGCGGCGGCAAAATTACAAAATATTACTTCCATGCAACATAAACTCGACGCTTTTGCACGCTTGCTCACCATCATGGACGAGCTGCGGGAGCAGTGCCCGTGGGACCGCAAGCAGACCTTGCAGAGCCTACGCAACCTGACAATAGAGGAAACCTACGAATTGGCGGACGCTATCCTGGACGAGGACTTGGACGAGATTAAAGAAGAGGTGGGCGACCTGATGCTGCACATGGTGTTCTACGCCAAAATTGCCGACGAGAAAGGCGCCTTTGACATCGCCGACGCGCTCAACGCCATTTGCGACAAGCTCATCAAGCGGCACCCGCACATTTACGGGGACGTGACTGCCGAAGATGAAGAAGCCGTGAAGAAAAACTGGGAGCAACTGAAGCTGCGGGAAGGCAAGAAATCAGTGCTTGCCGGGGTGCCCCGTTCCCTGCCCGCTATGGTCAAAGCCTACCGCATGCAGGAGAAGACCAAGCAAGTGGGCTTTGAGTGGGAAAACAAGGAGCAGGTATGGGAGAAGGTGGAAGAGGAAATGGCCGAGTTCCGCGAAACGATGCAAGACGATATGCCAGCGGAGAAAAAGGAAGAAGAATTTGGGGATGTGTTATTCTCCCTGATCAACTACGCGCGTTTTGAGGGCATCGACCCAGAGACGGCACTAGAGCGCATCAACCAAAAATTCAAGCGCCGTTTTGAATATATTGAATCCAATGCCCCCAAAGCCCTTACCGAAATGAGCTTGGCTGAAATGGATGCGCTTTGGAACGCTGCCAAAAGGTAATAATTTACACTGTATAAACGGGGAGTTGCGGCCAGTATTTTTTACCTTTGCGCTCCTTAAATCCGGATAAGCTTCGCTCCTGCTTTCTTGATTTTTTGGTCTTTTCGCTTAAAACATGCATTTTGCAAGAGGGCCAGAATGCACCGGACCGTATTGAGCTGGCACCCGGACTAGTTTTTGCTCAAGGAGGATAAAGCCTATAAGTATCCATGAAAAAGATAGAACTCGATATTGTTGCATTGTCCCATAGCGTCACCCAATCACACAATTACGCCGTGGTGCTGGGAGAACGCAACGGTGCCCGCCGCCTGCCCATCGTCATTGGAAGCTTCGAAGCCCAAGCGATTGCCGTGGCGATGGAGCGCATGACCCCCAACCGCCCCTTGACGCACGACTTGTTCAAGAGCACGCTAGAGACTTTCGATATCGAGCTTAAAGAAGTAGTGATCAACAATCTGCTGGACGGTATCTTCTACGCCCGGCTGATTTGCATCAAAGAGGGGGACATCATAGAAATTGATTCCCGCACGTCGGACGCGCTGGCCATGGCCGTACGTTTCGACTGCCCGATTTATACTTACGAATTCATCCTAGATGCGGCCGGGGTGGTACTCGAAGACTCCGAGGAAGAAGGACAGCCCGAAGGAGAAACTGTCACTACGGGCGAGCGGCAGGAAAAAGCTTCCCTCTCCAGCTATTCCACCGAAGAACTGCAACGTATGCTTGAAGAAGTCCTCAATGAGGAGAACTACGAGCGGGCCGCTGAAATCCGGGATGAAATCGACCGCCGGAAGAGCAACGAGTCTTAAACTATTGTCTGTAACCGGCTTGACATTACTCCAAGCTAAAGCAAACCTCTCTTTCCACAAGCACCCGCACAGGCTTGCCGTGCAGCATGGCAGGCTCGAAGGGCTGCCCTTCGGTTATTATCTCCATTGCAGTCTTGGCAGCCGCGCCCAGCCCGCTCCCTGGATCACTGAGGACGGTAATATTTTCTACCGTACCCGATTCGGAAATTTCGTACTCTAGTTCCACGCAACCTTCGACTCCATTGTCCCGTGCCTCCGAGGGGTAGACCAAAGCGTCCGCCAGGGCTTGGTTGAACCCTTCTTCCCCGCCCGCTCTGTAAGCCGGCGCCTCATCAATATCGAGGTATTCAAATTGACCGTTGACGGCTACCCAATAGCCGAGGAAATTATCTTCATCTTGGCGGCAGGCGGTGAACATAATTAGTAAACAAACAGATAGGCACAGCGGACGTATTAGTTGCATGGTCGATAATGTAGT
>JAAAOU010000352.1 GCA_009908745.1 Bacteroidota bacterium
AAACACTGAAACCTGCTGATGGAAATAATTCTAAAAAAACGAGCCATTATTTGGAAGTGTGCAAAAAGTGTTTTTTTTTGCTATTGAATTAGAAACATTGAAGCGCTGTTCTTTTGCCTAAAAATTAAAAAAGCATTGACCGCAGCTTCCCTGTAACGTACCGATAACACAAGCTCAAACGAAACAACAAAACGGGAAAGCGCCGGCAACGGGGCTTAACGCTATTGCAGTGCCTCAAGCGTGCGGTCAGCGCGCAGGCAGGTATGGTGGGTGCCGGGCAAAGCATTGGATGTTTTGTCCATGCACGGCTGACCCTGCGTTTCGTGCAGGATCAGGCCGGGGTCCTATTGTGTTTTCGCAACCTTTTGGAAAGGCCCGGGCAGCCCTGTTGAAGGGGTGCCGGGACTTACAAAAACAATGTATAAGCCAGACTTGACAAGTCTCCCGTGCTTACCACTACAGCCCTTGTCAAGTCTAAAAACTGGCAGCGTACGCCGCTGCAACAAAAAACGACTACCATGACGCAGATCTTTGTACGTCCATGCTGGGGCATTGTATACCGTGTACTGACGGTTTTAATGCTTACTGTCTGCTCGTTCGGCAGTGCGTCCGCGCAGCAGTGGGAGACGGTTAAAATGTACGATTTTTCCGACCCGGCTTTTGGGCCTCAATTGGGAGGAGTTGATGGATTTAGTGCGGCTTACTATTTTCTCAGTGGGAACGGCGCAAGCGGCGACGCGGCAGACCCTTGCGGGAAGAGCATAAGCCTGCAAGGCTACATCGCCATGCAACAGCCTTTAGAGGCAGGCGTGAACTACCGGCTGTCCGTCAACGCAAAGACGACCAATAGTTTCTATTGGCTTGGCTTCTACTACAGTACATTCCCAAGCACGCAGCTGGGCACTGTGATTGACAATTATGTTCAGGTTGATGGCGTGTCTACTATTACCGACCCCGGCAATGATTATGTCTCCTCTACTTTTACCGTGGGTACCGATGGCACCTACTGGCTTATCTTGAGGAACCAAAGTGGCGGCAGTGTGATCCTGGATAATTTTACGCTGGAACGGGAAACGGGAACTGCTAATTTGCCAAATTTCAGCCTTACCATGGCAGGGGAAAACGACCCCGTCTCGGAGATAAGTATGGCTCCTGGCGGTAGTGCAGAAATCTGCTTGACGCCGGATAGTGCGCCGGCTACAGATATGACGCTAGATGTACAAGTCAACGGGAACACCAATCCCCATTTTGATGGTTTTTCTGCCTCTCTGACTTTCCCTGCGGGCAGTACTGCACAACAGTGTGTAACGCTTTCGCCGGCAAATACCCCGGATGAAGCGAGCTATGATTTTGAAGTCGTGAATAGTGATGGAGGGGAGACGGTTGCTGCTTTTTCGGTAACTGTAGCTCCAGAATGTACGGGTGTAGCGGGGCCGGATCAGATGATCTGCGAGGGGGAAAGTGTAGAGTTGGGAACAGGCTGCCTGCCCGACCCGCACCCAGTTGACGGAGTGGAATACTGCTACGCCTGGGAGCCTGTGGATGGACTGGATGACCCGGCCGCCGTGATGCCGTCTGCATCGCCTACGGAGACGACGGCCTACACCGTTTACGTGACTTCCTCGGAAGGGGAGTTGATTGTGGAGGAAGAGGTGACGGTGACGGTAGAAAGCTTTGATTTTGATATAACTAGTACTTCACAAGTACTTTGTCAAGGAGAGTCTGCGCTACTCGAAGTACCTGACTCTTATGTGGAGTATAGCTGGATAAAAGACGAGGAGGTTATTGGCGATGATCACACTGTTGAAGTCTTTTCATCCGGACTTTATTCGATAGAGATTACCAATTCAAATGGTTGTACATCTACGGCGGAGATTTATATTGCTGAAGTTAGTGACCCTTTATCAATGAAAGAACTATTTTTGAATAAAGGGTTTATGTGTGTACCTATAGATGTAGTGGGAGTAGTAGGGTTACAGAATCCTTCTACACAAAACAATAGATCAGCGCTCAATAGCTTTGTTGAGGATTGCGCAAATCTAAATATACAAATTATGGACGAAGGTGGTGAGGAGGGCTTTAATATCGCAGATGTAATGGAAAGCTATCTTTCTAACCCGAATTTCAGCATGTTCAATGAGATTAATGGTTATGTTACTGCTGACGAAGTGTTTTGTTCTCCACTTCAAAGTTGTAGCTCTTTAACTTTCGATCAAATAGAAGATGGCTTTTTAAGCTCCGATCTGGGATATTGGACTCACATATGGGAAAACCCTAACATAGAAGGTGACGATTGTTTGTTAATTGCGGCAAAATTACCGGCTTTAAATAATGTCATTAATCCTTTGGTTCATCCAATTTCATTAGAGCATGAGGAGTTAATTATGGCAAGCCTAGAATTGTTACAACTTGATGGTCCTAACTCTCACTTTCCAAACTTATGGGAAAGGCTATCATATGCACTATTAGATTTATTGAGGAATCAGTTTTTACCTGATGTGCTTCAAAGTTCTTGGTGTGAAGGGTGTCAGCTTTCATTACAATCGGAAGCTCCTCAAGACCCTCAAAATCCTACTAAATCAATGACTTGGTTTATTAACGAAATTATGGCTATTGAAGACAACTATCCCCCTGAGGAGCAAACTAATTTAAAACTTATGATAACTCGATTTAGGAGGATATTTTACAATTCCGATGGATTTAATAATTACTTAATTCCTGGAGCGGCAAGTGAAGCTAGTCAAAGCCCTTTTGGTTCTCCTTCAGTTATCGAGAGGAATCGGTTAACAGTAGAAAGAGGGGCTCCTTTTGGTGACTTTGATTTAATTGACAATGAGATATATCCAATTGACCCCTTAACCTTGGAAAGGCCAGACATATATGTTAATCAGCAAGTTGAGTTAGATGCAGGTAAT
>JAAAOU010000436.1 GCA_009908745.1 Bacteroidota bacterium
CACTCTTCCAGCAAAGCGCGGAAGTCTTCCGGGGAGCTAATCGTTTGGAGGGTGCCGTCTTGCAGCTCTACCTCGTAAGGGAATTCAAATCGTGGCCGGAATTGGGGTCGGCCGTTTTCCTGCACGTAAGCGCGGATGGCTTCCCGGATGGCTTGCCGGCTGTCCACTTCCGCCGTACTCCCGTCTGCAAAGACTAAGGTGACGGGGTACACTACGCTGAAACAGTCTTGGCAGCCCATCTGGCCGGAACGCTCCAGCTCGGTAAAAGCTTCTTCGGTGACAACTTCGCCAAACTCGGCCGCTTCTTCTTTCTCGCAGGCGACGAACGCAAATGCGGCGAAGAAGAGCAGCAGGTAAGAGGATTTCAAAATTCGGGTCATCATGATCGGTTGTTTTTAAATACGGTTTATTGATTGTTTTCATGCGCTTTTTGAGCGCTTTCGTAAGGAGAAGGCAGTGGGGTGGGGGCGTGTACTCATGCGTGAAGGATTTTTTTTTGAAAAAAATAATTTTCCCTTTGTCCATGTTCTAGATACCGTTGCAGTAATTCCCGTTTTATTATCTTACACCCACCATGCAAGACGCACAACTCTGGCAACAACTCCGATCCGGCCATAAACCGGCCTTGGAGCGCATCTACCGGCGCGAGGTAGATGCCCTGTACCGCTATGGCCGCCGCTTGACGGAAAATGTGCCCTTGGTGGAGGATGCCATTCAAGAGCTGTTCATCGAATTGTGGAAGCGGCGGGAAAGCCTAGGGGCAACCGATGCCATACGGCCGTATCTACTGGTGTCGCTGCGGCGCAAAATCATGCGCTTGTCGCAAAAACGCGATCAGCAAACCCTGTCGTGGGAAGAGGATCAGCCCCCGGAAGCCGAAACCGAGGCGGCCGAAAGCCAGCTCATCGCCGAGGAGCAAACGGCCGAGACCCAGCAGCGGCTGCAGCAAGCCTTGCAGCAGCTCAGCCCCCGGCAAAGGGAAATCCTCTACCTCAAATACTTCCAAGGGCTCGACTACAAAGACATCGCGGAAGCCATCGGCATCAACTACCAATCGGTTCGCAATACCGCCTCCGCCGGCCTGAAGGCCCTGCGTAAAGTGCTGCAATCTTGGCCGCTGCTCTGGTGGATGCTGATTTTTTGCACCTTATTATGAGTACAAACCGCAGATCGCATGCCTTATAACTGTAACGCAAAGTAACATGAGCCACCACGCCACCCGTTTGTTGTTCTTCCTTGTTCTAGGCAGCTTATTTGTAGCCTGCGAAAAGCAAAGCAGCAGCCCAAGCTTAACCGTAGACGAAGCCTTCCAGCCTTACTTCGAGGCTTTTGAGGCGGCGGGCGCGGAGCGCGGCCTGGCTATCGAGCTGGGCGCAGAAGATATCGGTGCCGTCTTTTCCAGCGAACTGGAAACCCAAATGGCCGGCAAGTGCACCAAGTTTTCCACCGGTGCCCGTATCATCTACATCGATCAGCAATCTTGGGCGGGACGCAGCGAACTGCAGCGGGAGTTTCTGATCTTCCATGAACTGGGGCACTGCTACCTCGACCGCCCCCACCTTGACGAGGCGGATGCAAATGGTTTTTGCGTAAGCATCATGCAAAGCGGGGAAGGGGGCTGCACCGGCCGGTACACGGTATTGAACCGGGAGAGGCTGTTGGATGAATTATTTGAATGAGGGGATAATTTACAAGCAGCGAGCAGCAAGCAGCGAACAGCGAGTAGCAAACAGCAAACAGCAACTTCCTAAAAACATTAGCGACCACAAGCATACAACGTCATGAAAAAAGAGTACACCACATACGATACCGAGGCACTGGCCCAAGATTCCACCTTCATCGCGTGGGTGAAGCACGGGGAAGAGGCGCAGGCTTGGTCAGACTGGCTGTCGGCGCATCCCGGGCAGCGGGAGAAAGTAGCGGCGGCCCGGCAATTGGTAGAAGCCGTGACTTTTGAGGAGGAAAGCCCGACGGCGGCGCAGACCGAGCGTATGTGGGCAAATATCGAGGCCGGCACACGCGAATCCGCTGATGTACAAGCTCGGGTGGTCCCCCTTTGGGAACGCCCCCGCGCCTGGATGGGCGCAGCTGCAGCAGTGGCTGTTTTGATCTTGGCGGGTTGGTGGCTGTTGCAGGATGCTGGCACTGAGCAGTTTGCTACCGCAGTAGCCGAACAACGGTCTGTGGACCTGCCGGATGGCTCCACCGTCACGCTAAATGCGGCCTCCACGGTAACCTTCGACCGGGAAAGCTGGCGCAACGAACGCAGGATTGAATTGGCGGGCGAGGCTTTCTTCGAGGTGGAGGAAGGCGCCCGCTTTACGGTAACGACCGACTACGGCGAAGTGGAGGTACTGGGTACGAGCTTCAACGTCGAGGCCCGCCCGCAGGCTTTTGCTGTCCACTGCTTTACCGGCAAGGTGCAAGTGCGCCACGATGCGCAGCAGGTCGTCTTGATGCCCGGCGAGGGCACCCGCTTAGAAGCAGGCGGACTCGAAGAACTCCTGTTTGAAGGGGAAGAAGCGGCCGCTTGGCGCACGGGTATGCATACCTTCGAAAGGGTGCCGCTGCGTACTGTTTTTGCAGAGCTGGAACGACAGTTTGGCTATCAGGTTTCTTACCCGGAAGCGGTGGCCAGCCGGCCCTACAGTGGCTTTTTCGAAAGCGGAGAACTGGATGAAGCGCTGCGGGCGGTATGCTGGCCGATGGAGTTGCAGTACGAAATTGAAGAAGGCCGTCAGCGTGTAGTAGTGACTAAAGAATAAGTATGCGATACCGCTTATGGGGTACGACCGCCCTGTTTTTACTGTTCCAACTGGCGCTCTGTGCACAGCAAGGGCGCGTAACCGAAAACTTCGAGCAGCAACCCCTGACGGAGGTGTTAGAACGCTTTGAAGCAGCTTACGGATTGCGCCTGGCTTACGATCCCGCCATGCTACAGGGGCGCTCGGTATCCCTACAGTTGCAAGACGAGGCAGTCCTTCCCGCGCTGTTTAGGGTCTTGGACGCTGCCGCGCTGGAGTACCGGACCGTAGCAAGCGACAAGATACTGATCCGCCCCCGCACGGAGTCGCCTTTCCCGCCTGTAAAATACCTTAAATTAAGCGGCCGGCTGCGGGACGCGGGCTCCGGGGAAGTCCTGCCCTACGCCAGCGTGCAGTGGGCCGGCGAACCCATCGGAGCCTGCGCTGATGCCAACGGCCGCTACGAGCTCCTGCTGCCGGACACCTTGGAAACGGCTAAGCTGGAAGCCCGCTACATCGGCTACCAGCCCCGCACGGTGCTGTGGCAAAAGCGGCAGCCCCATACCCTCGATATTGCCTTGCGGCCCGATACGGTCAATGTGCCTACCGTGATTGTCGTGGAGCGCTTCCCCTACCTTTCGCAAGATAAAAAAGCGCAGTCCAACACCCTCCGCCCTCAAAGCCAACTGCCGGGATTGGGCGGCCAGCTCGACCCCTTTCGGCAATTGCAGCTGCTGCCCGGTATCGCGGCCTACAATGACTTTTCCACCGGCCTGCAGGTGCGCGGCGGCATGCCCGATGAAAACCTAGTGGAGTGGGATGGCATGGTGCTGTATAACCTCGACCACTTTTTTGGCATATTCAGCGCCGTGGACGGCCAGCTCGTAGATCAGGTCAAGTTGTACAAAAACAGCTTCCCGGCGGAGTACGGCGGGCGGATTTCCAGCGTGGTCGCCATTGCTTCCCCCAAGCGGCATCCGGATACCACATCGGGCCGTATGGACTTGAGCAATCTCATGGCGGGCGGGCATATCGACCTGCCGCTGGGCAATGATATGAGCTTGCTGCTGGGCGGCCGGCTAACGCTGCCAGGCTTGGGGAATTCCTCCCTGTTCAATGCGTTTGAGCAGCAGATCGAAGCCCCTGAGACGGAAACTAGCCTTTTGCTGCGCGACCAGGTAGTGCGTATTCGGCCCAACTTTAGCTTTTACGATGGCTTCGCGAAGTACCGCTGGGCAATCGGGGAAGACACCCACTTGCAAGCGCAGTATTTTCAGAGCGAAGACCGCTACGACTATATTTACGGTTTTCAATTCCGCACCTTCAATCAGCGGCGGATCATCCTCAATGACAATACGGTATCGGAGCGGGCGACTTGGAACAACCAGGCCACAAGTGTACGGCTGGAGCACCGGTGGAACGAGCGTTGGCGCAGCCGCTGGGATGTAGGCTACAGCCAGTACGACGAGACGGAGTGGACCCAAACCCTGCTTTCTCGTGCTCCCAGGGGCGAAACACCCGATGAATTTGAAACCAATAACCAGCGCGGCAATCAACTGCGGGCGGTGCATTTCAAATGGGTGAACGACTGGCGGTCTGACAGCACGCAGCATTACCAGTGGGGCTACCGCTTCAGCGATGAGCAGACCCAGCTGGAATTGCTCAACGACGACTCTACCTTGCTCAACCGTCAGCTGGAAGGGCAGCAGCATGCTTTGTTTGCTTCCGGGGCTTATGATTTGGAGCAGCTATATTGGAGCTGGGCACTGCATGCCACCTATTATGCCCCTACCGCCAGCTTGCACATTTCACCCCGCATCAAGGCAACCCTACCGCTAGGCGAGCAAGCCTCGCTACACCTTTCCGCAAGCCGCTACCATCAGTTCCTGCGCCGCTATTACTACGAAAACCGCTTTGGCCGCAGCGTAGCGGTATGGACGATGGCTGACGAGCGGGCGATCCCCATTGCTCATGCCAATCAATTCACCTTAGGCGGGAGTTGGGCCAACGGCAAGTGGTCGTTTGACGCGGTCGGCTTTTACAAGTACACCGAAGGCAGTATACAGCAGGCTGCGCTCATCGGCGGCTTGGGCGGGGAGGACGACCCGCGCCCGCAGAGTATGGACTTCCGTATCTTTCAGGGGGAAGGGCAGGCGTACGGTTTAGAGCTATTAGCGCAGTACGAGGGCAAGTATTTTTCCAATTGGCTGTCGTACACCCTGAGCCGTTCGCTGCAGCGCTACCCGCAGGCTTTCCGCAATGACTGGTTCCCCACGCAGGAAGACCGCCCCCATCAGTTGCAGTGGAACGGGCAGTACCGCCGAGACCAATGGTCGTTCAACAGCACCTACGTTTTTGCCAGTGGCGCGCCTTTTTTTGATGGGAGCCTGCTTTCCGCCTTGCAGGAGCGTCGGCTGGCTGACCCGGCCGCCTACCAGCGCATCGACGATTACCACCGGCTGGACTTGGGGCTGGCTTACCGCTTCCAATGGGAACGCATGGGGCTGCAGCTCGGCGCTTCCGTGTATAATCTCCTGGACCGGCCGAACACTTTCTACCGGCAGCAATTCTTCGGTATCAATTTACCAGAAGGCACCGGGCCGCGCCGCGCCGCCGTGGTGGGCAATGAGCTGGTTTTGCTGGGGCGCACCCTAAGCCTTTCCCTTAAGCTGAGCTGGTAGCCTATTAATACGTCTGTCCGGTTGGCCAGATTGTGCACGGGCGGGCGTAAAAAGCACCTATATGTTAGCTTCGGGACAGTTGTATTTTGTTAATTTTATGGAAGCCAACCCAAATTGGGTAGAAGCGTTGATTGAACAAACAAATGACGACCCCTATGAGCGATCAGTCCCTATGGTACCTTGAAAATATCGATGTGTCTGGTATCTTCTGCCCCAAGAAAGTGGGCAGTGGCAAGCTTGAAGAGCATGAGCAGAAGGATTATGACAAAGGCAGCTACATCTATTTGCCCGATGAGTACGCGGACAAGGTTTTTTTCTTGACCGACGGCCGGGTGAAAATTGGCACCTACAGCGACGAGGGCAAAGAAGTGACCAAAGCGATACTCGGCCCCGGGGAAGTCTTCGGGGAGCTCTCCATCATCGGGAAGTCGTCCCGCCACGATTTCGCTTACGCCATGGAAGATACCCACGTTTGCATCATGTCCGTACAGGATATGAAAAACATGATGCGCGAATACAATGCCCTCACCTTATTCTTGATGAAGGTCATGGGGTCGCGTATGCTGGAAATGGAGCAGCGGCTGCAATCGCTGGTCTTCAAGGATTCGCGTACGCGGGTGATTGAGTTTTTATATGACCTGGCGGATAAGAAGGGGCAGCGCGTAGGCTACGAAATGCTGGTCCGCAAATTTCTCACCCACCAGGAGATCGCCAACCTTACGGCCACCTCCCGGCAGACCGTCACTACCGTGCTCAATGAACTGCGCAACAAGAACATCCTGACCTTCAACCGCAAACGCATGCTGGTGCGGGATATGGAGCAACTGAAGGAAGCCGTATGATAGATTAGGTGGGCCGCTCCAATATCTTCCGCTTTTGCTCTGCAAACTCCTCATCGGTGAGCACCCCCCGGTCACGCAGTTTGCCGAGTTCCACAATCTGCTCTAGCAAGTCCGGGTGGGGCGGAGAGGGCTTTGACTCAGCATCGTCCGCCTCTTCTTGGGAGGGCGTGTCGAGTGGGGGGAGTTCCTCTAGCGCGTCCGTTTCTGCCGGCGGCAAGCTGGGGGCAGGGCGCCGGTAGCCGTTTTCCACGAATGCGTCGAAGCTAGGCAGAGAGCGCAAATAAGCCAGCGCCTTGTGGTTGTGTATTTTATCATACTGGTCAAAGCCCCGCTCTACGGCCTCCTCCAAGTAGTAGAAAGCACGCTCTTCGTCTTCCAGCATGGAATAAGTCGCCGCTAGATTATACAGCATAGGAATACTATCCGGTTGCACGGAGAGCGCCTGCTCAAAGTCTTCCGCTGCCCGCTCGTATCGGTGGCGGCGAAAATGGCGGATGCCGCTGCGCTTCAGTGCTTTGAAGCTAGGCTGTCGGCTTGGCTGCCGCCGGGGGCGGTGCGAGGCCGGGTAAGCTTCCCGCTCCCGGTCGTAGGTTGCGCCGTATTCATAATCATAATAGTAATCCTTATTGTACCGGCGGTCGAAATCTTGGCGCGGCATAGACAGGAATACTACTGCATCCACAAATGCAAGAATGGCGGGGATCGCGGCCACCGGTGCTTCTGCTGCTGCCGATAGGCCGATGGATGCTATGCCCATGATGAAGTACAGCACGCCCAATAAACGTTGCCCCAGATAAAAGCGGTGCACCCCAAAAAACCCAAAGAAAAAGGCCAGTATCCCTGCAATATATTTGTTCTTCATAAGCCGCTGCTTAGTTAATCGTTCAGGCACTCAATAGACATTATGAATACCAGTTTTATAGTGTATAGACGCCGCAATTTTTTGTCCTATCAAGGCGAGAAACGTAGGCATAGCCGGGGCTACGGCGAGGCTTCTCAACGCAGATAGGGCGAAAAAGGGCAAGTCTAGACCTGTAATAATTGGTGTTCATAATGTCTAATAAAGGAAGAAGCGCCAAAAAGACAAAATTTGATAGGCAGAGGCCCCAAAAATATAGATTAAAGGGCTAACCATCCTGTTGTGTTGTTAAAAGCAGGGAACGCTGACTACCCGGCTGGCGAACCTTTCAACCTTCCCAATCTTCCAACCCTACAACTTTTTCACCCGCCGAAGCCCAGAAGGGCGAAGGAGGGCAACCTTCCTAACCCTACAACTTTTCAACCTTCCTAACCCTACAACTTTTTTTCATCCGCCGTAGCTTCACGCGAAGGCGGGCCAACCTTCAACTTTCCAACCTTTCAACTTTACAACCTTCCCAACCTTCCAACTGTGAGACTTGACAAGGGCTTGTGTTCCCGCTCGGGAAACTTGTCAAGTCTAGCCAACCTTCCAACCTTTCAACTTTCCAACCTTCCACAACCTTTCAACCTTTCAACTTTCCAACCTTCCAACCTTCCCAACCTAAAAGAAAAAAGTACAGCTACATACTTTTATTTTACAGAGATGGTCTTATCTTTGCGTCCCATCATCAAATGGGCATTTAGCTCAGTTGGTTTAGAGCGCTGCCTTGACAGGGCAGAGGTCACTGGTTCGAATCCAGTAATGCCCACTGTAAAAAAGAGGCGTCTATCTTTTGGGGGTAGGAGCCTCTTTTTACTTTAACCAATATCCATTATGCTCAACACCGGCAAATTGATCATCTACGGCGGGCTGTTCATCGTGCTGATCGGCCTAGTGGTGTACTTCTTCGGCGACAAGCTGTCTTGGTTGGGCCGGTTGCCAGGGGATATCCGTATCGAGCGCGAAAATTTCAGCTTCTACTTTCCTATTACGACTATGCTGCTCATCAGTGTAGTGCTGACTTTGCTGCTGCGGCTGCTGCAGCGGCTACTGTGACCGAGGCAGGTTATCAACATTTTGTGGAAAACTATCCCCATCCATTCTAAGGATTTTCGATCAAAGGCCCTTATTTTTATCCAACGCGAAAAGCTGCCAACACTTTTGCAACTGGGAGTACCTGTTTAGCAACTATCCCTACATCTTCAACCACCGCAAGGAAAGTGATTGCCGATGCACGGCACGGACAGGGTTTGTTTTGCCCCTGCCGTAGCCTGTTTGCGTGAACACAGCACTACATATTACATAACTACCAAAGCTTTAAACCATGGAAATGTCAGCCATCTCTAGCCCGACAGCCGACGCCTACACGAAGAAATATACCCACGAGGAAGCCTTGAAAGCCGCCGTCGAATACTTCAACGGCGATGACCTGGCCGCTAGCGTCTGGGTCAATAAGTACGCCCTGAAAGACTCGCACGGCCACATATACGAATGCACCCCGGACGATATGCACCGCCGTATTGCTTCGGAAGTTGCCCGTATTGAGGCGCGTTACCCCAACCCGCTCAGCGAAGAGGAGGTCTACGGCTTGCTGAAGGACTTCCGTTACATCGTGCCGCAGGGCAGCCCTATGGCGGGCATCGGCAACCCTTTTCAAATCTCCTCCCTGTCCAACTGCTTTGTCATCGGCAGCGGGGCGGACTCCTACGGGGGCATCGCCAAGTCGGACGAAGAGCAGGTGCAGCTGATGAAGCGCCGCGGCGGGGTAGGGCAGGACTTGTCCCACTTGCGGCCCAAGGGCTCGCCGGTGATGAACAGCGCCTTGACCTCCACGGGCATTGTGCCGTTTATGGAGCGCTATTCCAACTCTACGCGGGAAGTGGCGCAGGACGGCCGCCGGGGGGCTTTGATGCTGACCGTTTCCAGCAAACACCCGGATGCAGAGGGCTTCATCGACGCGAAGCTGGAACAGGGTAAAGTCACCGGGGCGAATGTTTCGGTGCGTATCGACGACGAGTTCATGCGGGCGGCCACGCAGGAGAAACCTTATGTGCAGCAGTATCCTATCGAGTCGGACGAGCCGGTTTACACCAAAGAAATCGACGCGGCCAAGCTGTGGCAAAAGATCATCCACAACGCCTGGAAGTCCGCTGAGCCGGGCGTGCTGTTCTGGGATACAGTTATCCGCGAGTCGGTGCCGGATTGCTACGCCGACTTGGGCTACCGCACCATCTCTACCAACCCCTGCGGCGAAATTCCGCTTTGCCCCTACGACAGCTGCCGCTTGCTGGCGATCAACCTGTACAGCTATGTGGATAACCCCTTTACGGAAGAGGCAAGCTTCAATTTCGAGAAATTCGGCAAGCACGTACAGTTGGCGCAGCGGATCATGGACGATATCATCGACCTGGAGATTGAGAAAATCGACCGCATCCTTAGTAAGATCAAGAATGATCCGGAAGCCGAGGACATCAAGGCCACGGAATACGAGCTTTGGAAGAAAATCCGCAAAACTTGCGTGGAGGGCCGCCGCACGGGCGTAGGCATCACCGCCGAGGGCGATATGCTGGCCGGCTTGGGCTTGCGCTACGGCAGCGACGAAGCCATCGATTTCTCCGTGCAAGTACACCGTACGCTGGCGGTCAACGCCTACCGTTCTTCCGCTATCATGGCCAAAGAGCGGGGCGCGTTCCCCATTTACGACTCCGCACGGGAAGAGGAAAACCCTTTCATTCAGCGGTTGCGCGAAGCAGACCCGGCCCTGTACGAGGAGATGCTGGCCCACGGCCGCCGCAATATCGCCTTGCTCACCATCGCACCTACTGGTACTACGAGCTTGATGACGCAGACGGCCAGCGGCATAGAGCCGGCTTTCCTAATTACCTACAAGCGCCGCCGCAAGGTGAACCCCAGCGACAAAGACGCCAACGTGACCTTCATTGACGAGGTGGGCGACCACTGGGAAGAGTATAATGTTTTCCACCACAAGTTCTTGGACTGGCTACAGGCGCAGGGGCACGATGTGGAAGAAGTGCGCCGCATGCCCGCCGAAGAGCTGCAGCCCATTATCGAGCAGTCGCCCTACTACCGGGCTACTGCCAATGACGTGGACTGGGTGCAGAAGGTGAAAATGCAGGGCGCTATCCAGAAATGGGTGGACCATTCGATCAGCGTGACCGTCAATGTGCCGGAGGAGACCTCCGTAGAGATGGTGAAGAAAATCTACGAAACGGCCTGGGAGGTCGGCTGCAAAGGCTGCACCATCTACCGCGACGGTTCCCGCTCCGGGGTGCTGGTGTCGGATAAGGAAAAGACGAAGGCCGAGCAATTCCAAGAGACCATGCCGCCCAAGCGCCCCGATATGCTGGAGGCTGCCGTGGTGCGGTTCAAGAACAACGCTGAGGACTGGATAGCGGTCATTGGCCTGTACGAAGACCGGCCCTACGAAATATTTACAGGTAAATCGGAGGACATCTTCATCATCCCCAGCTACGTCACTAACGGCTGGGTGATCAAGAATACCGACGGTGAGGGCAATAACCGCTACGACCTGCAATTCGAAGACAAGCAGGGCTACCGCGTTACCATCGAGGGCTTGTCCCGCTCCTTCGACAAGGAGTACTGGAACTACGCCAAGCTGATCTCCGGCGTACTGCGCCACGGCATGCCCATCCCCTACGTCGTCGATCTGGTGGAAGGGCTGAACGTGGAGGAAGATTATATCAATACCTGGAAGAATGGCGTGGTCCGCGCCCTGAAGCAGTTCGTGCCGGACGGGACCAAAGCCGCAGACAGTGCCTGCCCTAGCTGCTCGGACGAGGAGGGGCTGATTTACCGGGAAGGGTGTTTGATGTGCAAGAATTGCGGATACTCGGAGTGTGGGTAAGAAAACGTATGAAACAGACTGTGAACTGGGGTTGTCCTTTGGGCGGCCCTTAGTTCCGCAGTGTTATCAAAACAACATTGGGCGGACAAGCGCCGTAGCTGGTGGAAGCCTCGAAGAGCGGGGATTTTGCGTTATGCTGAAAAATTTGCTTATTTGACAGGATAGAGGATAAGCATGGGTGTTTTTGTACGCCGATATGCTCTTTGTGTTCTGGACAAATGCTTATAGTAGCAGGTTATGTCCTTTGTAGAAATAAACCCACCATGAGATTTTTAAACCTAATTTTAGCCCTGTTTATTTTGAGCTCCTGTTCAAAGGAGGAGGAAAAGGGGCGGGCGATCGAAATAAATTATTGGACGACTCAGGAAGAGCTGAATAGTTTCCGTGAGGAGCTGGAAAACATGCAGGTTTTCGAGGGCGATATCACCATAGGCCATCTTGTAAACGATATCAGCCCGCTCTATACCCTTAGGGAAATTACGGGAGAACTATATGTCTCGGGCAGTGAATTTGCCAGCTTCGAATTGCCGAACCTAGAAAGGGTAGGACAGCTTAAAATTGGCGGAAATTCCACCTTAAGAGAAATAGACATGCCTAATTTGAAAAGCGCCGGAGAACAGGTCGTCCGTATCATGTTTAATGATTCGTTGCAAATCATTAATTTGCCTGTCTTGGAACGGTACAAAGGGTTGAATTTTCAATGGAACCCTCTTTTAAATCAAGTCAATTTGCAACAAAGCATCCCTGAAGCGTGCCAAGGGGTTATAGTACATTTTGATTATATCAATGCGGGTTCTGCCCTGTTTCAAAATTCGACTCACTTTTGCTCTTCCGTATATGTAGAAGTTTCCAGGGCCGAACGCTCTGACCTGAGTTGGCTTTCCAATCTTGATGCGGATAGCATTTTAGTGAACACCACCTTAGCGGGCGATTTCCAAGTCGATAAGTTTTGTTTCCTTAAGGAGAAATTGTCACAAATGAATTATCCTCATAATTTCAAGGTAGGGCCGCCAATTGGCGGTTACGACTTTACCGGATACGAGATTATCCAAGCATGTGACTGAACCAGAACAAGCATAACGACTAAGGGTAAAAAGGGTCTCGAAGCGATTGGCGGTTTGCCGATCATTTTCGGGGGCTCGGCGATATAGAGGCTTCTGTGGGTGAACAAGGTGAAAAAATACACGCTAAAGATTTGAAAAGTGTTTTGAGGTCTTTAGCTTCATGTAGATACCTTGCTGAATCTTAGAAGTAGGGCAACGTATGTTTCCTGCCGCACAGAGACCGATAAAACTCAAAACTCAGATGTAGCCATGCCGACCATACCATCCATTGACCCAGAACATGCCAACATTATCGAGCAATTCGGCGGTACAATCACCGCGCTTTCTCCGCTGGGCGCCAGCGTAGAAGGCATTGATTTGTCTTCTCCCGAACCGCCACCCCTGGAAGTCATCAGGGCCTTAGAAGTGGAAATGGCAAAGCGCGGGTTTCTCGCCTTTAAGAATAAAAAGCAGATCAGCGAGGAGGATTTCCTGCGCGTGAGCTGCTGGTGGGGCGGCCGGGACCTGCACAGCACCCACGGCGTCCACCCGGCGACGCCCGGTGGGAATCGCCATATTTTCCGCTTATCCAATGACCGCCGTCACGGCATTCCGGGCGTGGGGCCGCAGTGGCACAACGACGGGAGCTTCCTGCCCGCTACGTTTTCCCACTCGGGTTACCACATTATCCGCCCGGCGGAGCATGGTGGCGGCACAGCGTTTGCTCATCAGGGGGCCGCTTATGACGCACTACCGGAAGAATTGCAATCGTTCTGGAGCAGGCTTTCCTCGGTGAATTCCAACTCGGGGGTCGTCCACCCGTTGGTGCATGAACACCCCATTTCCGGGCGCAAATCAGTTTGGTTGCATTTGGGCATGACAGGGGCGGTTATTGAAAAGCTTCCGGAGCAGGAAGGCTTCAGGCTGCTGCATGCCGATGAATTAAAACGGCTGTGCCAACAGTACAACGACATACTCAATCGCGGTTTGGAAAACGGCTACGCGATTGCCTATGAGTACCAAGAAAACGATTGTGTGTTTATCGATAACCTGGCCGTAGCGCATCGTGCTTTGCCCGAAGCTCACATGCCGGCGGAACAGCAGGGCTTGCGCATCATGCACCGTAGCACGGTCCGGGGGGTGCAGGACTTTACGCCTCACTTTGGATTGCCAATGGTTTTCGACATCAACGGCCCCAGCCCGTTCGGTGACGGCGTTTGGCACGGTGGGGGCATAGGGTTCCGTTGGGATGACGGCATTCCAATGCGGAATTGATAGCCGAGTATAGCATTAAGCCGATGTATACTTGGGTATGCCCTTCACGCTGGAAGACTTGTCAAACTATAGAGCAGGAAGTTTCGCAATCGTGGAATCTAGGCAGCGTATACCCAGTATGCTGACACCCCAAGCACCACCCCATCTAACGTTTTTTTCGACAAATCAACGAAGGAATAGTTGTAAAACGAAAAAATAGTTGTACATTTAAGGCATGAGAAGGTTAAACGAAAAAGAAGAGCAGATCATGCAAGTCCTCTGGCGGCTG
Organism: Bacteroidota bacterium; assembly: GCA_009908745.1. Taxonomy (GTDB): domain Bacteria; phylum Bacteroidota; class Bacteroidia; order Chitinophagales; family Saprospiraceae; genus Phaeodactylibacter. The sequence goes on from JAAAOU010000436.1 coordinate 13,641, forward strand.
GAAAGAGCCTTCGTCAAGGAGATCATAGCGGAGTTGGAAGCACCGCCGCCGGTGACGACCGTGTCTTCTATTGTGCGCAAATTAGAAAAAGAGGGCTTTGTGGGGCACGACGCTTTTGGCAAGACCTACCGGTATTACCCGGCAGTCAGCAAAGAGGCGTACCGCCGGTCCGCATTCCAGCACTTGATGAAATCTTACTATAGCAGTTCGCCGGAGCAGTTATTGTCCCACTTCGTGCAGGAAGCGCAAGTTTCCTACGGGGAGCTGGAAGAACTGCTGGATAAAATCAAAAAACGAGAGCAGCAGGGTGAATAATCAGGCTTTGCAGGGCGGCAAGTCTGCTTTGAGCTGCTGTCTGGCCTATCTTTATGGATTGCAATACAGGGGCAGAGGTCGGGTCGGGTGACCTTGCCCACGGTATAGAGCGCGTCAGTCAGCAGCCGCTTTGTTTGGATAGTTTTACTTCTATTTAATGTAGCTCTTCTTCTGTGCTTGTCTTCTATTTCGTTTCTTTGCAAGTACAGCGATCCGTTTGCGGGCTTTCAGGCCGAGGTCTGTGCATTTTGGTTAGGAAGCTTAACGCGACAATTTTGTAAGGCAAAACACAACTCCAATGGACAGAACGGCACCCTTTCAACTGGCCCGGGAAAAACAAGGTAAATCATTTCAAGACCTGAGCTACCTCTTACGGTTGCTCAAAGAGGTGCTGGAAGAAAGCGGCGAAGGGGAGCTCGCCACCCAGATACCGTGGATCAATGGCAATGAGTTGGGTACGGTAACCCTCACCGACAAGCACCTGCAGCTTTACTCCTTGATTTTCCAGCTGATGAATATGGTGGAAATCAACGCTGCCGTGCAGCAACGCCGGCAGCAGGAAGACCAATCGCTGGACGCGGTGCCCGGCTTGTGGGGGCAAAATTTGCGCAAGCTCAAGGAAGCGGGCGTACCACAAGAGGAAATCCTCGAGGCGCTGCGGGAGATCAGGGTGGAGCCTGTGCTTACCGCCCACCCTACGGAAGCAAAACGGACGACGGTGCTGGAGCATCACCGGGAGCTGTACTTGCAGCTGGTCCGCCGGGAGAATCAGATGTACAACCGGCCCGAGCAGGAAGAACTGCGCCGGGAAATCAAACAGAGCCTGTACCGGCTCTGGAAAACGGGCGAAATTTACTTGGAAAAACCGGACGTGCCCTCGGAGTTGCGCAACGTCTTGCACTACCTCTTAGAGGTATTTCCCGAGTTGGTGGGCTTGCTGGACCGCCGGCTGGAGCAAGCCGCCGAAGCTTTTGGCTTTGACGCCAAGCAAATTGCCCAAGAGCACGCCTACCCCCGGCTTAGCTTTGGCGATTGGGTAGGAGGGGACCGCGACGGGCACCCGCTCGTCACAGCGGAGGTGACGCAGCAAACCCTGCTCAAGCTCCGCCTCAACGCTTTTGTCGCTATCCGGCGTAAGCTCGCCCGCCTGGTCCGCCACCTGAGCTTCGCTTGCCGGCTGGAAGAAATGCCGCCCGAAGCAAAAGCCCGGGTGGAGCAGATGGTGCAAGAGCTGGGCCCGGACCACGGCCCGCAAGCCCTCTACCGCAACGAGAACGAAGCCTTCCGGCAGTTTGCCAACCTCATGGTCGCCAAGTTGCCCGTGGACACGCAGCGGGGCCATGCCGTGCAGTTAGCCGAGCGTGCCGGTTGTTATGTCCATAGTGAGCAGTTGGTGAGTGACCTGACGCTGCTGCAGAAAGCCTTGATTGAATACGGGGCAAGTGCCGTCGCCCACGAAGAAGTGGTGGAGGTGCGTCGCGTGGTGGAAATCTTTGGCTTTCACCTGGCGGCTCTGGACATCCGGCAGAACAGCGCTTTTCACGACAAAGCAGTGGGGCAGCTGTTGGAAGCCGCGCAGTTTTCAGAGACCGATTTTGAAAACTGGGATGAAGAAAAGCGGCTGGCGTTTCTCAACGAAGAACTACAGTCCGCCCGGCCCTTCACCCATCCCCGGGTGGAATTGCAGCACAACGCCCGCGCTGTACTCGATTGCTACCGCACCGTAGAGCGGCATACGGCGACCTACGGCATTAATTGTATAGGCGCGTTTATCGTGAGCATGACGCGCTCGCTTTCTGACCTGCTCGTGGTCTACCTGCTCGCCCGGGAAGCCGGCCTGACGGAGATGACCCCCGAGGGCATGGTGTGTAAAGTCCCCGTGGTGCCGCTGCTGGAAACGGTAGACGATCTGGAGCGCGGCCCGCAGATATTGCGGGACTTCCTGCGCCATCCCTTTACGCGCCGCTCTATGGCCTATTTGCAGAAGCAGCGCGGATGGCCGGGCTTGCAGCAGCAAGTGATGGTCGGCTATAGCGACAGCAATAAAGATGGTGGCATTATGGCCAGTCAGTGGCAGCTCTACAAAGCACAGTACCGGCTGGCAGAAGTCGGGCGGGAAGAAGGCGTCCACATCTTGTTCTTCCACGGTAAGGGGGGCTCCATCAGCCGGGGCTCCGGGCCTACCGCGGATTTCCTTTGGGCTTTGCCTGCCGGCTCCCTCGACGGGCGTATCCGGCTCACCGAGCAAGGGGAGACGATCGCCCAGAAATATGCCTACCGGCTCAACGCGGCCTACAATCTCGAATTGCTGCTGGCGAATACCCTGGCCAAGACTTTGCTCGACCGGCAGCGGGGCAGCACTTTCCATCCACTGGCGGATACCCTGGAGTTTTTGGCGCAAGCCAGCCGGGACCACTACATCAATTTGATTCAGGATGAGGGCTTTATCCCTTTCTTCCGGCAGGCTACGCCGATTGATGCTATAGAAACGAGCAAGATTGGCTCCCGGCCGGCTAAGCGGACGGGGGCGAGCACGCTTTCTGACCTGCGCGCTATCCCCTGGGTGTTCTCTTGGAGCCAAGCTCGCTTCCACATCACAAGCTGGTTTGGCTTGGGCCATGCGCTGGACCGCCTGCAAAAGGAACAGCCGGAAGCATACGAGCAATTAAAGTCAAGCGTGAAAACCGATGATTTTATCCACTATGTCCTGCAAAACGTGGATGTCAGCGTGGCGGAGGCCGATGAGCACCTCATGCAGGCTTATGCTGATTTGGTGGAGGACACGGAGATGCGGGACCGGCTGATGAGTGTCTTCATGGACGAGCTGCGGGCCATCCGCTCCCAACTCGACCGGCTGCTGGGGCGCAGCTTTGCGGAACGCCGGGCCAAAGAGTACTACTCTGGCCAACTGCGGGCCGGCCT
>JAAAOU010000202.1 GCA_009908745.1 Bacteroidota bacterium
ACTTTCCCCCGGAAGGGCGGCTTCTCTGCCGAAGCGGGTGCAAATATAGGGGCCGCCCCGCTCCCGTGCAAGGCCCCGGCCGATTTTTCTGCCCGCACTGCACCGCTATATCTTGGCCACAATTTGGCAGCGCGGACACCACGCGGACGGACAAGCCTTGGAAAATGCTGCCGGGCAGACGCCCGTTTGGCGCTGGGGCCGGCCGGCAGGGGATAATTTTTTTTATTTCATCAGGTACATACCTTATTATACGTTGAGTAGCACAACAAGTCTATTCAAAAAACAAAAACCGCAGCGAAGGCACGCCACGGCTTTTTGCAAATACTTGGTTACGGTCATCGAATTAGTCTTTAGAACAAGTACTCAATCCGAAGGGGGCATACAATGGGCAGAAGCTCACCAAGCTGGTCAGCACGAAAACTGCAGCGAGCACCAGCAATACGATGCCGAGGGTACCCGTGATGACATTTGTAAAAAACAGCGTTGCAATGACCGCCGCAATAAGGATGCGGATAGTCCGGTCGGCATTTCCCATGTTCTTTTTCATGACAGTTTGTAGTTTATGTGATGAAATACTGGACCAAAGCCACTATACCCCATATTAGGGCGACGCACAGCAGACAAACCAGTAGAAGTTTTCCGATCTTGCTGAGGTCCATGCTTTGTCCATTTTGATTCCATTCCAAAGGTAAGGGTAAAGACTGCCGGATGCTGGTGACTGCGGTCACCACGATCTAAAGAAGCTCCAGGCCGCCATCGTCAAAAGTACGCAGCAGGCCATCCGCTTCCATTTTACCCAAGGTGCGGGTGATGACCTCCCGGGCGGAGCCTAGGTCGAGAGCAATTTGGCGGTGGGTCAACAGCAGCCGGTTGTTCTGCTGCATACTGCGGCGCTTTTTGAGGTAGGCGAGTATTCGGTCTTCGAGGCGATGGAAAAGGATTTGCTCCACGTTTTGCAACAAATCGGTATACCGCTGTTGGTACTGCCGGAAAAAAACTTGGTTGAGGGCGGTATGCGTGCGGAGCAAGTTGGGGAGTCGGCCACTTGGCAGCAACAACATCCTGGTTTCTTTTTCCACCTCAGCAACTACCTGGCTGGGTGCTCCTTGCAGCACGGCACTAAAAGACATAACACAGCTCTCCTGCGGTTCTATATAGTATAGTAGGAGCCGTTTGCTATTTTCTTCGATGTAGACTTTCAGCCGGCCTTCTAGCACTAAGGGTACGGCGCGGACGTAGCTTCCCTCTTCGAGCAGTAGGGTTCCGGGAGGGGCTTGGTGCAGTTTGGCGAAAGCCTTGAGGTCTTTTTGCAACGGCAGCGGCAGGAACCGGAGTTTTCGGTCCAGATAGTGTTCTTCCTGTTCGGTCATAGCGTTCATTTTCGGGCGTACCGCTTTTTCCGCTTTCCTTTTTTCACCTGGCCGCGCTTCTTCACATATTCCCGCTTGTGCTGCTTCTTCTGGTCCTCAACCAGCTTCCCGATCAGGTCTTCCCGGCCCATGCTGATGAGTTTGTCGCGGATTTGCTTGTGGTTTTCCCGTTTGTGCCAGAAAAAGAATAGATGCTGCTGGCGTTTTTCTTTTTTCGACTTGGCGGTGTATACCGGCTTGAGGGTATAGGGGTGAACGCCTGCGTAATAAATAACGGTAGCCACGGTCATAGGCGTGGGCGTAAAATCCTGTACTTGCTCGAGCCGGAAGCCCATGTCCTTGGTTTCCGCGGCCAGGTTAGCCATGCTTTCCGCCTCGGAGCCGGGGTGGCTGGAGATGAAGTAGGGGATCAGCGGCTGGTTGAGGCCGTGCTTTTTATTGATGGCATCGTACTTCTTTTTGAACTCGTGGAAGTGCTTGAAGGACGGTTTGCGCATCACGCGCAGGGTATCGTCTGAGGTGTGCTCCGGGGCGACCTTCAGCCGGCCGCTGATGTGGCAGGTGACGACTTGCTCCATGTATTCGTCGAGGCTGCCATCGTTGTTCTTATTGTAGCTATCGACGAGCAGGTCGTAGCGGATGCCGCTGCCGACGAAAGCTTTTTTCACTTCCGGGTGGGCATCCACCTTCCGGTACAGCTCGGTCATGGCCTTGTGGCTGGTATCGAGATTGGAGCACACCACGGGGTGGATGCAGGAGGGGGCTACGCAACGGTCGCAGATTTCCTGCACTTTGCCCTTCATGCCGTACATATTGGCGGAGGGGCCGCCGAGGTCGCTGATATAGCCTTTGAAATCCGGCATTTTCGTCACTTTTTCGACTTCCCGCAGTATGGACTCCTGCGAGCGGCTGGCGATGAACTTACCCTGATGGGCAGATATGGTGCAAAAGCTGCAGCCGCCGAAGCAGCCCCGGTGCATATTGACGGAGAAACGTATCATCTCATAGGCCGGGGGCGTGCCGCGCTTTTTGTACTTGGGGTGCGGCATACGGGTGTAAGGCAAGTCGAAGGAGCCGTCGATTTCATTTTCGGTCATCGGTGGGTAGGGCGGGTTGATGACGAGCGTACGGTCGTTGACTTCTTGCAGGATGCGCTTGGCTTGTACCTTATTAGACTGCTGTTCGATATGCTTGAAGTTTGCCGCGAAGGCTATTTTGTCCCGCAGGCATTTCTCGTGAGAATTCAGCCACAGGTCCTCCCAATTCTTGTTTTTAGGAATGGCTTCCTTGTGGCGCAGGATAGCCGTTTGTAGCACGGTGTCAATAGCGTGGAACGGCACCCCTTTTTGCAGCAAGCGCACAATTTCCCGCAGGGGCAGTTCCCCCATGCCGTAGACCAGCATATCGGCCCCGCTCATTTCCAGTATATTCGGAAACAGCTTGTCGGCCCAGTAATCGTAATGGGTGACGCGGCGCAGGGACGCTTCGATCCCGCCGATGAGCACGGGTACGTCCG
>JAAAOU010000501.1 GCA_009908745.1 Bacteroidota bacterium
GGCAGCTCGCGCCCGCCCTGCAAATGACCGAGCACTGTTACCTGGCCGGCATCGTCACCGGCAGCCCGGAGAAAATCCCCCGTTGGCAACGCAAGTACGGTATCAAGGACGCGAATGTGTACAGCTACGACACCATGCACCGCATTGCCGACAACCCGGATATCGACGTGATTTACATCGTGGTGCCGACGGGGCTGCACGCCAAGTACGCCATACACGCCGCCAATACCGGCAAGCACGTCTGGTGCGAAAAGCCTATGGCGATGAATGTGGAGGAGTGCCAGGCCATCATCGACGCCTGCGACAAAAACGGGGTGAAACTCAGTATCGGCTACCGCATGCAGCACGAGCCGAATACGCAGACGGTTATCAAATACGCAGAGACGAAGCCCTACGGTCCTATTCAATCCGTGGAGGCACTGGCGGGCTACGCCGGTTCAGGCAGCGGCAGCGGCTGGCGCTTCGAGGCAGATATGGGCGGCGGCGCGCTCTACGATATGGGGGTGTACCCTATCAACGGCCTGCGGTACGCTACGGGGCTGGAGCCGCTGCAGGTGCTCAGCGCAAAGCGTACGGTCCCCAACGAAGTGGATGTGACCACGGAATTTGAGCTGGAATTCCCGGGAGGTATCCGCGGCTACGGTAAGACGAGCGTAGTGGAGAGCATCAACCGACTGCGTGTAGACTGCGCGGAGGGCTGGTACAAGCTGGAGCCTATGCAGTCCTACAGCGGCGTGCAGGGCATCACGAGCGACGGCAAGCGGCTGGACAAGCCCGTCAAAGATCAGCAGGCCCGGCAGATGGATAACGACGCGCTCGCTATCCTCAATGACAAACCGGTGCTTGTGCCCGGGGCCGAAGGACTGAAGGATATCCGTATCGTGCAAGCGGTAATGGAGGCGGACCGGACAGGGCAAGCGGTTAGGATTTAAGTGTCAATTTGCCAAGGGCTTTGTGGCCAAGCTCCGCGACTGTTCATTAAAAGAGGGGAGTATAAGCACAGATAGCCACCCTCCGCACAACTTGCTCTTCTGCGTGCAACTTGGCAAAATGAACAGCGCTCAGGGCTGAGCCACATCTCGTAAACTTACATCTGTCTGTGAACATCTACCGCTCCATACGCTATTGATAGGTAGAGCTCGCCCAGCTAGGGCGATAACAGAACCGAAACTAAATGAAAATGGCTACCCACGAACATACCATAGACGCATTGAACGAACTGCTGCAGAAAAACGTAGACGCCCACCGGGGCTACAAGAAAGCAGGCGAGGATGTAGAGCACACCTCTTTGGAGGCTTACCTCCGCGACAAATCCGCCCAACGGCAGCGCTTTACCAATCAGATCAAAGGCGAAATCGTCTCCTTGGGCGGCGAGCCCAATCCGGAGACTACAGTCAAAGGCAGCCTGCATCACGCTTGGATGGACCTGAAGTCGGCCTTGGCCAGCAATACGGACAAAGCGGTATTCGAAGAGTGCGTCCGCGGTGAGCGGGCTTGCTTGGAAGACTACGAGGAAAAACTGAGCGAGCAAGACTTGCTACCTTCCGCCCGCAGCCTGCTCATCAATCAGCGCAACCAAGTGGCCGAAGACCTAGAACGCGCCAAAACCCTAGAGGGGCTGACAAGCTATTGATCTTCATCTAGAAAACTCTCCTTTGATGGTTTGCATGAGCTTTGAAAGGGACTGCGTCGCACGCATCCCAGAAAGGTATGGATATGGTCTGGCATACCGCCAATTTGGAGGGGCTTATGGTCGCGGTTCTTCATAATACCGGTGATGTACTTACACGAATCCGCTTGCCACTTTTTTTGTATCAGGGATTGTCGCTCTACAGTCACGTGAGGGATATACTCCAAAAAACACAAAAGCACAAAACCCGTATTCTACTATACAGTTCTTCCCGCAGATAACCTGAAAAAAGCTATCTTGCTTCCCTAACTATTACTCTTGCCATGCCACCCACTTTCACCTCCGCCCGCTTGGCTTTCCGACCCTATCAGCCTAGCGATTTTGATCGCCTCGCCGCCCTGAATGCAGACTCGAAAGTAATGGAATATTTTCCCGCCACCGTCGATAAGGCAGGCACCCGGGCTTTAGTCAGGCGCATACAGGAAAGCTTCCGCGAGAACAGCTATGGCTGGTATTCCGTCGACCGTCTGTCAGACGGTCAGTTTATCGGCCTGATCGGCTTTTTACACCCTGATTTTGAGTCTTTCTTTACGCCCTGTGTGGAAATTGGCTGGCGGTTGCACCGTGATTCCTGGGGGCAAGGATATGCCACTGAAGGCGCACGCGCTTGCCTCGCACATGGGCAGGATGAGCTGGGTTTGGAGCGTATCTACTCCTATACCGCTCTACCGAACCGCCGTTCCGAGCGGGTCATGCAGAAAGCTGGGATGCGATGGGTAGGGCGATTCGAGCATCCACTCTTGGAAAAGGGGCACCCTCTGCGCACTCATGTGGTGTACTGTACGCCCTAAAGGAAAGCATCATCCACCGCTCACCGCTGCACCGTCAGCTTTTTCACCAATTGCCCTTCCCCGGTACGCAGCACCACCACATACAGACCCGCCGCCAAACCTTGGATAGGAATGCGGAGCAGCTGCCGCCCCGCCGCCCGCTCAAAAGGCTGCTGGTAAAGCAACTGGCCGGAAAGATGGCGCAACTCCACCGTGCCCCGTAGCGGAGCATCGCTATCCCACTGCAAGCTCACCGCACTGCCCCCCGCACTAGGGTTGGGAAACAAGCGCGCCCGCTGCAAACCCGCAATGGTGTTAACCCGTGTGATATCAGCGACATTAAAACTGGCGACCGCTGAGACCGGCGCACAGAAAGAATAGGCATTATACGCCTCTACCTTCCAATAGTAAGTGAAGTTGATATTAAGTTCTGGCAATTCCACGCTACTGTTCGTCGTGACATACTCCTGCGTATTAACATTGAAGGTTGGGAGAATAGAAACAGTCACCACGTAATGCGTCGCATTGGCCACCGGTTCCCAGTCTAGCAAAGCACCTTCCAACGGGGCTACTTCATCCTCTATGGGGTAAAGGAGCGTAATAGGCTCCTCGCTTACAGGTGGCAGCGGTGGTACATCCGATATCATTTCGGGTTTCTCTTCGTACAAATTGGCGCGCATGGCGGCAATCTGCTCCGGGGTGAAGCGGGACTGGCAGGCATCGTTGGCGTAACCCATAATCAGGCTGCCGTCGGAGCGGAAGCTCTCGCCATTGGGGTCGGTTTGCAAAATACTGCTCTCGCCATCCGCATTGCAATTCCAGCGGCCCGCCAGATAGTCAGGGGAGGTGTCACAAAACCCATCGCCTGCCTCTTGGCAATTGCTGCCGTCCACTAGCTCCACCAGCGCGGTGTCAATGATGGTGGTGTCCAGTATAAGCGTATCTTTGAAATTGGTATAATCATAGGTTACCGTCGTCGGGGCAGGGTCGTTATAATTGTGGTCCACGCTGCCGTCGTGGCTCACACCGCCTTCCCAGCCGAGAAAAGGGTGCTGAACGCTCAGCGCGTGCCCGATCTCGTGCGCCCAAGTGTCGTTATCGGCACCTGTGCAGCTTTCCTGCATGGCGATGCCGGCGTAGGGCAGGTTGTAGCCACAGTTGCCCGCCGGGTTATTGACGAAATAGATATTGATGGTATTCGCTACATTATTGGCAAACATCATCTCCGCCCCGTCCAGCACCGATTCGTGCCGGTTGTAAGCGGAATTGGGGAGGTAGCGGATGTCGCCGGCGATGAAAAACTGTAGGTTGGCTTCCGCAAAGTCTTGGTTCAACTTGCACATAGCCTCCCGCAGGGTAGAGATGGACATGTAGCTGCTGCCATCGTCTTCTCCCACCAAGTGTATAGTGAGCGGCACCCGCAGCAGGGTGTCCAAATTGCGGAAGTGCGCCTGCGGGGAGCGTTGGAAATCCTTCAGCCAAGCGGAGCGGGTAGTCTTGGTGCCGCAGGGGAGCGGCCAGTTTTGAGCGGCCACACTCCAGCTTACCAGGCCAAACAGCAGTATCGTCAGTGATCTTTTCATAGTCTACGGTCTAATTTGCCGACCAAGATAAAGAATCTGACTTACCTGTGGAACCCGGTCTGCCGTTTTGGTTACTGCACGACGACTTTGCGGTAGGCACCAAGCCCGCTCGCCGTCCGGATTTCCAGCAGGTACAAGCCGGCAGGCAGCCCCGCCGTGCTTAGCTGCGCGCGTTGTCGGCCCGCCTGGCCCGGGAGCTGCTGCTGACGGATCAATTGCCCGGCGGCGCTGCGGAGCCATAATTGTACGGTTTCGGCTTTCGCCAAATGCCATTCTACGGTGACAGGTGTGCCATCCGCGGCCGGCTGTGGGTAAACCTGGAGCTGAAAGGCTTCGGCAGCTTCGGCCGTGCTCGTGAAAACAGGGTCAGAAAGACTGAAAACAGCCGGTTCGGAAGCCGTCGTGCAGCCATCGTAGCGGTTGTAGGCTTGGACCGTCCAACGGTACGAAGCCGAGGGGAGCAGGTCTTCTACCAAAACACTAGTACCGGTGGTCTGGAAGTACTGGGCTTGCAGCAAGACTTCGATTCCCGGAAAATGGCGGCTGATTACCACGGAATACAACGCTGCGCCGTCTAGCGGTTCCCATTCCAGTACGGCACTCGTCGATATTCCAATGCTGTCTCCGTTGACGGGGGCGACGGCTACCGGGGCCGTATCCAGAAATACCGGTTCTGGAGGGTTGGCGTACAGGTTGGGGCGTTGAGAAAGGATGTTGGCCCGCATAGCCATGGTCTGCTCCTCCGAAAAGCGTTCACTGCAGCCGTCAAACGCGTAGCTCATGATCAACCTGCCGTCGGAGCGGAAGGTAGAGTCCGTAGGGTCGCGTTGCAGCACATTGCTTTGCCCTTGGCCGTTGCAGCCCCAACGGAAACTAAGGTAGTCCGCCGGCGTGTCGCAGAACCCATCGCCCGCCTCGGCACAGTTGCTGCCGTCTTTCAGCTCTACTTCCCCCCCGTTATCCAGGAAAAAAGGGACTTCCATGTTGGTTTCATAATCGGTGCCTTCCCAGCCGGAGAAGGTATGTGGCAACGAAAAGAAATGGCCGAGCTCGTGCGCCCAAGTGTGGGAGTCCGGGTCTGCGCAACCGTTGCTGATAGCCACCGCGTCCCGCCACGGGCTGTAGTAGCCGCAGTTGCCCGCCGGGCTGTCCACGAAGTAGCAGTTGACCGTGTTTGGTTTATTGTAAGTATTCATCATCTGGCTGCCCTGCGAGAAGTTGTGGTCGTAGTAGCTGTCGTTGTCGATGTAGTTGATCTCGCCTTGGATGTAAAATTGAATATTGGACTCAGCGAAGTCTTCATTCAGGGTACAAAGCGAGGGGTAGAGCTGGTCTAGGTCATAGTAGCCTTCTCCTTCAGAAGTGCCCACGATGTGTATGGTCAGCGGGATGTACAAAAAAACGTCGGACCGGGCGCTGACCGGTGTAGGCTGCTGCTGGTATTGTTGCAGCCATTCGGACTTGCCGGGAGGCGTGCCGCAGTATGAGCTGGTGGTTTGTGCCGAGCTGGCAAAAGATACAAGTAACGCTAGCAGCGAGCTTAAAACGAAGCGGTTCATAGAGTAGTTTGATGATGAAAAAACAGAAGCGATGGGCAGGTAATGCAGCCTACTTGTTAGACACCAAATAGGCTGCATACCCCTACGGAATGGGCTGGAAACTTAAATTCAGTTAGTTACGACCAGTCTCGTAAACTGACGGCGCTGCTTGTCCCGCATTTCCAGCAGGTACATCCCAGCGGGCAGCGTTTGTTGCGCCGGCAGGTTGAATTGGTTGTTGCCCACGGCAATAGACTGTTGGCCGAGCGCCTGCACGGCTTGGCCCGTCATGCTGTACAGGGTGAAGTTGGCTTGGAACGCTTCCTTGGCCGATACTTGTACCGTCAGGGGTTGGCCAGCACGTAGTGGGTTGGGCTGTACGCTAAAATTTTCAGCTAGCGTTGCCTCCCGCGTGCTTGTCACAGCACCAGTAAGAAAAGTGCCAAAGCCCCCGAAACCCGTGCAGGTGTAGTACTCGTTGAATGGGCGCACCCGCCAAAAGTGGAGACGGGAGGGTTGGAGCAGTTCAATCGTTTTAGAAGTGCCCGTAACCACGATGTCGACTATCGTCTCTCCGAAGGAAGGGCTTAAGGCCACTTGCAAAACATAAGCCTCCGCGCCGGGTACACTGCTCCACTCGAACGTAATGTCGTTGTACCGATCGAAATTCTGTGTCATCGCCGGAGCTATGCGTGTTGCATCCTCCTCAATGACCTCCTGATTAGGGACATAGTCGCTGCGGTAATAGGCGCTAGAAGGCGCTTCGTAGTCGGCTAGCATCACGTCAATCTGATCGTCCGAAAAGTAATAACTGCTGCGGCTGCAGGCCAAAAAGTAGCTCATGAACAGCTCCTCGGTGGGTTCGATCAGGTCGCTGTTGCGGTCGTATACCAGCTCTGTGAAATTGCAGTTGGGCCAGCCGAAACCAAAGTTATAGTTGGGCGGGGTGTCACAGATCAGGTCGCCGGCTTCGTCGCAGTTGCTGCCGTTTACGAGCTCTACTTGGGAAAAGCCGTCCGGGGCGGTCGTCTGCGTGACCGGGTTGCCGTGGTCCTCTTCGTTCCAGGCGTTGGGCTCCCAGCCACTGAAGGGGTGCAGGAGGCTGAAAAAGTGGCCCAGCTCGTGCGGCAGAGTGCTGGAGGAAGCCCCGATTTCGTTCTTGCCGATGACCAGCCAGTCGAAGCCGGGCTGGAAATACCCCAGTACCGTCCCTACGCCGCCAGAGCTGAAGTTGGCGTCCTCTGGCACGAAGATATTGACCGCTTCGTCGTCCCGCTCGTTATTCAGGATGACCGTCTGCACCTGCGCGTGGTCTTCGTAGGCGGTGTTGTTGTCGATGTAGTTGAAGCCGCCATCCTTGAGGTAGAACTGGAAGCCGATATCCTCGAAGTCTTCGTTGATAGCACACAATTGATCGAGCACTCTGTCCAGCCGCACGCGGTCTTGCCCGTTGGTCCGGGCGATGAGGTGGAACTTGAGCGGTATGTAGCGGGTGTTCTGCCGGCTGGTAATAAGGCCGTCCTGCAGTGCCTGCTTGTTGGCGACCAATTGCGCTTTGACCTGGCGGGCGTGCTCGCCGGTGGTGCCGCACCAATTGTGCTGGGCGGTCAGGGGCGTAAGAAAAACGGCAGCTAAAAGGGCTACCGTGGTGATGATAATGTTTTTTGACATGTTAAAATGAGTTTTTCTAAACCGTACACAAACTGGCGGGTATTCTGCTACTGGGGGCGTAGTGCTGTGTGAGGCAAGCTTGCAAGACGTTTCCCGCGCAATCATCTTGTTTGTGCGCAAAAGTAAAAAAATAATGCAGGCTTGGCGGTCTCGCAAAGCACAATTATTTGGTTTTTCATTCGGCTAGGCTCCGCGGATTGCCTATCTTTGCGCCAATTTGAATAGGCGTTTGTTCATTTTATTAACAATCAAGCGGGGATAGCGGCCGTAGCCAAGGCAGTACTTAATAGGCTAATACCCGACAATCATCGAAATTGAACCAAATACAAAAGCAAAACTCATGACAAAAGTAACCGTTGTAGGCGCTGGAAACGTAGGCGCTACCTGTGCGAATGTACTGGCACACAAAGATGTCGTCAACGAAGTCGTATTGCTGGATATCAAAGGCGACATGGCGCGTGGTAAAGCACTGGACAGCTGGCAGCAAGCCCCGATCGACTACTACAGCACCCGATTGGTCGGTACAGAAGACTACAAAGAAACCGCAGGGTCAGATGTGGTGGTGATCACAGCGGGTATCCCCCGTAAGCCAGGCATGAGCCGCGACGACCTCATCGCCACTAACGCTAAGATCGTCAATATGGTCGCTAGCTCTATCAAGGAGCATTCCGACAACCCCATCATCATCGTGGTCTCCAACCCGCTCGACGTTATGACCTACGCCGCCTTCAAAGCGGCTGGGCTGGACCGCTCCCGCGTATTCGGTATGGCGGGTATCTTGGACACCGCGCGTTACCGGGCTTTCCTGGCTACCGAGCTGAATGTATCCCCCAAAGATATTCAGGCGGTGCTGATGGGCGGCCACGGTGATACTATGGTGCCGCTGCCCCGCTACACGACCGTGAGCGGTATCCCGGTACTGGAAATGATCGACAAAGAAAAACTGCAGGCGATCGTCGACCGTACCAAAATGGGCGGTGGCGAGCTTGTCAAGCTCATGGGGACTTCTGCTTGGTACGCCCCCGGTGCTGCCGCAGCGCAAATGGTAGAGACCATCGTGCGTGACGAGCAGCGTATTTTCCCCTGCTGCGCCAAGCTCAACGGGGAGTACGGCTTGAACGACCTCTTCTTGGGCGTGCCAGTGAAACTGGGCAAGAATGGTATCGAAGAGGTCATCGAGCTAGAGCTGAACGAAGACGAAAAAGCACTGCTGAGCACCTCTGCCGACCACGTACGCTCGGTTATGGGCGTGTATGACAGTATGGATATCTAAGGCGGGCCTCTTTCCGCTAATGACGGGCCGTTCTGCCGGGGGCAGTATGGCCCGTTTTCTTTTTGGCAACCCCAAAACTTTGTTTTACATTTATTGTTAATCTCGCATCACAACCAAATCTATTTGCATTATGACTGCTGAACGTCAATTGAATGCTGAGCTGCTTTCCAAAATGACCACCAATTCAGGCGAAACCCTCTACGACCTGTCGCACAAACAACTGGTTATGCTGGTGTTCTTGCGCCACTTTGGCTGTACGTTTTGCCGGGAGGCGCTGGCAGATATCGCTGAGCAACGGGAGAAAATAGAGGCGGTTGGCTCAAAGCTGGTCTTCGTCCACATGACCACCAACGAGGTGGCAGAGCGCTACTTCAACCGCTACAATTTGGAAGGCGTGACGCACATCAGCGACCCGGACCGTGAGTTCTACGCTTCATTCGGCCTGGTCAAAGGCAGTTTCACCCAGCTTTTCGGCTTGCAGTCTTGGATACGCGGCTTCTCTGCCGGGGTGGTCTCTGGGCATGGCGTGGGGCCACAGCTGGGGGACGGTTTCCAGATGCCTGGCGTTTTTGTGCTGCGGGACGGCGAGGTCAAAAACAGCTTTATCCACAAGCTGGCGTCCGACCGGCCGGACTATATCGACTTGGTAGAGTGCTGTGGGGTAGAAAGTTGAACTTTTGCCCAGCCCATCCATTTCACTTTCATGGGAATATGCTTTCCCACTAATCGTAAACTAGGAGTACGCCTATGATCGGCTGGAAATTTTCCGAATACATTCCCGAGCAAGAGCAAGGGGCTAGTTTTGAAAACTTGCTGCAGCTTCTTAAAGAGCTCTTGGTCCATACCTCCGGCGATGTCAGCGAAGCACTAGCTTGGCTCAACGAGCTGGACCGCGAGTATGGCTTGACCGATGAGGAGTACGGCATGGCAGACTTTATTCAGGACTTGATCGATAAAGGCTATATACAGCAGAATAGCCCAACGGATGCCAATTTCTCCCCCTCTGCCAAGATGGAAATCGCCCTGCGGCAAAAAGCGCTGGAGGACATCTTCGGGGAAATGAAAAAAACCAAGCGCGGCAATCACGACACCAAATTTGGCGGCAAAGGCGACGAATCGGCTGCCGAGCGCCGACCTTACGAATTTGGCGACCGCCTCGACCGCCTAGCGGTTTCGGAGAGCCTGCGCAACGCTCAGATCAACCACGGTATCGACGATTTCAAACTGACCCACGATGACCTGGAGGTGCAGGAGACCTTCTACCAAAGCCAGATGAGCACCGTGTTGATGATTGATATTTCCCACTCCATGATACTGTACGGGGAAGACCGCATTACGCCGGCCAAAAAAGTGGCCATGGCGCTGTCGGAGCTGATCACTACCCGCTACCCCAAAGACACGCTGGACGTGATCGTGTTCGGCAACGATGCTTGGCAAATTGAGATCAAAGACTTGCCCTATCTCGAGGTTGGGCCCTACCATACCAATACGGTAGCAGGCTTGGAACTGGCAATGGACATCATCCGCCGCCGCAAGAACCCCAACAAGCAGATCTTCATGATCACGGACGGCAAGCCGACTTGCATCAAAAAAGGCAAACGCTACTACAAAAACAGCTTCGGCCTGGACCGCAAAATTATCAACCGTACGCTCAATCTCGCGCAGCGTTGCCGCAAGCTGAATATCCCGATTACTACCTTTATGATTGCCCGCGACCCGTATTTGAAAAATTTTGTGGAGCAGTTCACCCAAGCCAATAACGGCAAAGCGTTCTACAGCAGCTTGAAAGGATTGGGCGAGTTCATATTCCAAGATTACAAAAACAACAAGCGTAAGCGCCACCGCTGATAATTTAAGAAATCCTTTAGTAATACCAGCCGGGTTTTTGCCGTTAGCTAAAGAAATGCCATCCATGAAGCCATATCTCCTATCGCTCCTTTGTATCGCGTTGACCGCCTTGGTTTTACCCGCGCAGAAGGCGCAGATTGACGAGGAAGGTTTAGCGATCCTTAAAGAGATGGAAGACACCTTGTCTTTCCTATCCTATACCGTAATCAACGACTCCGTGCAGGAGAACCGCTTTAAAGCCTGCCGGGCAATGATCCCCCGTTTGGTCAAAGCGCTGAAAGTGGAGCATTCTTTCGACTATCCTTTTGACCGGCTCAGCTCGGTTTCCATACAGTACCCGCAGGACAGCAGCTTTCGGGTGTTTACTTGGCAGTTGTACGTGGATGAAAATACCTACCGCTACTACGGCGCTATTCAGCTCAATACGCCGCAGCTCAAGTTATTCCCCCTCAGGGACCGCTCTGACGGCCTGCGCAACCCGGAGCAGCAGCAGCTTAGCCCAGAGCAATGGTACGGTGCGGTATACTACAACATATTGGAAGGCGACGGGCATTACTTACTCTTTGGCTTCGACGGCTACGAGCTGTTCCGCAAACGCAAGGTGATAGACGTGCTTTGGTTCGACGATGAGGGCCAGCCGCAGCTCGGGGCACCCGTATTCGTGCACGAAGGCAACAAGCGCAAACACCGTATCGTGCGGGAGTATTCGGCGGCAGCCAGCACAAAGCTCAACTACGACGAAAACTTGGAGATGATCATCTTCGACCACCTTATCCCCCGGGAAGGCACCTACGGCGAAGGCTTGACGTTCTACCCCGATGGCAGCTACGAGGGCTATGAGCCTGGCCCTGACGGCACTTGGGTGCACATCGAGAAAGTCTTCAACCAAGTCTCTGAGGAAGCTCCCCGACCCAAACCGGTTTTGGACGGTGACGACAAAAAGGATATCTTCGGCCGGGACCGAAACCGCTAACATTTGCAGCCTTCCGAACACCATTTCACCGTCAACCGCCGCGCCCGGGTGTACACCCTAGGCAACATCAGCCCGCGTACCCGCTACTGCTGCATTGCCTGCCACGGCTACGGGCAGTTGGCGGGGCACTTTATCCGCAAATTTGACCAAGTCGCCGGGGAGGATACCCTGGTCATTGCCCCGGAAGGCCTGTCGCGCTTCTACTGGGGCGGCTTGGCGGGGGACGTCAAGGCCAGCTGGATGACCAAGGAGGACCGGCTGAACGAAATCGCGGACTTCTCCGATTATCTCTCGCAGTTGTACGAACATTACCTGCCGCAGCTGCCCTCCGGGACGGAAATCATTTTGTTTGGCTTTTCGCAGGGCGTCGCCACGCAGCTGCGTTGGATAATGCGGGCGTTTCCCGAATTCCACCATCTGGTACTGTGGGCGGGGACCATACCGGAGGATATCGACTATCAACCGGCGCTGGACTATTTTAGTGGCAAGGCGCTTCACTTCGTCTATGGTACCGACGATCAATTCCTCACGCCGGAGCGGCTAAAGGCACACCGGCAGGGAGTGGCAAAAACGGGCCTGCGCTTCCGGGAGCAGACTTTTAAAGGGCAGCATAAGGTGGACCGCGGGGCGCTGCTGAAGTTATTCCGGGAAAAGATATGGAAGGGGTAGGCAGAAAATACAAACCGCCAGGAAGGTCATAACCTTCTGGCGGATTGTCGGGAAAGCAAATCTGTATATCTTTGAAGCGGGATTGCCGCTGTACGGTCATTTCTTATGATACAAATGTGGGGCAATGCGCCCGAAAGGTCAAATTGGTGTAGCAGACGGTCCCGATTTTGTAGTAGAGAACCAAAATATGAAGCCAAGCAAAGAACAAGAGGGGCTTTACGAGGTATTGCGCAAGGATGTCGTGCAGCATCTGAGCTTCGGTTTGGTGGTCTTGGTGGTGGTATTTTGCTTCTTCGCCGTGCACGCTTGGTACCAAGGGAAGGCGGAGCTGCTCGACACCTTTGGCTATCAGCGGGAGGCGTTTTGGAAAGTATTCCGCGAGGCATTGGGGTATACCCTGCTCATGGGGCTGCCGGTGTACTTCAACCTTTTCTTTGTATACCGGGGGCGGTTCCAGGATTTTCTGCGGGACCGGGTGGTGGACGCGGCGAAGCTGAAAGGCTGGTCGTTCTACTTGTTTCTTATCCTCAGTACCGTCACGGCGGTGGTATTTTCCTTTATCTACGCACCTTTCATCCGGGCTACCTTTGACATTATCGACCAACAGTGGTACGAGCTGGTGATTGTCATCTTGTTTTTCATCCTCTGTACCACCGGCATTTCCTACACCAAAGAAGCCATAGAGAAAAGCCGGGACCTGGAGCGCAAAGAGCGGCAGGATATGATCCGCAAGCGGCGGGAAGCGGAACGCAAGCTGGACTTCATCAAACGGCAGATCCGGCCCCACTTCCTATTCAATACCTTGGCTAATCTGCAGATTCTGGCCCGCCGCAAAGACGAGGAACTGCCCGACCTCATCGGGGAACTTTCCCGGCTATTGCGCCATGTGGTTTACCAAACCGACGAGCGGCTCGTGCCCTTGGAGGACGAACTGCGCTTCATCCGCAGCTATGTGGAATTGCAGCGCCTGCAAGTGTCTCGCAGCACGGAATTGTGTTACGAGGAGAAGGGCACGGTAAGGCCTGGCTACCGGGTTGCGCCGATGATTTTGCTGCTGTTTGTGGAAAATTGCTTCAAGCACTACAACGGCAAGGGGCAGGCCCCCAAACTGATCCACATCCGTTTTGAGGTAGGGGAGGGGCGGCTGTACGCCAAAATTGCCAACAGTTTCAAGAAAAACGCCCGCAATGAGGATACCATAGACGTTCGAAAGGGCTCTACCGGTATTGGGCTGACCGCGGCTATCGAAAATCTGGAATTGATCTACAAAGGGCAGTACCGGCTGGAGTTGGAAGAAGAAGAGCCTATCTTTACCGTACACCTGGAAATACCTGTGCAATGAAAAACAGCCACTATACCTTCATCGTTGTCGAGGATGTCGCCCTGCAGCGGGAGCATTTGACGGAGCTGCTGCAAGCCCGGCTTGACTTGCACCATCAGGCATCGTTTGAAAATGCCGAGGAGGCTTACGATTACCTGTCTGAACAGGCCGACAACCCGCCCGACCTCATTTTTCTGGATATTGAAATGCCAGAGGCGAGCGGGTTTAATTTTCTGGAGGCCATCAAGCATTTGCGTATTTCGCCGCAGGTCATCATTACCACCGCTTTCGCGGAATACGCGGTGAAGGGCTATGAGTACGACTTATCGGGCTACCTGCTCAAGCCCATAGAAGAAGAACAGCTCAACCGCGCTATCGACAAGGCCCTCAAACAGCGCTCGCCCGAGCGCCAAGAGGACGACCACCTGATGATCAAAGAGAAAAGCCGCTGGGTGAAGTTGAGTTATGGCGAGATCCTCTATTGCGAAGGGGCAAATGTAGATGTAAGGCTGGTGACCTTGGGCGGCGAGTACCTGACCCGCGACCGGATCAAGAATATGGAGCAGCGTTTGCCGGCGGACCGCTTCCTGCGCATACACGACAGCTTCATCATCAACTTGGAGTACATCAAGTCGTACGCTAGCAATTTCACCTTCGTGGAGCTTTGCCCGGAGCCGGGGGCGGAGTTGCAGCAACTGCGCATTGGGCCTAAGTACCGGGACCAGTTTCGGGAGCGGGTGAGCGGGGAGTGAGGGCAGCGTAGATATTAGGGTCCGCAGCCGATAGGGGCGTTTCGGCAAATGACTGACAAAACGCAACTTGCTTCGTATCTGTTTTTTCCATTACCTTTGCGGCAATGAATCGATATTGGTCCATACCCTTATTATGTCTTTTACTGGTACAGGTGCTGTACTTGCCGAGCCTTTCGCTTTGGCTGCAGTACCAGCAGGACTATATCGCGAGCGAGCTCTGCGAGAACCGATTTACGCCCGAACTGATGTGCGCCGGCCAATGCTACGTACAAGAAGTGACGGCAGAAGCCATCGGGCAAGAGCAGGACGCCAAAGAAGCCACCGTCGTGGAAGAAACACGGCCAAGCTTCTCCCCATTTTTGTTGGCTCACTGCCGCTTTGCTGTAGAGCGTGCTCTCCCAGCGCTTCATAGCCTGCCGCCAGCCCCCGAGCTGCGGACGGCCCTACTCGCCTCCGGGGTATTCCACCCTCCACGCGCCTAATCCGTTCTCTTTTCCTTTTTTCTTTGTTCTGCGTTTTGCCCCTACCGGGCGGACGAGAACTGTGAATTGATCATTTGCAAAGGCGTGTTTTTATGATCCGATATATTTTGGCCGGGTGGCTGATGGTGTCCGCACTGTCTGCTTCGGCTTGCGATGCCTGCGGTTGCAGCATTGCGCAATCTTATACCGGCCTCATGCCCCGCTTGGGCGGGCATTTTGCAGGTATTTGGTGGCAGCACCAGCGCTACCAGACGTTTTCAGAAGATGCTTTTACGGGCTTTCGGCAGGGGGAAATGGCTTATTTCAATTCGTTTGAGGTACGTACTCGTTTCCAACTGCACCCTCGTTGGCAGGCGTCGGTGATTTTGCCCTACGCTTACCAATTGCGCGAAAGCGGCGATGTCACAAGCACACTGAGCGGGCTTGGCGATGCGGTAGGCATGCTGCATTACTTAGCCTATAGCAACGGCGACAGCCTGCAGCGCCCCCTGCGCCACCGGTTGATGCTGGGGGTAGGGGCGAAGCTGCCGACCGGCGCATTTCAGCAGCCAGGGCCCACGGAAGTCGTTAACCCTAACTTCCAGGTGGGTACAGGCAGTTGGGATGCCTTGTTCAACCTCAGCTACACCCTGCGTTACGAAAGCTGGGGCTTCAATATGGACGCGACCTACCGCTATAATGGCGAAAGCCCCAATGGCTACCGGTTCGGCAACCGCTGGTCGGGGGTGGTGAGTGTATTCCGCCTGGAGCGCATCGGGCAGGTAGAGTTGATGCCGAGCATTGGCCTGTTCTACGAAAAAGATGAGCTGGACACGGAAAATGATTTTTACCGGGTGCAGACCGATGGGGAGGCCTTACTCGCTAACGCCGGCCTGGAGCTTTTCTGGCGGCAGTATAATCTTGGCGCGACCTACAGCACACCTTGGCAGCAAAACCTGAATGATGGCTTGGTAGAGGCAGCACCTCGCCTTGCTGTCCATTTGAATTACTTTTTCTGATGAGAATACAGCTTACAAGTCTCTTGCTCCTCCTCTTGGCTTTTGCCTGCAGCACGGAGCAAGCACAGTTTGACGAAGATGCCCCAGTGGTGGACGTCAGGCAGCCCAAAGCCGGGCAGCAATTCCGCAGTGGCGTGCTGATGCCGGTGGAAGTGGTGCTGACGGAGAACCTAGGCTTGCATACTTATTTTATCTGGCTGGTAGAAACCGAAAGCGGGGCGCCACACTTGGTGGACAAAGCCCATCTGCACGCTCGTTCCTACACCGTAGACACGAGTTACGCGACTTCCGAACTGCCGGCGGGTAACTATGAGTTAGTGGTGACCGCAACGGACCACGATCAAAATACAACTGAAGTACGGGTGCCGTTGGCCGTTGAGTGACGGGCCCTTTACATTTTGAACTTAAACTAAAGATTACGCTTTATGAAAGACTTTAAATTTTTCTTCCTGTTCGCAGCTATGGCTGTATTAGGCTTCACGGCTTGCGACGATGATGATACGAAGATGGACGCCGAAGAAGGTGCCCTCAGTATGATGTTTGAATACGCTGTGGATGGCGAAAGCTTTGACACGTCTACCGTTTACGAAATTAACGGCACCGCCGTGAAATTCAGCATCGCCAATTTCTACGTCGGTGGCATCGAGCTGATGCCGGAAGAGGGCGGCCCCATCGCAGTAGACGGGAAATACCTGCTCGTTACGCCTAGCTCTGGGATGCAAGAGGTAACTAATGTGAATACGGGCCACTACCACATGGCGAAATTTTTTGTCGGCGTGGACCCGGAGACCAACAGTCAGACCGAGGACGACTTCACAAGCCGCGATGCGGATGACCCGCTCTCTATACAGTTCCCGGCTATGCACTGGAATTGGAACAGTGGTTACCGCTTTATGCGTATTGACGGCAAGGTGGATACCGATGGTGACGGCCAAATGGATGAATCACTGGCTTTCCACCTCGGAACAGACCCGATGCTGCAGGAAGTGCAGTACACCGTTCACAAGGATGTCGAAAAAGGGGAGAATATGCTCCACTTTGAGTTTGATCTCGCCCGTTTATTTGAAGGTATCGACTTGTCCGTAGATTACACCACGCATACGAATAATAATGTGCCGCTAGCTGAGCGCGTAAGGAATAATATCCCGACGGCTATTGCGGTAAAACATTAGGAGGTTGGAAGTCGGAAGTTGGAGGTCGGAAGTTGGAGGTC
>JAAAOU010000203.1 GCA_009908745.1 Bacteroidota bacterium
TATTTAAAACCGCCCCCTCTTCATAACCTAAATACCTGTAACCTAGCGTAAAAACAGCATAGAATTCGAAGGCGCTTGGCAGCTTAATGTCCGTAAGGTCAGCAATCAAGCCATTAAATTCGACACCCCATCGACTACCAAATTTAATTTCTGTTACTTCAGAATTACTTCCGGCCGAAAACACCTCGGTCGAACTATACTGATATTGAGTGTAACCAAAGTAGCCGCCTGTAGTCAGCCAGTCTACGTCAAAAAGGTTATCCAACAATGGATGGTCGTAAGAGATGCCAATGGTAGGAAACCCCGCACGGTAGGTGCTTTTGGTCGTCAATCGGCCAATTCCGGTGCCTAAAGCCAGTCGCTTACGAGGTGTAAAGCTTGGCTCATTGGGAGAAGTCGTAGATGGAATTGAATCTGGTAATATGGATACCGAGGGGTTTTTGATATAACCCGACTCCACATTACTTGCTTTTCCAAGCGTGTAGGCACCCAGTACAAGCCCAACCAAAACAAAAACATTCTTAATTTTTTTCATCCTAAATAAATTTAAATTAAATAATCAGTAGGTTGTGTTCAAATGGTGTAACTTTATTTAAAATGTGTGTCATGCATATTGATTATTCGTGTCTTGTTCCTTGGAGCAATAGTCCGTAGCAGAAATGCCGCATAGCCATAAAAAGGGGAAAGTCATAGTTTGGGAGCTATAATATCACTAAGCTAAACTTTACCCCTAAGAGCAGCAAAGCACTCACGGAACAAGTATTAACAAAAATCTTAATAAAAAACTGCTGGCAATGCTGATTTATACCGCATTTACTTCCACTATGGCTAGTTATCCGAAGCCGGTACAAGATCACCAACTTAATCGCGCTGAGACGATTATGAAGAAGGTATCTACTGGCAGAAATTCGCCTGCCCTTTTGGCTGGTTAGGGGTCAATACCGAACTGACCACGCAGTAGCTTAGGCAGCTACCTGAGGTATTGCGTTTGGCCCTTGTTTTGTGCCAAAGAGCGACAAGCATAGAGGGTGCAGGGGGCTCAGCTTGCTTTTTATGCCCGCATCCTTTGTGAGCGCAAAGAAGCCTTGCTGAACCTTTCCAAGTATATCAATGCGGATGCCTACTTTTCCTGTCAGTCTTTCGTGGATACGCTACTCGGCGAAAGGTACATTGTTCACTCCAACACCACTCTCCGCAGCTGTATACCCTGATCAGTTTGCACTTTTACGATGACTAGCCCGCGATAATCGCTTCGCACCTGTGCCTCATACCGATTGTAGCGGACTTCAGCAGGCAGGGAACGGCCACTGAGGTCGAAAAGGACGATGGATTCGATAGAAGCCTTTGGCGAACGGAGTATGAATGAGCCTGCAGCAGGATTAGGAGCAATGAATATATCAGCTGTACTTGACGTGGGAAGGTTTGTGCTTCCCACCACAATGCTTGTTTCTGCACCAAGTGTATAGTAGCCGTCCTGGATTTCCTCATTTGTAAGATCGAATTGAACTTGACTGCCTTGGACTGTAGCGTCAGTGGAGAGTATGCTGAAACTGTACGGAGCTTGAGTAGCGCTGTAAAGTAACGAATATTGCCCGCCATCTGATGGGCTCCCTTCCAATTCGCCCAAAGCATAATCAAATGTGAATCCAGCATCCACATTTCCGGTCTTTTCTAAAGCCCAGACCCGGCTAAACCGCTCTCCAACCCCTACTGGTAGATCATCGTTTACAACAGTATTGGTATCATTCAACTCCAATTGCCCTATGAAGAGAAACTCCCCATCATTTAATGCCTCATTTGATGCACTGATTATCAGCTCTGAAGACTCGCTACTGTACACTGTATCTTGGTTCTTTGCCCCAATCCCTGTGACCATAAAGTCGTAGTGGCCTTTGTCATCCGTATCATAATGGTAGAAATCACCTTCCGGCACTATTGGCAAATCATACTTCGAACTCAGATAGTTTTCTACCACTATCCGGTGAGCGTCACCGAGTTTGACGCCGCCGTATGCAATGACTTCGATTATTTCTCCTTCTCTCACTCGTGTGTTTTCTCTTTGTCCGATATAAGCACTTCTTGGGGTCGATGAATATCCCACAGGGCAGCATTGATCAAATGGCGACTTTGAACTCTCAAGACCGTTGATGTAGAGGGACAGGTCTGATCGTCCCACACCAAAAACCCCCGTCGTAATTAGATATGGAGAAGCAGTCCAATCCAATTGATGATCTAAGGCGTAATAAAACCCAGACCCTAGCCCGCAGCATTGATGCATAATCCGGGTTGAAGCCAAGAAGAAGGAGTTCCATGAACCTGGTGCTGTAATATCAAGAGCAGTGCCATCAAAGCCAGTGGCATCGTTTGATGCTACAACGAAAGCCGTCAGGCTGGTGAATGCAAGAGAGTCAGAAATACTTGAAACTAATCCGTTCGTACCATCAATATAAATACCGGGGAAACCATTTAGTGTATCTTGATTATGGAGTCGATAGGTAGGTGTCCCTGTTTCAATTCTCCGAAAAGTCAGCTGATTTATACTCTGATCCTGCCAGCAATAGGTAGCATCTCCACCACCCATTGAGGGCGTTGAGCAAGTAGCTGCATCAGTAAAAACCTCCTCCGTTGACTTCAGCCAAATCGATAAATGCTCTTCCGGTATTTGGGCAACGACAACATTGTATACAGCTCCGGTAAAAAATAAAATGAGATTTAGTGTTCGCATATCGTTATTCTCTTAAAATTCAGAAAAAGTATTGGGGTGATTAAACAATAGCCCTCCAAGCAAGCAGGCGGACAGTGTTATTTGCCATAAAGTTGGGGCATATCCACTTATAAGAAAAATTAAATCCACATCCCTTTTCGATGTTTTACGTGCCATTTTTCTTACCTCAGTGTATTATAAATCACTCATAATCATGTCAACATGACTTCTGCTTGAATCGGCAAAAAAGTGGTTAAAACCGCACTAGTAGAACTGCTAAAAACTTCCTCAGCGGAAAAAAGCTGCTTAAAGGATCAACATTTTACTCCGTAAACTCAACAATATGACCTGTGACAGTTACTTTGTAACGCCTCACTATCAACAAACGAGAACGCTTAACTTCAACAGTTTCATTGATGATTGCCTTTGAGCCGCCTACAATGTTTGCTTTTGACAGCATATTTGCTCTTGCCTCTGCAATCAAAGCGTTTTTTGAAAGCCCACCGATGCCAAAAGCGTACCTTGCTTCTGCTTCGCCTTGAACTCTTTCAATAACCTTGAAGTTTTTCTCAGACAATACAACTTCGGTATAATTTGTCGTAAATCCTTTGTGAAACGCGCAACCAGAAAAAAGGAATGCAATACTGATCAATACGGGAACAATTTTTTTCACTTTAAACACGATTTAATTTCCCTACTCTTAAGGCTTTTCGGAATACGCCTCGTTTTTTGAGTGGTTTCTGAACTCCACTTTTTTGTCACTTTGGGTGACCAGTCCTTTGGTTTTTTAAGTTTTTCCACAACGTGTAACCCCTTTCATATCCCTGTGCTAAAGTTTAAGGATTACTACTGAACCTCTTTAATATGAACAGGAAACCAATTTGTTAATCACCGATAAATTTCAATCATATCACCCGCCAATACAAGGGTAAATCTAAAGCCCTTTTCGATGTTTGCCCCGTCATTATTCTTATATTTACACCTCATAAAGCACTCATATTCAGTGTGAATTATCATAATCCCCAATCGGCAAAAAAGTGGTTAAAAGCACACTAGTAGAACTGCTAAAAACTTTCTCAGCGGAGGACTGGAAACGGTTTGAGCTGTTTCTCAAGTCGCCCTATTTCAACCGTAGCAAACTGTTGCTGCGCCTGTTCCGTTTTCTGCAGCGTTTCCGGCCGGCGCTGGACAGCCACCGGCTCACCAAGGAGCGGGCCTTTGCGGCGGTGTATGGCAAAAAAGCCCCTTACCGGGAAAGCAAGGTGAATGACCTGATGTACAGCTTAAAAGGCCTGGCGGAAACATTCCTGGCACATCAAGAGCTGGAGGTGCAGCCCGACCGGATGAAGCAGCAGCTTGCCTTGTCGCTTGCCCGAAGGCCAGTGCCCTACCCCGTATTCGAAAAAGCGGCCCGGCAGGCCGTGGATGCTGTAGAACAGCAACCGGAAAGCCTCGACAAGCACTGGGCGCTGCTGTGGCTCCACCAGCTCATGTACCACCATCTGGACCGGCCGGCCGCTCATGACGCGCCGCCGCAGGATTTGCACCGCGCCATGGAGGAACTCGACCAGCTTTACCTGTATGGCAAGTTTCGCTACAGCACTGAGCTGCTCTCCCGGCACCGCTACTTGGAAGAAGAGCCGGACATCTTCTTGCTCCACCAATGCCTGAAGGCTGTAGGGAATGGGGTTGAACACCACTACCTTGCTAAATTGCATTACTGGCTGGTCCGTCTGTATTCGGATGAATCAAACGAAGAAGCTTACCAGCAAGCGAAGGGGCTGCTACAGCGCCACCTCCGGCAGATTGGGCCCGTGGAAAAGATGTCTGCGTATCTCATCCTCCTGAATCACACCATCCGCCGCTCCAACGCGGGGCAGGAAAGCTGGGCCAGGGAGATGCTGGAATGGCATAAGCTGGGGCTGTCGGAGGGGTTTCTGTTTCAGAGAGGACAGATACTGGCGAGCACTTTTATAAATATTGTGATCAATGCAGCTGCATTGAAAGAATTCGCCTTTGCTTCCACATTTATTGCGAAATACCAGGCTTACCTAAAACCGGAAGAGCGGGAAGAAGCCATGACTATGAGCAGCGCCTACTTGTTTTTCCATCAGTGCCGTTACGCTGAGGCCAATGTCCTTTTACAGCGGGCACCTGATTATTCAATTGCTTTTAAAATCCGGGCTTACTCGCTTCAGCTCAGGTGCTTGTATGAATTTTATCGGGAAGACGGCAGCTACCAAGCTCCTTTGTTATCCGCCTGCAACCGGTTTTCCTACTATTTGAAAAACGATGCCAATTGGGCCGCCAGCAAAAAGAAAGCGTATCACCATTTCATCGTCCTGCTAAAGAAAATAGTGAAATACCGCGAGGACAGAGATAAGACACCCAAGAAACGCCATAAGCTCAAGAACACGCTTGAGCACTACCAGCCGCTGAGTTGTAAAGAATGGCTACAGGAAAAGGTGGGCGAACTGCCGTAAACCTTTCCCCGCAGCCATTATCGCGCCGCTTATCGGTCGACGATGTCCTCCGTCACCACCGCCTGTTTAGGGGCCGGCGGATCCTCAGGGTCAAAATTGGGGTCGCAGGAAAATAGGGGCAGCAACAGGCACAGCATGCCCACCCGAAAGGTAGGGTATACCTTCGCGGCCAAATCTCGGTTTTGCATAATCAACGGTTTTGCAGATTAGAAAATACCCCTCCCCGCAGAGGGGGAGGGCCAAAACCGCATGGCCATAGCGGAATGAAGCAGAAGGCTGCCTGGCATACAGTCCAACCCAAGGCTGCTTCATAGTAGTGGTCGAGAAGAAAGGGGAAAGGTCAAGAGGATTGAGCAGTTTTTTTTATTTTGAGGGATGCATGACGCTGGGAGCAGATTTCCTCTATGATTAAAAGCATTCGCAGCCTATGGGCTTATTTGACTGGCTTTACCCTAAATGGAAAGCCTATCCATACAGTGATGAAGAGATACGCAACACTTACGCTTCCGGCGAGCCCGGCGAGGTACGACGTATGGAAAACGAGCTTTACCGCCGGACGTTCGCCTATTTGCCCCACAGCAAAGAAACAGTAGAACGGCTGCCGGCTGCGGATGATCGGCGGCTGGCCTACTCTAATGCATTCCTGGATTTTTCAATGCAAATGAGACTCGGGCTGTTTCGGGGCGATGCATCGGTCAGGACCTTTTTTACTAGCATCTTCGAGCACAAGGTGCTGGACGTACTTAAGCATAAACGGACCCAAACTTACAAAGCAAACCGGCCCAGCGCAGTGGAAGCAGAGCAGCGCCTCGAGCAGCTTTCTCAAGAGTCGAGAGATATCTTGGAAAACCTTTTGACCCGCGAAAAACTCGAACAAACGAAAGCTGTGCTCAAAAACCTGTATGCTGGCACCACCTCCTGTGCGGAGCTGTTGCTGCTCAGCAGCACAGGCATCAGACAATCAGAAATAGCCGACTACCTAGGCCTGACAGTCGGCAGCGTCAAGACCAAAATATCCGACTGCCGTAAGCAGTTGTCAGCCAAATTCAACACAAAATAAGGAGCCTATGCCCGGACAAAACAACAATAGCGACCACCAACTCATCCACCGTTTCTTTGAGGGGGAACTCTCGGAGCAAGAGGAGAAAGCTGTTGACGAGCGCATACAAACGGATCCGGCTTTCGCCGAAAAAATGGCTCAGGTGGTAGCCGCGCAACGGATGGCCCGCGAACTGCGCCGGGAAAAGCTGGACCGCCTCTACCCGGAGCAGCCTCCTCGCCGCCGCAGCGCTCCCCCGTGGTGGGTATGGGGCCTGTTGGTTTTGGGGCTGGCGGCGGGCCTTTACTTTTGGTTGGCTACGGCCGAGCCCGGCCCTTCCGGTGGGCCGGTTGCCTTAGCCACAGGCTTGAGCGTGCATCAGCAAGCCCTGAGGCAGGAACTAGACTACTTTGACGAAATGGGCGGAAGCTGGAAGGTAGATTACCGGGAAGGCCGCTATGCCGAAGCCCGCCAAAAACTAAACACCCTACTCGGCGAGGCGGACGAACTCCGCAACCTCAGCCGGTTTTGCTATTACGCGGGTCTGCTCAACCTCTATCCGCAAGAGGAGCCTGCAGATTTGGGCCGAGCGATTCGGTATCTAGAAGTTGCTGAGCCGGAAATGCCAGACGCCAGCCTGTATCTTATTATCGCTTACACAAAAGCAGGGCAGACGCAGCAGGCTCGGGCTGTATCTGAAGAACTATCGGAACGACAAATACAAAGATTACCCCTGGAAACACAGAAAGCTTTACAATGAATAAAGCGGCTTGTGGCCGCCTATGAGAATAAGAGGGGACCACTCCGCGGGCTCTGCCTCCGGATGCTCTTTGCGATACTGCCGCTTGGCTAACCCCAGGGCCACGTCTTTAGGCTTGCCAGCCAGAAGTTGCCGGTAAAATTCGTAAGTAATCGCAGCGGTGGGGGCCTGCCTCGATTTTATAGTCGAAGCGAGTAAGCTTGAACATCCGGCAATAGAAAACGCCCTGGCAAGGCTCAACAAACCCTCTCCGGGCCGGTTGATGCCAGTGTGGGTGTCGCACATGCTCAGCACTACCAGCTCGGTGCCATCGAGCCGGAGGCTGAGGATTTCTCCCGCCTGCAAACTACCATCTTCCACCTGATCTTTACCAAGGGTGAATAAAATAGCATAGTCTTTAGGTAGGCTGGCATTTGCACAACCATGAGCTGACAGATGCAAAATCCGGCAATGCCTGGCCCGGCTTTTGAAGGAGGCTTCTCCAGCTGAATTTTCCCGGTGGCTTGGATGCCCCTTGCGCGTGAAGAGCTGATGGACATCTTCGGAGTAACGAGCCATCGTTTCCAGCGGGCGATCATCACATCGGAGAGGGTTTCCTGCTGCTTCCCCACTTTCGTATGCTGACAAAAAGACGCCAATCTCGAATTTCTTTTTCTTGGGCGGGAGCTTGCGCAGCGTTTGGTAAATACTTACCGAAGGGGCGTAGGAAGCCCAGTATTCATCGAGCAGATAAGACGGGTTAGACTGCGCTGGCTCTTCAGGCCGTTTTGTAAGCAGGCACTCCAAGGGAAGCCCGTGCAAAGCACCATCAGGGACGATGACTAGACGCTGGATCGCTTCTGGCAAACGTTTGATGGCCTCAGAAAATGCCAGTTTATACAAACGATGCGCATTTTGTGGGAAGGTGGCCATAGAACCGCTTTGCAAGTTGGCTTTCAGGGCCGTTGCGGTGGCAGCGATACGGCCGTCTTCCATCGGCAGTTCCAGAACATCCAGCTCATCTGCTGTAACGACAAAGCACAAGCCAATGCCCGGCGCATGCACGAAAGACAAGATAGCGGTTGTGTCATCCAGAGAATGGCGTAGCTGCTGAAGGCTCAATGGGGTGTTGGAAAAGCGCTCCCGGTAGTAAGACTGGCGCACCGGGTCTTTACTGCTTCTGAGGCGTTCTATAAAAGCCTTGTACTGCGCAGTGGTATACAGCACTGAATCAGGCCATTCCTTCTGCTTGTAATACTGCAGTTTCCGCTTAAGCCGTTGCTCGTACTGCAGCAGCTCCTGCATTTCTGACTCTAGCTCCATAAAACCAAGGCGACGAAAAACCGCCTGTCGAACCGTATAGCTCTTGCTTGCTTCCGTCAATTGGAATAAGCGGTCGAGCCGCTCTTCGTCAGGTGCTAGTTGATAAAGTTTGTAAGCGGTGCGGATAGCATCTGCTAAAAAGTGATTAGCGACTCGGCGGGCCCCTTCTGCTGCAGCGTCATCTACCTGTAAGATACGGGTCGAATCCAGGCAAATCATCCCTTGTTGATAATTGCGCATGGCAGCGTCCAAAAACTGCTGATCATTTGTTGTCGTATGATACAAATTAAGAAGGAGCCCCTTTACCTGCAGGGCCGTCAGCAGGTAGTCCTGCCGGGGCACGAGGTCCATCTGTACCGCCGGGCTTTCCAGTAATCTTGCGTTAGAATAGCCTAAGCGTTGGAGCGATAACTTCAGGTGCCGCGCCGCATTGTCCAAGTCCCCCTCCAAAGCAAGGGCTTTAGCCATCATCGTCAGAATATAGCCGCGGACCGGATGAATGATAGCAGTGTCCCAAGCGGGCTCCCCTGCAAGTTCTAGCACCCTTTCTACCTGCTGCCGAAAAGGCGGTACGCCAAGGCTGTCCACCATCTTACTGAGCAAAGTACCTCTCGAAAACTGAGCACCCGCGAAATAGGGCATCCACTGCTGCGGTGCTGCCTCAGCCAGAGGTTGTAGTTTGGCCAATAAGCTATCCGCGGTCACAAGAGCTTTGCCGTACTTCTCAATCGCCTTTTCCTGCCAGTGTACTGCGACGTATTCATCGCCACTGCGTATAGCAAGCAGCAATTTATTGTTCTCTAGATTGAGGCGGGTAAGCTCACTGAGGGCACCCTCCGCTTTGTCAGAGATAATGGATTCGGCTCGGGACACTTTTGCTTCAGCCGCCTGCACATCCCCCACCTGCAAATAGCATACCGCTTGGTTGTTCAGCTCGTCCACTAGGCTTTCCCATGCTCCCAATCGGCGGTACAAAGTTTCGGCTTTATCAGAAAAAGCAAGCGTACGGGTATATTCAAATTGCAGCTGATAGTTAATGGAAAGTAGGTTGTAAATGTCGGCAAGCAGCGAGTCCCGGATACGGTTGCGGCGGTTAACAAGCAAGGCTTCCGCTTGCAGCAGCAGGCTATTGGAGCGTTCGTAATCCAACTCGGTCGATTCCTGAAACCCCAGTGCGTACAGGCAGCGGGCGTTTGTCTCCGGATATCCGGCGGGTGGTTGCTCCACTGCCTCCACCACGCAGGCGATGGCACTGTCCGGCTGCGGGTTCATCTGGTCCTCTTCAAACTGTTTCAATGCCTCCCGGCAGCAGCGCTCTTCCGGAGGCGATAGCTGCGGCGATTCTTCGTCATTTGAATCTTCATTGCAGGAAGCCCAGCCCAGAAGGGCTAAGGGCAGTAACATATACAATCGGCGCATGAGCAGGGGTTTTAGGATATACAGATCAGGCTAGCTCATGGTAGACACAAAAGCGAAGCCAAAACCAATGACAATTTACATTGCTAAGTTAGGTATAGTATCCGTCAACTCCAAGATGTTGCTGCAGAAAGGTTTACCGCTGCAAGAGGTTTATACCATAGACCCGAAAAACGAAGAACGGGTAAGTGCCAATTGGGAAAAAAGCGGCTACCGCCTGCCTACCGAAGCAGAATGGGAATACGCTGCGCACGGCGGCGCGCAAGTCCGTATGGAGGCTGCGCAGGAAAGCGGTAAAGACATCCGATTTGGCAATGGCAAAAATGTAGCCGACCCGGCAGAAATGAACTTTGATGCCAGCCACCCTTACAATAAGCAAAAGCCGGACTGGTACATCGCGGGAAAGGCATACGGCGGTACCACTCCCGTGAAAAATTTTGCGCCCAATGCTTTTGACCTGCATGACATGAGTGGTAATGTGCTGGAATGGGGCTGGGATCGCTGGAGCAAAGGAGATTATTATCAACGCAGTAAGGGGGGGGCGAGACCCACGAGGTCCGGAAAATGCTAGTGCGGAAACCCGAGTGGTTCGTGGCGGCTCTTGGAGCGGTGGACAAGCGCAGTAGCGGCAATCACTGCGTCTGGTAGCTTTATTTTGTAATTCTTGCGGAGTTCAATCTGATTGATGACAGAAAGGTGGTGCTCATCGCGATCGACGATATTATTTAGCTGATTCACCGAGGCAGATGGCAGCATACCTCCCAAGAACTCAATGACGGTATTGCTATCTAATAGGTATTCCGTTCCCATTCCTCCCGGCTTTGTTCTACATATTCAAGCAGCTCAGAGGCCGTCTCTTTGGATATACTACCCGCCCATTGCCGCTTGGGTGCTTCAGCCGAGTCATCTGCCTTAACTAAACGCAGGATATTTAGCTGCTCTAGCTGCTGCAATAGCGCCAGGGCTTGATCATTTAGCAGCTCAACCTTTATGGTATTATTGGCCATGTGGTGGAATTTTTGTGTGTCATCAAGGTACGTAAAATCGACAACAAAATCAGGCTGTGTCAAAGTTCCAGGTTTGTTTTGGGCGATTCTGCTGTGTGATGGAAAACACGTAGGCATAGATGGCATATTTGCCCCTGCAAAGCCTGCACTCATAACCGCCAGGAACTTATTTTTTCATGACAGAAAAGACAGCCTTATCTTGAGGGTTACGGGTATCCCATGCTCGCAACCAGTATGCTCCAGCGGGTAAATGCTGAAGGGATAACTCAGCGGTTGAAGGCTCACTTATGACCCGTTCGGCACTCACCTTCTGACCTAAAATATTGTACAATGCAAGCCGCAGGCTTTTCTCAGTATTGAGTTCGACCTTCACAAACAAAACTTCCTCAACCGGATTAGGATAAATGTTAATGGTCTCCTGATTGAGTGAAATAGTGCTGACTACAGTATGATTATAGACTTCCGACATGGGGGAGGTGCAACTACCTGATGTTGCTTGTACTGTATAAAAACCACTTTCCAATGCCGTATAAAACTGTTCTGTTGCCCCAGGTATCGGCTCACCATTGAAGAACCATTGATTCCCGGTTCCCAAAGTGGAAGCCAATATATTCCCATTCACCTGGATGGATGGCTGAGGTGGGGTAAAAAGTACATCTATGTACACATTCTCAGATGGATGGCTAAAGCAGCTCAATTGCTGAGCGACTTGCACCGTGTATTGACCAGCTTCACTAACGGTGATCGTCTGAGTGGTGTCTCCCGTTGCCCATAGGTAATAAGTATATCCATCTGATGCAGTGAGCTGAGTCGTTTCTCCCTGACAGATTGCCGAATCACCAATAATGAGCGCTTCCGGCTGAGGGGGAATGGAATCCGGCAGGTAAGCAACGGTAAAGGTATCAGAGGGTGGCCCCAGGCAACCAATACCCTCCAGGCCTCTTACAAAATAGTCTCCCGGAGTAGAAACCGTTAGTGTTCTAATCGTATCTCCCGTAGACCAGATATAATCATCAATACCCGACGGGCCTCCGGCAAACAGATCTATAGTTTCTCCCAGGCAAAGTGGCAAATCACCAAATGCACTTACCACAGGGGCATCAGGCTGAGGGGAAAACCCAACAAAGATATCTTCCGAAGTTTGGCTCAGGCATCCGGTTGAATCCGCTACGGCGTAGCTGAATAATCCAAAAGAAGTCACTTCCAAAGTTTGCCCTCTACTCCCATCTGACCAATAATAGTTTTCATAACCGTCAGGTGCACTGATGAGAACAGTATCACCTGTACAGGCTCCGTACTCTTCTGCTTCCAAATCCACTACAGTCTCAATTAAAGGCTCACAGGTTTGCGTTATGAATATATCGAACGCTGTATTAAAAGCGAGCCTTCCCGTGCCCCAATTGATCAGGCTTCGGACTACATGATCAGAAAAATCAACAATTTCAAAAGTGCTGGATAGCGTGTAGGTTTCACTACTGAATTTATAAATATATAATCTCGAATCCGATAAAGACCGGTCGGCGATATATATGTAGTTTGAATCTGGATCTGGCTCTACCCTTGGGGCGTAACTATCTGGTACCTGAAGTGTAGCTGAAAGCTGGGGGTGATCGCCGGAAACATCCACAACATGACCATCATCAGAGTAAAGGACGGAATCTTTAGCTTCTATTTCAACACCAAACCCATTCACGATGTCAGCGTAACTTCCAATTTGTACGACTCCTTCCTCCGTTGCCTCCAGCTCAACCAAATCAAAACCTGTGTTGCTGTTGTTGTATCCAAAGATTCTGTTGTCCGGGCTGGTTACCGTTAAAGCGTTGCTGCCAGTATAGCTGTAGGAATCTGCCCGGAGAACACCATTGTCATATATCCCGATGCCTTCACTGCTGCTGAAAACACTCTTGTGAATCACCATCAACGCTTGTGGATCACCGGGAAGGACCAGCATTTCATCCGCAAATAAAGGTTCGTTATCAGAATTGAAGCCCAGGTTTATCGTCAAATCAACGGATAAACTCGTTAAATCGACGCGCTTGATTAGAGAGGTTCCATCGAAACCAACGTACAGGTACTGATCGTCGGGAGATAATGCCAGTACCGAAGGTTCACTACCGATAAAAAAGCAGGTATCAACGGTGGCAAAATGAGGATTGATAACACACAAGCTGTTACCAATATCAGCGTTGCCAGGTGTTACCGCATAAATCCTGTCTTGAGAGCTGACATAACAAATGTCATTGTTAGGAAGGTTTAACCTCTTGTATTCCTGAGCAGATAAAGCGGAGACAGCAATCAAGAATACGAATATCAAATGGGGCACTTTCATGTCTGTAAATTTTGCTATTGCCGAATTTATTTGACCAACCCCTGATTTTACCAGTTCTTTTCAAGAAAACAAATTGACAATGCCCACTAAGAGGACCTATGTCACCAGTAATACATTTTTCAAGGCTTTACTACCTTATTTTCTTTAAAATAGCTTCATCTAGTCCCCTCGGTTCTTTGGATTATACAGCCGCCGGATTTTTGCCTTGCTTTCGCATGTAAGGCGACACCAAAACATCTATCAGACAACTATTGAAAAAGATGTAAAAATCTAGTACTTTACAAGCTATAACCCAATGAAAACCACCATGCCCGCTCCTGTATTCTACCGCCGTCGCCTTACTCACCTCCAACCACCAGAAGGAGACTTTTCTATCATTTATCGTCTGGTGGATAGCCTGCCGAAAACATTGCTGCAAAAGCTAGAACAAGCGCACGAGCAAAATCGCCAGAATATCGAGAAGATTCATGGGGAACATGCACAAGCACGCCTTGATGCGGCCGATCAGGTTTTCGTCCGAAAAGTGGATCGCCTCCTTCCCAAGGTCAATAACGGTCCGATGTGGCTCGGGAAGCCTGAGATAGCGCAGATGGTTATCGATTCTCTGAATTATATCGAAACGGAGATGAAATTCTGGACCATTTGGTCTTATTGCATCATGTCCAACCACGTCCATTTAGAATGCACTCTGACACCGGGGGCACCGCCTTTGTACAGGATCATGCAGAGCCATAAGAGCTTTACGGCGGTAAAGGCTAACCGCATCCTTGGCAGGTCAGGCTCCTTTTGGATGGAAGAGTCTTACGACCGGGTGATACGGAATAAGCGGGAATTTCACAACCGGGTCCGGTATACGCTGAGGAATCCGGTGGCGGCGCGGCTGGTGGCGGACTGGCGGGATTGGCCGTATACTTATGTGCATCCGGAGGTGCTGGATAAGCTTGATGTCTAGCTTGTGGGCTTTGCTACGAAGCTGGAACTTCGTAGCGTTCAGCCCACCTTCCGATAATTCAACACCGCCAACCCATTCACCGCCAGCGCGTAGCCGCCCATCACCACGATATGCTGCCGGATATCCCAGACATCACTGCCCTTCAGCAGCACCAGCCGCATCACATCCACGAAGTAGGCCACCGGATTGAAGCGGGTGATGTCCTGCGCCCAGGGCGGCATGCTCTCGATGGGTGTAAACAGGCCGCTCATCAGGATGAAGATGATGAGGAAAAACCAGGCGATGAACATGGCTTGCTGCTGCGTCTCCGTCACGGTGCTGATGAACAGGCCAAAGCCGAGGACCACAAGCAGGTACAAGCCCGCAAAGCCAAAGATCAGCCACAGGCTACCCACAAAGGGGATGTGGAAGACAACTTTACCCACTACCAGCCCAATCGCCAGCTCCACCAGCGCGATGATCCAGAACGGCAGCAGCTTGCCGATGATGAACTCATGCTTGCGGATAGGGCTCACATTGATCTGCTCGATGGTGCCGATCTCCTTTTCCTTCACGATATTCATACCCGCCAGGAACATGCCCACAAGCGTCACAAGGATGACCAGAATGCCGGGTACCATGAAGGTTTGGTAATTCTGCTCCGGGTTGAACCAGTTGGCGGTTTCAATTTGAAGGGCTGCGGGCTGTGCGATGCCACCCCCGTAATTTTGCCGAAAGGCCGCATTGAAATCCCGGATAATGGCATTGGCGTAAGCCGAAGAAAGGCCAGCTTTGACTCCGTTGATGGCATCTACCGCCACCTGCAGCTGACTCTTGCCGTCGAGCAGCAGCTGCCGCTGAAAGTCGGGAGGAATTTCCAGGTAGAGATCGGCATTGCCCTGTTGTATCTGATTCATCGCCACCTTG
The DNA here is from genome assembly GCA_009908745.1 of Bacteroidota bacterium. Lineage (GTDB taxonomy): Bacteria > Bacteroidota > Bacteroidia > Chitinophagales > Saprospiraceae > Phaeodactylibacter. The sequence continues at coordinate 14,899 of JAAAOU010000203.1, forward strand.
CCGGATGCGGAGGTGCCGGTCAGGATGAATTGATCGGAGGCCTCGAATTGCCCCACCAACTGCCGGGCCGCCTGCGAATGGTCCAGGTCCACAATGTGCAGCTTGACGTTGTCCACCTCGTAGTCGGCAGCGAATGCCAGTACCAGCAGCTGAACAATGGGCATGAGGAAAATAAGCGGCAGCATCACCCGGTGGCGGAAGATTTGCCGGAATTCCTTTTGTACGATGTAGGGGACGGTTTTCATGCGAGTCGGATGTTAAAGCTGCGCACGCTCAGCGCAATGAAAAATACGGTCATGCCCAGCAGGATGAGCGTTTCCTGCCACACTAGTTCCATCCCCCCGCCTTTGAGCATCACGTCCTTCAAGATGATGATGAACCACTTCGCCGGGATGATATTGCTGACCATCTGCAGCGGAAACGGCATGGACTCAATCGGAAAAATGAAGCCCGACAGCAGTATCGTCGGCAGCATCAGCACCATCAGGCTGAAGAGCATAGCCACCTGCTGACTATCGGTACGGGTGGAAATGAGGATGCCAAGCGACAAGGCGGTGAGTACAAACAAAAAGCACTCCAGCCAGAGCAGCGCATAGCTGCCCCGTATCGGCATACCAAAGACCTCCGTGCCTAGCAGCAGGATCACCGCCGTATTCGCCAGGGCCAGCAGGATATAGGGGATCACTTTGCCAATCACGATCAGCGGGGGCGGCAGGGGCGAAGCCAGCAGGACTTCCATCGTCCCCACCTCTTTTTCGCGGGTAATGGCGATAGAAGTCATCATGGCCGACACCAGCATTAAAATGACTGTCATCACACCGGGCACGAACATGAAGACGCTCTTTAGCCCGGCATTGTACAGCATCCGCACTTCGGTCTGTATGGCCATAGGCGGCTGTTGCAGTGGCTGTTGTTCCTGCAAAAAATCGCCGATGATGGCTGAGGCGTAGTTAGCTAAAGTCGTAGCGGTATTAGGGTCTGTGCCATCGGCAATAAGCTGTATGCTCCCCGGCAGGCCTCGGGCGGTTTCCTCCCCAAACTCCGGGGGCAGCACCACCGCCATTTTGATACTGCCTGCCCGGAAGGCCTCTTCGATTTCCTGTGTGCTGCGCAGGGGTGAAGCCAGGGTGAAGTATTCGGAGGCACTCAGGCGCTGCGTGAGGCGCTGGCTTTGGTCATTCTGTGCATAGTCGAGCAGGCCGATGTCTGCATTTTTAATCTCGTTGCTAATGGCAAAACCAAAGAGCAGCACGAGTACCGCCGGCATACCCAGCAGAATGAGCAGCGTACGCCGGTCCCGCAGGATGTGGTAAAACTCTTTGCGAATGAAGATGGATAGCTTTTTATTCATACCCATTGGGTTGATTTTAAAAATTTTGTAGTCTTGTTTCCTTTCAAACACATACTCACACAGGTGTTTTGCTCTGGTTTTTTGAACACATAGGCACATAGGGCACATAGTTTGTTTTGCTTGGGTTTTTCAAACACATAGCACATAGCTTTTTTGGCCTGGTTTTTTTTAACACATAGGCACATAGGACACATAGTCTTTTACTCGCTACTTTGTATACCCATGTTCGTTACTCCCTCCCCGCTGTGTCTGCAATTCCTCCTATGTGTTTCCCCACATCTCGCGCCCCTATATGCCTATGTGCCTATGTGTTTCAACCTAACACTGCGCTCTCCCTATATGCCTATGTGTTACCCTCCCCCGGCCGCGTCAACCGCAAAAACACCTCATTCATCGTCTCCACGCCGAAGGAAGCCTTCATCGCCTGTGGGGTATCGAGTGCCGCAATCCGCCC
>JAAAOU010000023.1 GCA_009908745.1 Bacteroidota bacterium
CGGACAGCAGCTCTTCCACGAACGCTGTTTTGTCTTCTTCGTTGAACGACCAGTTGTCTTCCCGTTGCTCGCCGATCGTGCTGATGGTCTCGTCGCTCATGTTCTTGCCGCAGAGCGAGCCAGCACCGTGCGCGGGGTAGACCTTGACGTGGTCAGGCAGCGGTTTGAAGACCTTCTGCATGGTCTCGTACATCTTGCCCGCCAGTTCCGAGCGGGTCAGGTTGAAGTTGCCGGCATTTTCCCGCAGGTCCGGCCGGCCGACGTCGCCGATAAACAGGCTGTCGCCGGTGAACACACCATATTCCTTGCCCGATTCGTCAAACAGCAGGTAGGAGTTGTGGTCCGGCGAGTGGCCCGGGGTGTCTAAAGCGCGGAACTTGGCTTTGCCGATTTCCACTTCTTCGCCGTCCTTCAAGGCAGTATGCTCGTACTTGACCCCCATATCTGGGTGGACGTACACGGTTGCTCCAAAGTCCTTAAGGAACTCCAGGTGGCTACTTGTAAAGTCGGCGTGCGGGTGCGTCTCAAACACCGCTTTGATGTCCGCGCCATGCTCTTTGGCAAAGGCGATGTACGGCTGCGGGTCGCGCGCCGGGTCGACCAGCGCCATTTTCCCCTCGCTGATTACTGCGTAGGAAGCATGGGCTAATCCCTCGTCATAAAATTGGTGGACAGTCATATTTCGTTCTCTTTTCGGTTTGCTAATGTTTGTATTTGAGGAACAGGTATATATGAAGGTATGTTCATGTATGGGGTGGGGAGCGTCTTTAAAATTTTTTTGCAAGCAGCTGTTTACCTCTGCGCTCTTTTTGGCACTAAGTAGGTGAATCAACCATCAAAACCACTCGAAACAGAAGCTTCTTTTCGGGCTGGCACCTAGTTGCTAGCCCCCGGTAGATGTATGTACTGACCATCGGCTTTGTAGGCAAATCAGCCATTCGAAGCCTAGCCAGTTGTATGCCTGCCGGTGCGGGAGCAGCTCGGAGGATGGATTTCATCATCATCAAAATCTTCGAGTTATGAAGTTCAAAGCAATTAAGAAGAAGCCCAAAACCAAGGCGTTTAAGGATCAGCGCCTGACTGACAAGCAACTCAAGCACGTCAAAGGGGGCAACGGCGGCAACCCAGACCCCGTTCCTACCGATCCGGAGGAGCTTATTGGTTCTACGGACACTTTTGACGGCTAGTAGGCCTGATGGCGAGGCAGTCACCCGTACTGCCTCGCTTTATTTTTAAGGAGCCGAAGCTCGTTGGCCATCCATTCCTTAGCCGCCACATTAGCCGTCTGTAATTCTGATTGGAGTTCCTTAAGTGTATCCTCGAGCGGGTCCACGTTATTTCGGTATTTGGCCATTGCCAGGATAAAGTAGATAAGTTGCTGATAGCTTTCTTGCCTTGTAGCCGACAGCTCGTAGTTATTGTTTTTCAAAAATGCCCGAAATGCCCGGCCTTGCCTTTCTACTTCGGTAAAATCCGTTTTCCCCTCCCGGTAAAGGCTGTATTCCACCCTCAACATAAGCGATTGCCACCTTGTGCTAAAATCGTAGTAATCCCGGCGTTGGATGTTTTCCAAATCCCGCTTCGCCTCTAGAAACTGCTGCTCGTGAAAATGGATGTAGGCAGTAGCTAGGTGGGCTGCGTCTGTTCTGAAGGAAGGGGGGAGGTGCCCTTTGTGCTCCTCGACAAAGGCCCTTGCAAAGGAGGTTTCTTGGCTTGTACAAGCGACGAGCACGATATTGAGGAATATTTGAAACTCTAGTGTGCCGTTTTCAATAAACACCTTTTCGTCAGCTGCCCACTTTTGAACTTCGAAAAGCATAGGGCGGTATTCTACATTTCCCCGGTTGTACTGGCCGATGGCAAAGTTAGACAATTGGCGCACAAGAATTTGCTGCTCCTGCTGACCGTATCGGTTGGCTTGCTCTCGTATCTTGTCAAATAGAAGCTCAAAGGCCTCCCGCTTGGCTTCCCCTTCGTGCAGCATTAATAATTGATGGAGTAAAGAGAGTACGCTACCGGGTTCCGAAATGTAGGGTTTCCAGTACGCATCATCAAAATCAATAGAGAGGCGCATGCTGGGCTCTTCCCGGTATTGCGTGCGGTTTTTGGATTCCAAGGCGAAGAACAACTGCCAAAATACAAAGGCTTTTTCTTGGTGTACTTTAGCTTGGGTCAACTCGTCGTTCGCTCGATCGTTGTTGGGAGGCTTATGATTGTACTCCTGTAGGAGATGGTACTGGAAAGCTTCGTGGTAATAGCTGGCGCTTTCGGGCGCATTTTTTAGCTCGGCCAGCATTCGCTCACTGTTATCATGGTAGGCGCCTAGGTTGTGCCTATGGGCAAGCCGCTGCATCAATAGCCGCTTAGACAGCAAGGTGTTGTCCTTCACCTCTTCCTGTAGTAAAAACGCAACGATTTTATCGGAAAGGGCTTTTTTACGCTTGCTGAAGGTGACGGCATCGTAAGCGGCATCCGGATAGGCATACTCGTAAATAGAGCGAGGGTCCATGTTCTCGGGGGCATAGTCTGGTTTATGCCGGCTCAGGCGCTCAAGCAGGCGGTGCAGGTCCGGCCACCTGTCCCGCAAAAAGAGCTTCAGCCGCCTCAGCTCGTTGGCTTGAAGGCTGCGCAGCAAGCGCAGGTGCACGTTGTCTTTCATGGTTGTTTCGTTTTGTGCAATATGCGGTAATGTAGGCTGGTATTTTGGGGACGGTGCTTCCGGCTAGGCGTAGATGCCCGCGGAAGGGCATGGTGTGGGGGCTAATATGCGATTAAAAAACGGCATTCCAAAGGGGGTTCAGGTGTATAACACTACATGCACGTGTTTGGGTGTTCTTTGCTAAGGCTGTAAAATTGTCTTTGTCAAATACGTACAGCCGCAATGAGCAACAAACATTGTTTACTGTGTCCTTTCCACGGTAAGCCTTTCCAACCCATGCCGTAGGTGCAAAACCCACGGCTCAAGCGGCAAACCTAAAACTAGCGAACCATGCAGACACTATCCAACACAAAGACAACCTACTTTGCTATCGGCAGCTTACGGGCGGGCATTGGCTCCGTATACCCAGTTGACGGTTGATCAAGGCAGCTGACTGAGGTGCTTTTCTACCCATTCCCAAGCTATGCATTCGGAACGGTTAAAATCCGTGATGAGCTCATTTTGGGTCACCTTACAGTTGGGGTCGACCCGATAATACGTCATGGAACGGACGAAGTACTTCAAGTTCAGGTACTTTTCCCGGAGCGTTTTGCTGACTTGGTGGGCATCGCGCTGGAAGAATGCATCGAAGGCCCGGCAGCGGTCCTCCACTTTGGTGGAATCACACTGCCCAGCCAAGAAGCGTTCGTAGGCGATGCGCAGCAATAGCGACTGCCGCCGTACGCTGAAGTCGTAGGCTTGCGGCATATCCAAAACTTCCAGCTTTTGGAGGGATGCTCTATACTTTTGGCTGTAAAAGTCGATCAATGCCGCGCAGAAGCCAACGGTAGCCCGGTGTACCTCGGGCGCCAAATAAGGCTCGTAGTGTTGCAGCAGCTGCGTGGCGAACTGCGGTTCTCCATTCATGCCAGCCGTGATCACGAGGTTGATCAGGAAGCTGTGCGGCAAATAGTCATCCTCTACCAGTAAAGAGTGTTCATGCCCCCAGCGGTAAAGCCGGAGTAAAAGCTTGCCGTAACTGCTGATACGCCGGTTGTAGAGGTAGGCAACAAAGTTGGCCAGTGCCGTAAAAAGCTCCCGTACGTCAACGGTATGTACATTCGGTGCCTGTTTCCGTAGCTGCCCAAACAATACCTTGCAACCTGCTAGCTTTTCTTCGGGGGCAGCATCCGAGGTCTCGAGCTTGTAGAGCTGGTAGAAAAGCTGTAGCGCCGGGCTTGCCCGCTGCAGTATGCCCGCCCAGTAGTTGTCCTGCAGGTTCAGTTCCGGCCGCCCGAGCTGCTCGTTCAGGTACCTTTTCCGGTTCGCAAAGTCCAATTCAAAGAATAGGTGCCAGGCCAGGTAATTTTCGTCAAGTCGGTGCCGCGCTTCCTGCAGCAGCGGCAGCTCCGCCTCGTTTTGGGAGGTACTGGCCGCATCCAGTTCTAGCATGTAACGGTTGAACCTCAAGAAGAGCCCATCGAGCGCCAAATTGTATTGGTTCAGGGCCCTGTCCTGCCTTTCTAGGTTTTTCTCGAAGGCGGCGGAGGGCACGCGCTTCCGCAGCCGGGCGGTAAGGAGGGTTTGCCGCAGCAGCGGGCGTTCGCGCAATTCCTGTTGTGCCAAGAAGTCTTCCAGGGCTTGGCGCAGCTCCGTGTTGCGGTTGCGCAGCACTTGTTCGTTGTAGGCCCATCCGGGGTAAGCTCGTTTGGCCAGCCGTTCCTCCTTTATTTCCTCCGCCACGTAGTTTGGCCCTTCTTTCAAGAAAGATTCGAAAAGGGGGAGCAGCTTGGGGTTGGATTGTTCTAAATGCCTTCTGATGCCTTTCCCCTCTTCCTCGGTGAGTATTCTTAGGTAGCGTAGTAGGTTGTTGTCTCGCATGTGGGTTGAGTGCTTGAATTGGTTCTTTTAGCTTTTTGAGGTGATCTGGCGAATGGCGTATGTACCCGCCGATTAGGGGTTTGATGGAATAAATGTATAGTCGCGCTTGGATTGAGTTGCAGTTTTTACGCGACAATAAGAATTTGCAGTATCTGTTTTGGGCAAACTTTTGTTTTGGGATATGCTCAAGGGTGAGTTTAAAGTTTTTTCGTGTTTGTTCCAAATTTGGGGTTGCTAATAATTTAGTGGCGTTTAATTTACTGAATCACGGATAAAATGGAAAGAGGTTATGGTGAAGATCGTAAGGTTGAATCAGCATGTTATACAGCCACTTCTGTTTTTGCTAATCATTGGGATGTTCGCATCCTCATGTACCGTTAAAAAGGCAGTCACCTACGAGCAGCGCAAGCTACACACTGATGCAATAGCTGCCCAGCCAGGTTGGGAAGTCGAACGCACTACAATCGGCACCTATGCTCCTTATTTATGGGCTGGCGCAGGTGGCGGGATCGGTTACGCATTGCAAGAAGATACGGGAGAAGATAGTGACAATCAAGGTTTAGGGTATGGGCTTTTGGCTGGATTGGCTGTAGGCTATTTGATTGACCAAGTGGTGATGCCAGATCAGACTAAGTTTGGCATGAAGCCAGGAGAGGAGTATGAATGGGTTCAGCAGTTCAATCGTCAGAAGAACCGTCAGTATAAACTGGCGTACGATGACCCCAACTCTGACCACCTATATCTTGCCCCCTCCAATAAGTTAGAGCAGTTCTGGGCCAAGGAGGCGGAGGTCAACGTGCTAGACCGCGAGAACGACCCCTCTAAAATATTCATCAGTAGCGTAGAGCTGAAAGATGAAAACAGAAGCGGTCGCATTGAAGCGAACGAGAGCGCAAGCGTAGAGATAGAAGTATTGAATGATGATGAGCTCGTGCTTAAAGAGGTTGATCTAGAATTGGAAGTGCAGGGGCAGAACGTCGCCGGTCTCAACCCTCAATTGAAGGGAGGGCTTAGGCCTGTCTTACCGGGTGAACGAAAGACTTTCGTATACAATTTGCCCCCTGTTATCACTTTGGAAGGAGGGGAAGTAATGGTAGAGGTCACGCTCAAGGTAAACGGTGAGCGTCTTCGCAACCAATCCAACCGTTTGGAAAGAGCCTCCTTTTTTCAAAATGGCCCTTTTACCGCGCCATCAAAGACTTCCGGAAACCGCGATCGCCTCACTGCGGTTGAGGGGCTGTATGGATTCAAAAAATTGAATTTCTCAGACGGTATACAGTCACTAGAAGAAGCCGCACGCGGGGGAGACGCAGTAGCGAAGATGTGGAAAGCGGTACTCTGGCAGGAACGGCCTGTATTATTCGCCTACCGCTCCGAGCGAGAGCTCGACCAATTGGTGGATGGGGCAATTGCCGTGCTGCAAGACCGGGCCAGTCAAAATGATTTGGAGAGCATATTCTTGTTGGGTCAAGCCTACCGACATGGCTTGGGAGTGGAAAAAGACGAACGGATAGCCGATGTATTACTGCAAAAAGCCGCTGAGGAGGATTATCCCTACGCCGTGGTCGGATTGGGGGTTCAGCAAATGATAGAAGAACAGCCGCAGGCAATAAGCACTTTGAAAGAAGCCGTGCGGGACGGCAGCACTTACGCGGAGGTAGTACTGGCTCAAGCTTACCACTATGGCATAGCAGGTTTGGATCCCGACCCTTCAGCTGCTAAACGGCACTACCGCCGGGCAAAGGAGGCGGGGGTTGTTGAGGCTTTTCATTCTGAAGCTACTGGATGGACAGAAGGCACACTAGGGGCTCCTGACATCGAACAGGCCATGGAATCTTGGCGAGCCGCAGCTGATTTGGGGGATACTTGGGCTATGTACGAGATCGCAGGCCGCTATCTGAACGACAAAGGAGGCGTCCCTAAAGACGCGGAAAAAGCGGAATACTGGTTCAAAAAAGCGGCAGAAAATGACAACACTACAGCGATGCAAAGCCTCGCTTACCTCTACGTTTCGGGCGATATGGGTTATCGGAATTTCAAAAGTGCCGAATTTTGGAGCAAGAAATCAGCGATTCTCGGTAATGGGGCATCTGCTGCATTGCTCGGGAAGTTATATCAGGCTAAAGATGTAGAAGGAGTAGAATACAATGAAGTATTGGCCAGGTACTGGACAAGAGAAGCTTCTGCTCTCGGGGAAGAGGTTGAAGATTTGAACAGTTACTATTTTCCAGGCATGGGGCTCCTAGAGAACTTCGAGCTCAAAGAGCGGGTGCGGGTCACTCAGTACTACGATGGTACGGTGGAAAGAGACGTCTACTATGATCCCTTGGCTGACATGTTGAACGCAGGATTTGGTATGCTCTTCCAAAACTTAATGCCAAGCGAAGATCGGCTGAACGATGCTGTCTTTGTACACGACATCCCGGATGGCAAAATATACGCAGCCACGCTCAATCGCAGTACTGATACACCGGTCAACCTCCGGCCCGGGCAAAAGGTCACAATCCTGGGGCGCGGCCGTATTAAGCTCGGTTCTTTTGCCGGTTCTACGAATGCGGAAGGCACAAACGACCCTCTCCTACAGAAGTACAACCTAGTATCAAGATACAGTCACGGCTGCCTGCTCATGCGTATCGGAGAAGACGGAGACTGGAGGAAAGTCGGCAAAGAGCTTGTCTTCGAAGCCGAAGAGTACGGCAACCTGCAGCTCGCCGTCAACGATGGGGATTATATGAACAACGGGAATTACTTTGATGTGAAGGTGATTGTGGAGGAGTAGGGGGGCACGGTCAAAGTTATTTCATTGAATTGAAGTGTTTGGAGGTGTCGAAGCTGCGCTGTTGATTAGCGCTCAATGTCAATTAGGAGGATCAAGGTTACTTACGCTTTAAATTCATTTTGTCAATGAGAAACCGGATTGCGCTAACACCTGTGAATGGGTTGATTTTATTTTTTTTGCTTGCTTGTAGTGAGCTGATTGCCCAATCCGAGCTTGACTGCCCGGATGTACTTAACACCTGTGAGAATATTGGTTTTGAGCAGGGGACAACAGAAGGATGGGCGGGCAGCTATGGTTCGGGAGGAACCTTGGATGAGTGTGGCCTAGTAGACGGGAGGCATACAATAATGATAGACGGAAGCAGCGGAAACGGAGGATTCGATCCGCTGATCACGGATACGCAAATACCAGTGGTGGCTCCCGGCAGTCAGTATTCCCTACGATTAGGCAACGATGGCACTAATTACCGAGTAGATCAAATATCCACTTCCTTTGTAGTGACAGAAGATAATACGCTCTTTTCCTACCAGTTTGCGGTGGTTTTGGAAGACCCCGGTCATCCGCCCGAAGAGCAGCCTAAATTCGAGGTGGTTGCTGAAGATGCGAATGGCAATAGACTGCCTTGTGGGTATTACAGGGTAGTATCTGCACCGACCATTGATGGGTTTGAAAACCAAGGGAATTTGCGTTATAGGGATTGGTCAACAGTAGGGATTGACCTCACTCCGTATGTTGGACAAACCGTTACGATACGTTTTACGACTACCGACTGTGCTCAAGGAGGACACTTTGGGTATGCATATATTGATGCAGAATGCCTGCGCTCAGAGATAAATATTTCCTGTGCGGGGTCGGAGGTTTGTAGTGAAGACGCCGTGTATTGCGAAGGCAGCTCCATAACATTATCGGCTCCGGAGGGTTTTTCTGACTACATATGGAGCGATGGTTCAGAAGGCCGGCAATTATTTTTGCCTAATCCTTCCCCCGGAGCTTCCTATTCCGTCAGTTTTAATAACGATACGCAAATCAGTATCGACACTTGTCCTGTGTCATTGAGCACTACCATCCCATCTCCAGCTCCTGTACCGGAACCCAATATTGAGGGGGACACACTCGTATGCCCCGGGGCAATAACCGCTTTATCTGTCGATGCTCCCTACGCTGCGTATAGCTGGAGTAATGGAGCGGGGGAAGAAAGTGTTACAATTCCTGCTGGGGTGCACCGTGTTTCCGTTACCAATGAAGAGGGCTGTATAGGGGTAGATGAAATACAAGTTGAAGAGGTCGAACTGGCTCAGGTAGAGGCGACCATAGAGCCAGTAACTTGTTTCGGAGGCAACGATGGCAGTATTAGTGTTACTGCTTCGAGCATGCATCGGCCATTGTCTTTCTCTTGGGGGGATACCTTGTTAAACGATTTGACTGCTGGCAACTACAACTTGACCGTCACGGATGAGCAGGGTTGCTCGACAATGGAGGCTTTCGTTGTAAATGAGCCGGACTTACTACGTACAGACCAATTTGATTTTGATTCGGTAAGCTGTTTTGGACAATCGGATGGCTCTTTGATTGCTCAAGTTTCCGGTGGGACGCCTCCTTATACTTATAGTTGGTCAACGGGCAGTACATCCTCCATCGCTACAGGGCTGCTCAGCGGCAACTATCAGCTGACTGTAACTGATGCCAACGGTTGCCAAAACAGTGGCAATTATTTTTTGCCCCAGCCTAATGAATTAGCAGGACAGTTGTCTCAGGACCGGATATCCTGTTTTGGAGGCAGTGATGGCGCTCTTAATCTGGCTGTACAGGGAGGTACACCAGGCTATAGCATCAATTGGAGTGTGCCTGGCTATTCTGATAATTATAATGTCGGAAGCTTGGCGGCAGGAGAATATTATGTGACTGTCATAGATCAACAAGGATGTGTCTACCGAGATAGCGCACGTTTAGAAGAACCTGCACCTTTGGAAGTCACGGCGACCGCGGATTCCGTGAGTTGTCCAGGTCGAAGTGACGGAGAGGCGACCGTTATCCCTTCTGGCGGCACACCAGCTTACAGTTTTACTTGGGAAGCCGGCGTGCAGCCCGACAGTTTGGCTGTTGGCTCTTACACAGTAACAGTGACTGATGCTGAGGGTTGTACGGAAACGGCTTCTGTAAGTGTTACGGAGCCGCCAGCGGTAGTACTGAGCTTGCAGCAGGATAGCGTAAGCTGCTACGGCGGTGCAGACGGATCGGCCGAGGTAATAGCGAGCGGAGGCTATCCCGGATATACTTATGAGTGGCTGCCTCCCGCTAATAGCAACACAACCGTAGCCACAGGGTTGGAGGCGGGCACCTATACGGTAGAGGTAGCCGACGAAACCAATTGCCGGGCGACTGGTCAAATCACGGTTTACGAACCTCCTGAACTAGATGCTTCCCCCTTTGAGCTTGACTCCGTCTCTTGCTTTGGGGGCAACGACGGGAGGCTGATTGCCCGGCCTGCCGGGGGCACTTCCCCCCTGCAGGTTGACTGGTCTAACGGGGTCAGCGGCCAACAGGTGGTGAGTAACTTGTCTAGCGGGAATTACCAAGTGACGGTAACCGATGCCAACGGCTGCACGGCGACAAGTATATATTACCTGCCACAGCCTTCCGAGTTGACTGCTGATTTGCTGCAAGATAGTATTTCTTGCTACGGCGGGGCTGACGGCAGTGTGAACCTAGTCGTGGATGGCGGAACGCCCAATTACTGGACCAATTGGAGTGTGCCCGGTGCTAATGGAGCTTTCTCCCTCAATGGGCTGTCCGCTGGCATCTACGCCGTGACAGTTACAGACGATAACGATTGTACTGCCTCAAGTACCGCAGAAGTGCTTGAGCCACCTTTGTTGACGCTAAATGGCGCCGGCGATTCTACGACTTGTGCCGGGGGGCAGGATGGTGTTGCCACCGTAATTCCGCAGGGTGGCACGCCAGTTTATCAGTACGAATGGAGTGGGTTGACAGCGGTGGGGAATGTAGCGGATAGCTTGTCTGCCGGCACCTACACAGTTACAGTTACGGATGTAAACGGCTGTGAGGATGATATAGCCATCAATATTGGCCAACCTACACCTTTGTCAATCGAGTTGCAGCAGGATAGTGTTCGTTGTTATGGTGGTGATGACGGATCGGCCGAGGTAGAAGTGAGTGGTGGTGTACCCGATTACACTTACCGTTGGCTAGCTCCAGTAAATAGCAATAGCCCAAAAGCATACAATCTTTCGGCTGGAATGTACCAGGTAGAAATAATAGATGCTTATGGCTGTACGCGAATGGATAGTATACGCGTTAAACAGCCTGCGGAAATCGCCGCGTACACCGATGAGCAAACTTTTCCGGACTGCAACCAAGGGCAGCCAGGCATTACAACTATCTCGCCGGAAGGAGGAACGCCGCCTTACGATTATTTTTGGTCGAATGGTACTTTCGGCGACACACTGAAAAGCTTTGAAGGAGGACGATATGATTTGACAATTGTGGATAGCCGGGGTTGCGAAGGAGAAGCCAGTGCCGAGGTGTTAGTGTTTTCCATTGAAAGTAGTGTGTCTGAGGTGCGCCAGCTGGGTGGCGCAAACGTAATTTGCTTAGCCGACAGTGCACTGCTTGCTGTAGAAACTAACAGCCTGCCTTCCTCCGTTCAATGGTCGCCATCCAATTTGCTATCGTGTGATAGCTGTATCTCTACTTACGCATACCCTACCGGCGATTCCACCTATTACGTGGACGTTGTGGACCAGTTTGGATGCCAACTCAGGGACTCCATCCGCATACTTGTAGACGATGATTGCGGTGTGTACATTCCTAATGCATTTTCGCCCAATGGAGATTATGTCAATGATTATTTCCGTATCTATGATGACGGGAGGATTAAGGCTGTCACAAAAATGGAAATTTACCATCGGTGGGGAGGTCTGGTCTTCCGGAGAGGATCCAATAATTCGCCTCCGGAGATCGATTCAGTGTGGTGGGACGGTACTTTTGATGGTGAAGAGTTAAACAGTAATGTCTATATTTATAATATCGAAGTCATCCTTGTGAATGGCAGCAAACGGAGCTACAAAGGGCAGGTGCATTTGATAAGGTGATAGGGGGAAAATAATTACTCAGAAGTTATTTTGTGTCTTCTAAACGACCTTTATCTAAGGGTTTTCAACCCGAGCTAAGGTCAAAGCCTCCGTTATTTCTAGCCGTTCATGTGTTTTAATTCTTTAATGTTTTCAGTTAACTAGCTTAAGTATGTTTGCCCAAAAACTCAAAACATTGATAGCAATGTTGCGGTTACATTCCTCAGCTTGTCCAAGGAGGGTCGAAAAAAGAAATACTCAAGGAGCTTGTTGTTCGACTAAATGGCCCTTTTTAAAACTACTACTGATATTTTTTGTGTCCTTGGCAGGCTTATTGCATAGTAATACACTTAGTGCTCAGCTTAGCATTTCAGTAGAGGTCCAGGATGCAGACTGCGCTTCTAATGGAGAGATATCCATCGAGGCAAGTGGTGGTTCCGGAGACTATACCTACAACCTGACGAATGATTGTGGAGACGTTTTCCCTTCTCAATCTGCACCGGTCTTTACTACTTTGCCCCCCTGTGATTATACGGTGACGGTGATTGATCAACAAACTGATGAAACGGTATCTGAAAGCGTCGAGGTCATTACAACTTATGAATCGATGACTGCCGAGATAATCGGGGTTAACTGTGAGTTGGCTACTGCTGTTGAAGGAGGTGTTCCTCCCTATAATTACGCCTATTCTGTATCCGGCAGTGAAGGGCCTTTTACGTCTATCGGAATGGACAGTATACTCCCCGATCTGTCGGAACCCACGGTATGGGTAGAAGTTATCGATAACTGCGGAAATAACTATGTCACTTCTAGCTCTACGACCATAAATGATATACACGATTTCTATGATAACCAAGAAGAGCAGGGATTAGTCATTGAGCCGGTAGGAGGCAGCTCTCCCTATACGTTTACGCTAAGCAGCAGTACCGGGTCTTTCACAAACACGACTGGAGTGTTTCCATGGGATCAAGTAGGTTGTGATCCTCTTATAACGATTGAGGATGGGTGCGGTGGCCCTCCACTAGAAGATGCCTTCGTGAAAATTTTCGTTTCCGGCGGCTATGGATGTGTCAGCTTTGAGGACGGGTATGGAGAAGGACTCTCTAGTCCGGGGCGAGAACCATTCACCTACACTGTTTCTACTCCAGCCGGCAGTTTCTCCTCTGAGGACGACAGTATCTTTACTAATCTGCCTCCAAATGTCGCTTATTACACTTTCGATGTAGCGGATGCCTGTGGGGTCCAACCTATAGTTCCGAGTACGATAACGAGATATCGACTGGAGATTGCACCGGCTGAAGGGTGTGATGATGATTCTTTATACTTGGAAGTAGATAGGGAATGCCAGGGAGGGTACAATTACCCTATCGAGATCACCTGTTTAAATTGCGAGCCAGAAGAGACAACAACCATTACCGAAAGTTCTGAGAATGAGGTTTCTTTTACCGGTCACTCCCCTGGGGAATGGGATATTCTTTTGAACGATGACTGTGGCGATCGGGTGCGGTGCCGGGACTCTGTCGTGTTAGAATTAGTGCCGGCCTGTGACTCTATTGTTGCTAAGGTAGTAAGTTATTTCCAGTGCGATAATGGCATTGTTTCCCGGCGCGACCTTCAGGATACTACTGCCTCATTTACGCTTTTTGATAACCTCGGCAATGTAATGGTCGCTGACGACAGCTCGGGCGTGTTTGAAGGGTTGCCATTTGGCGATTATCAAGTGGAAGCCAACAGTGCTTGCGGCTCTTTTTCTGCTACCACCACTCTAGGACCGGAAAATGACATTGACCCCGTAATTGAGATCTACGTCAGTTATAATGATTATGGAACGGACAACTGCATAGCAAAATACGACTTAGCAATCGAGAAATTAGAAGGCCCATATGTGCTGTCCAGTCCTGACAATGGTTACTACCAGGTGTTAAATAACTACGGGCAAGATATCTGTAGATATTACAACTTAAGCGACCTGTACCCCGGGCAATACATACTGAAGTCGATGTCAAACTGTGGTCAGGTTGAATTTGACCTACCGGAGTTGTCCTTTGATACCATTGGGGAGATTTCTACCATTTCTAACTGTCCGGGAGATGCAGCGGTATCAATTGGAGGAGACCTTTGGTCCTCTAGTGATTGGTATGCTTGGTTTGAAGATAGGGGGATTGGTATAAATAATTTCAACCCTGAAGACCATTACGTAGTGAAAAGTGATGAAGTGATATCCGCTGTTGAAGATGATCCTACTATTGATGACCTAACTCCGGGAACTGATTACACAGTATACCTATATCCCAGATTTGCTTCAAGCTCTTGTCCAGTGGACAGTGCAAATTTCTCTATCGCACCCTACCAAGAGCCGGCGTTTAGCGTAGAGGGCAGCCTGCTTTGTGATAACGAGGACGTGACAGACCTTTCCATCAATGTGGATGGTACAGACCCTCCCTTTAACGTTCGACAGATCAATTGTAACAATATCGTCGAGGTGATCCAGCAAACTACCTTCGACTCGTCCGGAACCCTGCTATATGAAGATGCACCAATTGGTGTTTATTGCTTCACCGTTAACGATGCCTGCCAGACGAGCCGGGACTATCAGGCTGAAGTTCGGTATTTCACGGACTCTATTGGCGTTGATTACAACTGCGACCCTTCCCTGACTCTCTCTGTGGATACGCTCTCTGCCCTTTTTTCCTGGAGAGACAGTCTAGGCAATCTGATTGGCAGTGGTAGCCAATTGAATTTATCACCACCTCAGCAAGATGCCACTTTTTTCCTCGAAATAGATGTTGGCGATTGTACGGTGGAAAGATCGGTAGAAGTGCCATACCGGGAAGTTATACCAAGTATACAAATACTGCCCTCTACAGATTCTTTGGCGCTATGCCAAGGCGATACAGTTCATTTAACAGCTGAATCGAGTATTGAGGATATCAACTGGAGTACGGGACAGACCTCAGACTCCATCATGTTGGAAACGCCGGGAAGCATCACGGTAGATGCTGTTAATGATTTAGGGTGTGCCAGATCAGACAGTATTTTTTTGAAGCCTGTCGCCTTGCCGATACCACAATTAGAGGCGCCGGATGGTCTTTGCGCTGGAGATTCCGCAGTTATTAGATTGGATAGCCTGTATTCTTCTATATGGTGGTCAGATGGTACGACAGCTCAGGATAGCCTTGTAGCAACACAAGCGGGGAACTACCTCGTTGAGGTTGCCAATGAAGAAGGCTGCTTAGGCTATGACAGTACTTTTCTGGTGGATTGGGGGCAGCCCCAGTTTGTGATCACGGGCGACACGATGATATGCCCGGGTACAACAGTTCAATTGTCTACTCAAGCCGGATACGCTTCATACAATTGGAGCAATGGCAACACCTCTAACTCGATCGTCGGTGCAGCAGGGAACTACGCATTGACAGTAACCGATGAGAACGAATGCACAGATTCAGATACCATTGAAGTAAAGGAATACCCTGTTGCAGAAGCTAAGATCGTAGGGGATACTATCGTTTGCAGAGGAGATACCGTTGAATTAGCATTTCAATTAACAGGTATAGATAGTAGTGCCTACTTGAATGTAAATTACCCGGAAAACAAGTCCATTGGTGTTGAGGTAGAGGGGAATGGAAGCCCTGTGAGATTTTTGCCAGATGAATCCGGACAAGCTTATTTGACCGACGTGCAGGTTGATGGTTATCCTTGTCCAGTTATTTTGCTTGATAGTGTAATCTTAGTGGTTAATCACTTAAGGGCAGATACATTACTAAGAGATGTATCATGCCCAGGGCAGAGAGACGGTGCAGTGGGAGTTGCACCAGAGAGTAGCTATCCGCCTTACACTGTAACTTGGTCTCCGAGTGGAGTAGGGGATACCTTGACGGATTTGGGGGCAGGTGTGTTTTCTTATGTCATTAAGGATGCCTTGGGATGTACGATTGAAGGGGCGTTAGAAGTCAATGAACCAGAGCCTCTGGGAATAGTATCTTCGGCTCAAGACCCGCAGTGCTTTGGGTTTTCCAATGGGGGCATTAATATCTCAGCTATTCAGGGAGGCACAGCGCCTTATGATATAACCTTTGATAATATACTGCTTCAGCGTATCCCCGCCGAAATTGACAATCTGGTAGATGGGAGTTACCACATATCGGTAACCGATGTTAGAGGATGTAAATGGGATACTTCTATCACCCTTACAGAACCGCCGAAGTTAACGCTTGATTTAGGGGCTGACATGAGGATTAAGATGGGGGATGAGGTACGAGTTCTGCCTACTACAAATGCCGAAAGTGTACAAGCGTGGCAATGGGAAAAAAATAGTCAAACAATAACTCCGCTTCCGCCATACGATGAGTATGTTTTCTGTCCACCTGATTATACCTCATTGGTGTTAGAGCTGCAAGACGGCAATGGCTGTTGGGTAAGAGACAGGATGGATATTGCTGTAGACCGGCAGCTACGTTTATATGCTCCAACAGCTTTTTCCCCCAACGGAGATGGAAAGAACGATTACTTCACCCTATTCGCTCATGAAAAGCAAGTGTCAGAGATCGAGCAACTGCATGTTTTCAATAGATGGGGAGAGCATATTTTCAGTAAGGAAAACCTGCCTCCGAATAATGAAAAAGCTGGTTGGGACGGTCGCTTCCGGGGAGAACTATTATCTACGGGAGTTTATGTTTGGCGAGCAACGGTTGTTCTGTTCGACGACAGCAAGGTTGAACTTAAGGGGGACATCCAGTTGATGCGATGACGGCCATTGGATTTAGAAAAACACCATAGAGTAGAGGAACGATACCTAGGAGGGGAGTTGCGAAAGCTTATGCTTTTAAAACGGGATTAGTTTCGGAAAGAAGTCTAGAATAGTGCCCACACGCGTCCAAAACATCCCAATTATCTCCCGCAACATTGAGCAGCTTGTAAACAGGGATTGGAGGCTGCATTAGGTATGCCTAGGAAGTTATTTCGGCGAAGGGGCGTGTTTGGATGAGGGCAAGCTGCTTTGTTTTTTTCGGCGGTGTTTATGTTAAGAAGGAGCGGTATTGTATTTGATTTTCTATCAAAATTAGTTTGAAAAAAAGCTTATGAAGCAAACGACATTTTTCCAAACCCTCATCGGCCTATCAGCCCTATTGCTGCTGAGCGCTTGTGAGAAAGACGAGGAGATAACGACTAATTTGCCTCAGGGGTTTCCTGCGGGCTGCTTGTTGGAAAAACGCTCTGGAGATTTTTTTGAATTTGAGTATGAGTTCGATGATGATGGCTTATTGTTAGCTTCTGATAACTCA
>JAAAOU010000141.1 GCA_009908745.1 Bacteroidota bacterium
ATTACCGCTACCCAAAATTTTTCCGCCCTACTGATTGTTGCTACGCATGTCGGGCTACGGCGGACGGCGTCCGCAAACCCTGCTCTAAGGCCAGAAGAATGGAACAACCTAAATTTTACGTCTATACCCTACGTTGCCGGGATGGCAAGTACTACATCGGGCGCACCAAAGATTTAGAAGACTGTTTAGCAAGGCATCGGAACAAACAGGTATCTTACACGGCTCCCACAAACTCACTTCCACTTAAAATTCCAAGTCACCGAAGGGATAATCGGAAACAAGGACACCTGAAAAGCCGATGCCTCCACCGTACCCGCATTGGGGTCCGAGTCAAAAGCATAATAAACGAAGAAAGGATTCTGCCGGCTGTAGGCATTGTACACCGAGAAATTCCAGCTAGAAGCGAAGCGCCCCTTTTTGTCCGGCTTGGGCGTGTAGGTCGCAGAAAGGTCTATGCGGTGGTAGTCTGGCAGGCGAGCACTGTTGCGCCCGCCGTACTGCTGTACGGGAAACTGGTCGATAAAATAGACACTACGCACTGGCGTGAACGCGCTGCCCGTGCCGAAGACAAACGCCCCGCCTAGCGCCCACTTTTTGCTCAATTCGTAATTCGCCACCACCGACAAGTCGTGCCGCCGGTCGAAAATAGCCGGGAATGGCTCCCCGTTGTTGATCTCTGGAAAGATGCGCTCGGTGCGTGACCAAGTGTAACCTACCCAGCCGGTAAAGCGCCCCTTTTGCTTGCGTACCAACAGCTCGATGCCATACGCCCGGCCCTTACCGAATACAAACTCCTCCTCCAACTCGTTGGCCACGTTATCCACGTAGTTTTCCCGGTAGTCGATTTGGTTTTGCAAGTCACGATAGTACACCTCTACGGAGGTCTCGTAGGTATTGTCTTTAAAGTTGCGGAAGTACCCCAAGGCGTACTGCAAGCCAATCTGCGGTTTGATAAGCTCCGTGCTCGACACCCAGACATCCGCCGGCAGGGTGCTAGTAGAATTGCTAACCAGATGCAAATACTGATAGGTACGGGCGAAACCGCCTTTGACCGATGAGGTTGGCGACAGCTTGTAAGTAGCCGACAAGCGGGGTTCCCAACCAATATAGGTCTTCACCGGCTCTCCCGGCGCGTACACCGCGGAATCAATCTTCGAAACGTAGGACCCCACCTGCGTAAAAGCGGACACCCGCATGCCCGCGTTCAAACTCAGGCGGTCGTTCCACTGTATTTCATCCATCAAATATACGGCTGACTCGTGCGCGTAGCGGATCTTGGCGTCATTTCGGAACACCTCTTCACCGTTGGTGGCGGTGGCCAGACTGGGCGTCAAACGGTGGTAAGTGTAGTTCAAGCCAAATTTGACATTATGCCCCGCCATTGGGAAGTACTCAAAATCCACTTTGGCATTCCAATCGCGTATGCCGGACTCCAGGTCAATTTCGAAGCCCCCCTGCCCGCCGGCAAAGGCAAAGTCGTAGTCGTTGTAAATGCCGGACACATTCATAAAAAGCTTGTCGCTAAACAAGTGGTTCCAACGCAAGGTCGCCGTAGCATTCCCATACGGAATATCAAAGGCAAAGTCCCGCTGATCGCTGCGGAACTCCAGCACGTCGCGGCCGAAGTAGCTGCTGAAATACAAACGGTCCTCGTCGCTGAATTGGTAGTTGGCTTTAGCATTGAGGTCGTAGAAATAATAATTCGTGCCAGCAAAAGCGGTTTCTTCAATCAGTGGTTGCGCCAAGTCTAATGCGTAAGTCCGCCGGGCGGAAACCATAAACGAGCTCTTGTCTTTCACGATTGGCCCCTCCAGTGTCAAGCGGGACGCCACCAGCCCTATGCCGCCTTCCGCCGCAAAGCTTTGGTTGTTGCCTTCCTTCATTTGGATGTCCACCACCGAAGAAATACGCCCCCCGTAGTTGGCGGGCATCCCCCCTTTGATCAAAGTGGTATTTTTGATGGCGTCGGCATTGAACACCGAGAAAAACCCAAGCAGGTGCCCGGGGTTGTACACCACCGCCTCGTCCAGCAGCACCAAGTTCTGGTCTGCCCCGCCGCCCCGAACGAAGAAGCCAGCGTTGCCCTCCCCGGCCGAAAGTACGCCAGGCAGCAGCTGTATCGTTTTCAGTACATCCACCTCGCCCATGAGGGCCGGGATTTTCTTCACCTTTGTCATTTTCAAGCCTACCGTCCCCATTTCGGTGCTTTCCACATTGGCATCATCAGGGCGGGCTTTGACCACGACTTCTTCTAGCTTAAGGCTGGCTTCTTCCAGCTCTACATTCAGCCGCTGCGCCGATTGCACATCGAGCGTCACGCGTTTGGTATCATAACCGAGGTAAGAAAAAACCAGCTCTTGCTCCCCGACCGGCAATTGTAGGGAGTAGAAGCCATAATTATTGGTCGTCGTGCCCAAGCTGGCTGCATCTTTTACTGCCACCGAGGCACCAAGCAAAGACTCACCGGTGGCTGCATCACGTACATAACCGCTGACCGTGTAGTCCTGCTGTGCCCATAAAGAAGAAAAGAACAGCCCGCAGAGCAACAGGCAAAGCCAAAAAGATCGGTTCATAGCATGTAACTTTCAAAGCATTAGGTTCAAGAGCGCTTGTACTCCATCTGGCCGATGTGCAGCTGGGGCTTCCCTTGTTTGCGGTCTGCAAAATAGTTTTCCAAAGTGTAAACAGAAGAGGTGAAGGCAATTTCCTGCCAAGGGATTTCGGCTTCCGAGAAGAGGCGTACTTCCAAGCTTTCTTCCCCCGACCCAAAAGCATCCGGGGCAGGTAGTTGGCCGATGAAGTGCATATATACTTGGTTAATATGAGGGATACTGAAGATGGCGTGCAGCCCCGTGATTTCCACTTCCGCCAGCACTTCTTCCCGCACTTCGCGGCGGGCACCTTCCTCCACGGTCTCTCCGTTTTCCATATACCCGCCGGGCACGTTCCAAAACCCCTGCCGAGGCTTAATAGAGCGCCTAGCGAGCAGCACTTTATCGTCCCACACCGGCAGGCAGCCCGTCACGATTTTAGGGTTGCTGTAGTGTATGCTCCCACAGTGCCCGCACACATGCCGCACCCGGTTGTCGCCATCTGGCACTACCAAGCGGATATCATCTGAACCACAGTGACTGCAAAAATTCATTGTTCTTGTTCTTTTTCGAGCGCCCGTTCGTAGCGGCCGCGTTGGAGAATCGCATCCCCAAACAAACTCAGCCCACTGTTGAAAACGACTAGGGCGACGGTGCCATAAGCCACCCACTGCCAAAGCGGGGCGCCTTCGTATTTATCCATCGCCGCTTCGGCAATCAGGCAAGCACCAAACCCTATAAGCACCAAGCCGATAGGTGCGCGTATCAGCCAGCGCCGGTAGTATTGTTTTTTCATGGCGTATTGGGATTTTCATTTTGGTAGATCACGGCGGCTTTCTCCAAGTCTTCTGGCGTATCAATACCTAGCGTTTCCTCGGTGGTTTCCAAGACGTGGATCGGATACCCTGCTTCCAGCCATCGCAATTGTTCCAGCGACTCGGCTTGCTCGTATTGCCCGCGCGGCAAAGCGACAACTTCCAGCAGACTGTCCCGCCGAAAACCGTATAAGCCAATATGTTTGAGGAAAACAGCATGCTCCAACCATTGTTCAGGCGGTATGCCGCGCAGGTGCGGAATGGCGCTGCGGCTAAAATACAGGGCCCGCCCTTCTTTGCCGACCACAACCTTGACCACGTTGGAATTAAAAAGGGCTTCCTGTTGTTGTATCCGTTTAGCAAGGGTACTGATCGGGAGGTGGCCTTCCACCAACGGTGCTACGACCCGGTCGATTTGCCGGGGCGAGATAAACGGCTCGTCCCCCTGGATATTCACGACGATGCTTCCTGCTGGCAAACCCGCCGCTACTTCCGCGCAGCGGTCCGTCCCACTGGGGTGGCCGGCTGCCGTCATCGCTACCTCTGCGCCAAATCGGCGGGCGGCTTCAGCAATGCGCTCGTCATCCGTTGCGACGATAGCCCGGTCGATGGAAGAGGCTTGCAGCACCCGTTCGTAGACATGCTGTATAATGGGGCGGCCAGCCAGCTGAGCCAGCGGCTTACCCGGAAAACGCGTGGAGGCATAACGGGCCGGGATGATCCCTATGGTTTTCATATATTTGCAAGTATTATAACACGGTCTAATTTATGAGAAAACTGATACTCCTCCTACTGTGGCTGGGCTTAGGTACTGCAGCGACAGCTACCGGAGACAGCTTGTCTTACCTGACGCCTAAAGATACCATATTTCTCAGCATCGGGCAGTTTCAGGAAAAGTACTTTACCCACTATGTGGAGCGCAAACAGACGCTGTTCTCCCTGGCAAAATTTTACGGCATGTCCTTGGAAGAGCTTTATTTCTACAACCCGGGCTTGCAACAACGGGTCGTCAAGCGCGGCATGCCCATCCATATCCCGGTACCCAACCGGGCCATCCAACGGTACTGGAGTTCCGATATGGTCCCGGGCGAATATGTGCCCGTTTACTATGTGGTACGCAAAGGCGACACCATGTTCCGTATTGCCAAGCGGTACTTCCATATGCCGATAGAGGAAATGCTGCAGCGCAATCAGCTCTTTGACCATACGCTGCACCGGGGGCAGGAACTGCACGTCGGCTGGATGAGCATAGAGGGCATACCCGACAGCCTGCGGCAGTACAAAGGCGGCGCGCTGGGCAAACGCAATGCCGAACTGCGCAAAACCTTCCAGCTCAGCTGCGGCGGGCAGACGCCCAGGCTGGACAAGGGGGCTGCCGCTTGCCCCGACGACAAAAACGGCAAAACCGACCTCTACGCCCTGCATCGTAAAGCGCCGCTCAACTCGGTAGTAGCCATCCGCAACCCTATGAGCCGGCGTACCATCTACGCTAAAGTCATCGGGCGTATTCCAGAAACACAGTACGAAAACGAAATCGTCGTGGTCGTATCGCCACTCGCCGCCCAGTTGCTAGGAGCCATTGATCCGAGCTTTTTCGTGGAAGTAAAATATTGCCGATAAATTTTAATCCCTACCTTTGTACTCAAATTTAAAATCAACCCATGGATTACCACGATAATATACTTCAGACCATTGGCGACACCCCATTGGTCAAGTTGCACAAAGTCATTGAGGATATTCCCGCGCTCGTGCTGATGAAGGTCGAAACATTCAACCCCGGCCACTCCATCAAAGACCGTATGGCGCTCAAAATGCTGGAGGATGCAGAAAAGCGCGGCGACATTAAGCCCGGCGGCACCGTTATTGAATGTACTTCTGGCAATACGGGCATGGGCTTGGCACTGGGCGCTGCAGTAAAAGGCTACAAATGTATTTTTACCACCACCGACAAGCAGTCCAAAGAAAAGATTGACCTGCTGCGCGCGGTCGGCGGAGAGGTGATCGTATGCCCAACGAACGTTGAAGCTGACGACCCTCGCTCTTACTACAGCGTAGCCCGCCGCCTGAGCGAAGAAACCCCCAACTCTTATTGGTGCAACCAATACGACAACCTGTCCAACCGCACCGCCCACTACGAATCTACCGGCCCCGAAATCTGGGAGCAAACCGACGGCAAAATCACCCATCTCGTCGTAGGCGTTGGCACCGGCGGCACCATTTCCGGCACTGGCCGCTACCTGAAAGAACAGAATAAAGACGTCAAAGTATGGGGCATAGACACCTACGGCTCCGTTTTCAAAAAATACCACGAGACCGGCGAATTTGACGAAAAGGAAATTTACCCCTACATCACCGAAGGCATTGGCGAGGATATTATCCCCAAGAATGTGGACTTCGACGTCATCGACTACTTCGAAAAAGTGACCGATAAAGACGGCGCACTGATGACCCGCCGCCTAGCCCGGGAGGAAGGGCTGCTACTGGGGTATTCCGCTGGCTCCGCCGTTGCCGGCCTGTTGCAGCTCAAGGATAAGCTCACCAAAGACGATGTTGTGGTTGTCGTCATCCACGATCACGGCAGCCGCTACGTCGGCAAAATCTACAATGACGACTGGATGCGCGAACGGGGCTTCCTAGAACGCGAACTCAGCGTCAAGGATGTACTGAAAATGAAAAAGGGCGAACAGTTCCTCGCCGTGCACAGCCACCACACCGTGCAGGAAGCCTTCAAAATGATGAAAGAGCACGACATTTCCCAAATGCCCGTCATGAAAGAGGACAAGGTCGTCGGCTCTATCACGGAGACTGCCGTACTTTCTTATCTGCTGGAAAACCCGATGAACCATGCAGAGCAGAAGCTGGACAGCATCATGGGGTCGCCTTTCCCGGTTGTGCCGGAAGACATGCCCTTCAGTCAGCTCAGCCAATACATTGACCGGAATATCCCCGCTGTCATGGCAAAAGACCGGGCCGGCACGCTTCATATTTTGACGCAGTATGATATTATACGGGCGATGTAGACTGGGCTTATGGGGGGTAGCCACGAATTACTCGAATGTACACGAAGGGCGCCCTAAATGCCCCGCTCAGCACTATTCGTGCCCATTCGTGCCATTCGTGGCAAACCTCCCCGGAGCTCTGGTCCGCCGCCATGTCGCGGCTCTTTTCGGCAGACTAACAAGCAGTGGCGTGGGGGAGAGCCACGAATTACTCGAATGTACACGAAGGGCACCCCTAAATGCCCCGCTCAGCACTATTCGTGCCCATTTGTGGCAAACCACCCTGGAGCTCTGGCGCGCCGCTACTTCGCGGCTTTTTTTTGAATCGACAAGCAGTGGCGTGGGGGAGAGCCACAAACTCGAATGTACACGAAGGGGCGCCCCATACAACACTATTCGTGCCCATTCGTGCCCGCAGGACCCTGATAAGTGTTACTTCGCCTGGGAGGGGCGACTTCCTGCAACTCCTGCCTGGCACTGAGAAATATCACCCTAGCCAACTGAGATAACTCAATAATCCCTTGCACAAAGCCGACCATCTTTGGTTCACACAGAAAAAACTACTGCTAATGCAAAACGCCAAAGAGCTAGGTCAAGCGCTAGACCGCTTGGGGATTAAGAACCCTGCCAACATCAAGTACAACCTCCTGCCAGAAGAACTCATTGAAGACACCCTGTGCAAAGACATGGGCGTGTTAGCCGACAACGGGGCGCTATGCGTCAACACCGGCAAATTTACCGGCCGCTCTCCCAAGGACCGATTCATAGTGAAAGACGAAGTAACGGAAAACCGCGTCGACTGGAACGCCATCAACAAGCCGTTTGACGCCGACGACTATGACAAACTCCGCGCTAAGCTCGTTGCCCATTTTGAAGGTAAAGACGCTTACGTTCGGGATGTGCAAGCCTGTGCCGACCCGGAGTACCGCACCAACATACGCGTGGTGACGGAATACCCTTGGAGCAACCAATTCGTATACAACATGTTCCTCCGCCCCAGCGAAGAAGACCTGAAGGACTTTACGCCCGAGTGGACGGTCCTCTGCGCCCCTACATTTGAGGCTGACCCGGAGGCGGACAATACCCGCCAACCCAACTTCTCGATTATCAATTTCGGCAAAAAAGAAGTGATCGTGGGCGGCAGCGGCTATACCGGAGAGATCAAGAAAGGCGTGTTCTCGGTGCTGAATTTCCAGCTGCCGGTTTTCCGGGAATTGCTGACGATGCACTGCTCTGCCAACGTGGGCCCCAAAGATGACGCTGCCGTTTTCTTTGGCCTCAGCGGCACGGGCAAAACGACCCTTTCTGCGGACCCAGGCCGCTCTCTGATCGGAGACGACGAGCACGGCTGGGGCGAGAACGGCATCTTCAACTTCGAAGGTGGCTGCTACGCCAAAACCATCGACCTGACCCGCAAGAAAGAGCCGGAAATCTATGACGCCATCAAGCACCACGCGATCTTGGAAAACATCCAATTTTTCCCCAATACCCGCGAGGTGAACTACGAGGACGACGCTATCACGATGAATACCCGCGTTTCTTACCCGATCTACCACATCGAGAACCGCGTAGACCCCGCGATGGCTGGGCACCCCAACAATATATTCTTCCTTACTGCTGATGCCTTTGGCGTACTGCCTCCGATCAGCAAGCTGACGCCAGGACAAGCCATGTACCACTTTATCTCTGGCTACACGGCCAAGGTGGCGGGCACGGAAGAAGGCATTGACGAGCCGGAAGCGACATTCTCCGCTTGTTTCGGTGCGCCATTTATGCCCTTGCACCCCACGGAGT
Organism: Bacteroidota bacterium; assembly: GCA_009908745.1. GTDB lineage: Bacteria > Bacteroidota > Bacteroidia > Chitinophagales > Saprospiraceae > Phaeodactylibacter. The sequence goes on from JAAAOU010000141.1 coordinate 8,200, forward strand.
ATGCCAAAATGCTCGGCGAACGCATGGAAAAGTACGGCGTGAACGTTTGGCTGGTCAACACTGGCTGGACAGGCGGCGCGTACGGTACCGGCAGCCGGATCAAACTGCGCTACACCCGCCGCATGATCACGGCCGCCCTCAACGGAGAGTTCGACGACGTGCCCATGCAGCAGGAAAAAGTATTTGGCCTGTATGTGCCCGAAAGCTGCCCTGATGTACCCAACGATCTGCTGCACCCGCGCGATACTTGGGTCAATAAGGAAAAGTACGATCAAAAAGCACACGAGCTTGCAGTGAAGTTCAACAAGAACTTTGAGAAGTTCGCAGATGGAGCCAGTGAGGAAATGCTGGCGGCCGCTCCCAATGTGCGTGTGAATGCTTAGTAAAAATTGAGATTAGACAATAGTTACTGACAAGAAGAGCTGCGGGTGCCTTTATGGTTTCCCGCAGCTTTTTATTTTGCGAAACAAAAGCCGAAAAACAATGAAACGTATCCTCATTCCTACCGATTTCTCCGATGCTTCCCGCAACGCTTTCCAATACGCGATGGCCCTTTGCAAGGAGTTGCGCCCCGAAGCGATATTGCTCACGCATGTTTTCTTGCCCGAAACCACGGGCGAGGCGGACTTCATACCCCCGATTGCCGAAATCATGAAAAGCCGGGAAGAAATGCTGCAAAGCTTCTACGAGGAGATGGAAGAAGCTCACGCGCCTTTCCCTTGCCCCGTCACCACCGAAGTCAAGGTAGGCTTCCCCGCCGACGAGCTGGCCCGCGCATCAGAAGATTTTGACCTGATCATCATGGGGAAAACCGGGCAAAGCAACCTGCTCGACCGCATTTTCGGCAGCGTGTCCTCCAGTGTGTCCCAACGTGCTTACTGCCCCGTCTTACTCGTCCCGGCGGATGCCAGCTTTGCGCCTTACAAGCATATCGTGTACGCCAGCTATTACCAGCCCAGCGACCGGGATATGGTCGAGCAATTGATGGCATTCAACGCCAATTTCAACGCTCATCTGCATTTTGTACACGTGAAAGAGGGCAACGACGACAGCATGGAAAAAGGCCAGGTGCGAATCTTCGAAGAACTATTCGAGGAGGGCGAACCGGCATTTTCATTCGACATGGCGGAGATCGAAAACGAATCTGTAGCCGAAGGGCTAAGCCAATATGCCAAGGACAATAAAGCCGATTTGGTCGTTATGGCCACCCGGCACCGGGGCTTCTGGCAGAACATCGTCCACCGCAGTCAGACCAAACGGATGGCACTGACCACCGACCTGCCGCTCATTGTGCTGCACCTCGAAGACGGTTAAGCCACCTCGTTATTCCGAAGGGTGGCGGAATGACAGCTGGCCGAGTTCGCTGTTGATTTCGAGAAACATTTCGTTAACGCTGTAGGAACGGGCATTTTGCAACAGCTCCCTCAACCGGGATTCCTGCGTCATCACCCCTTGGCACAGCTTTTTGGTCATGCCTAAATCGGAGACGCTCATGGTGCCGTCTTTGCGCAGGTTGATCTCACCGTTGAAGCGGTTGCACCCCGTCGTGCCGTTGATGCGGTTGCCCCGCACCTCAATTGCCGGGACGTGGCCTTCTATGGGCTTATAGGTCCGTCCTTGGTATCCATATTCGGTGAGCAGCCACTTTTTTTGCTCAATTTTCGGAAAGGCCAAATCGTCTTTAGAAGCGTCGGCAGGGGGCGTTTGGGGTGCCGTATCTGCTTGTTCTGTAGGCTGCTTGGAGGGGGTGCAAGCCACGACAAACAAAAGCGCAATGGAAAGAGAAGCAATAATAAAGGTCCGCATAGTCATGTTTTTCAGTGGGTAGTCACTACTAATTATAACGCAATCTTTCAACGCAGGCCACTCCTTCGAGTTGACAATAAGTCGCCCAAAGTGCGTACGCCGCGTTTTTCTAGCCGCCGCAGCATCTTCATCAGCAGGATCGCTGTGATGTAAGCGTCACCGGCAGCCGTGTGCCGGTCGCTCATCGGAATGTGATAATCTTGGCACAACTGGTCCAATCCAAAGGTGCCGCGCTTCGCCAGCTGTGGGTGGTTGGCCAGCCTCCGGGCCAGCACCGCAGTATCCACGCCTTTGTTTTTGAGCTTGACGCCCGGGTAGCTGTGCATCAGCCTATTGATGATCGACAGGTCAAACCCTAGGTGGTGCGCCACGAGCACGCTGCTGCCGCAGAACGACAGGAAGCGCTGCAGGGCTTCGGTTTCCGATACGGTTTGTTGGTGGCCTTTCGGCAAAATACCGTGTACGCTGATGGCTTCGCCTTTAGGCTGGGGCTGGTACTTTTGCTCCACATATAGCTCTAGATGATCACGGATATCAATTTGCCAGTGCTGCACCTTTACCGCACCGATGGATAGCAATTTGTCTTTTTTATGGTCCAAGCCGGTAGTCTCCGTGTCGAAGACCACAAAAGGTACTTCCGTTATCGGGGTTTTCTTGCCGAAAAGCGGCGCATCAAACCCGTCGAGGTAAGCCTGCAGGAAATCAGGCAAATCAGCAGGAGGAAAAGACAGTAGGGTGCGGAGCCAGTTCAACATGACCAATGGATTTAGCGGAAGTATGCCAATTGAAAACGCACGTTGAGCAGCGACTGCAACGCTTTGATGGGCTGGAAGCTGTTGCGCAGATTGATACGCTCCATTTTCGTCATTTTGGAGGGGTCAAAGTAACGGCCCGAGTTTTTCATTTTCAAACCGTGCAGGGCGCGGTAACGCATGAGTATCTCGTAGGCATCCGAAGCTTGCTCGTACAGCTCTTTGTTCTTAGGCTCCATCTCCGCCAGCTTGTCAAAACGCCGGAATGTGTTATTGATGTTGCTTAACCGGGCGTTGAGCATCAGCACGCGGGCGGCATCGGCCAATGGCATCATCGCCCGGGCTTTTATGTCAAATTTGTCTTTGTGCTCGCCGCTGTTCTCCACGACAAAATTGCGGAAGAAGGTCAAAGGCGGCGGGTTTTCCAAAGCATTCTTGGCCAGGAAGGACATGAAGACCGACTGCCCGTCCAGCGCTTCGAATATGTGCTCGGTCAGCGCTTCCGTAAGCTCGGCTTTCCCGTACACGCCCCGGTAATCAAAAAAGATCGTACAGTACATGACGGCCTTGGGCTCCGGCTCTTTGATCCAACGGGAGAATTGCAGCTTCCATTGCTCCAAGGAGAGGCACCAATCAGGGTTGCTCGCCATCATATCCGCCGGGCAATATTCAAAACCAACCTGATTGAGCTTGTGCGTAACGCGGCCGGCTAATTCCAAATAGTAGGCCTTAGTCGCTTCGTATTCCTCTTCCGGCACATCCTCGAACACAAGCGCGTTGTCCTGATCGGTCCGCAGCAGTTGCTCTCCCCTTCCCTCGCTGCCCAGCGCCATCCAGCAAAAACCGGCCTGCGGGGCTTCGTACCCCTCGTCGGCCATTTCCTGCTCACTTAGCTCGATGGCACGGTGTATGATCTCGTCGTTCAGCTCCGTCATGATCGCGGAGATAAAGGAAATCGCCACTTCCTGATAGATGTAGCCCTCTAGCAACACCTCCGCCCGCTCGCGAATACTCCGCAAGGCTTCCGCTTCGGTACAGCGTCGTATTTCCCGGATTAAAATAGCCGGGTTGTTGCCCTGCATGACCATCAAATCGTGCTCCGACAGTACCCCAATGACTTTCGAATCCGAGCTGCCGTCCTCCGTCACGCAGAGGTGGTTGATGCGGTTGCGCACCATCTCGATCTGCACCTCTGCCATCTGCAAGTTAGGCGGCACGGTAATCACTGGGGAAGACATGATAGAGGCCACCTTTTCCCTCAGCCCCACTTGCCCCGTAGCTACCCGCTTGCGCAAATCCTTGTCCGTAATAATCCCTACAGGGCGGTCGTCCGCATCCGTGATGATAATAGAACCGACTTCCCGTTCGCTCATGGTTGCGGCTGCTTGCTGTATAGTGGTATCTGGCAGGCAAGTCACCGGCGTCTTGCTGCCGGTCAATGACTGTACCTCGATCAAGGGCGAAGGCGCATATTCCGGCCCCTGCTTGTCGTGAAAAAGTGATGGTTTGAAATCCTTATGGTACCGCTCCCCCACATCAGCAGCAAAAGTAGTAGCCAAGTACAGCGCAATTTTGGGGTTCTGCTCCAAAACCTCCCGGAACCCAGCTACTGGCACGGCGTAAAGCAGGCTTTCCTCTGCTGCTTTTGCGGTAAGCGCGTAGTCCTCCTCGGCAAGAAGCGGGCGTATGCCAAAAACATCGCCCTCGTCGCACTGCTCCACAAGCACTTGCTCCTCTTCCGCCTCCCGGTAAAGCTGTATGGCCCCCTCCCGGACAATAAAGACATGCGCCCCGGCAGTATCGCCCTGATTAAAAACTAGCTGCCCTTCTTGAAAGTACCGTACCTTTACTTCGGCGGCAACCGCTTCCAAGGCATCCCGTGGCAGGAGGCTAAAAGGCGGATAGTCCTTCAGGAAATCAAAAATGCGCCGGGGTATGGTATTCTCCATAGTACTGCTCTTTGTAAAGTGCTATGAATATCTTCCTTTTTCTGCAGGCGGGCAAGAATTCACGCAATTACATGTATATATTTGTTTATGCAGCCAAATAGGCTTACTTTTAACTTTTTAAGGGCACTACGCTGCGAGTAACCAAGGTCGCTGAATGAAGACACATTTTAATCAAAGTTTCCTAGAAGATTCCACCGAAACTTTAAGGGCTATCGCCCACCCTATCCGTATCGCTATCATCGATTTGCTGTACACCAACGGGCAAATGACAGTCACCGATATATACCAAAACCTCAATATCGAGCAAGCTATAGCCTCTCACCACCTCCGTATCCTTAAAGGCAAGAATGTCGTCAACGCCGAACGCGACGGCAAAAACTCCCTGTATGCTCTTACTAAGGATGAATACTACGAAGTCATCAAAACCTTGAAAAAGGTGATTTGAGGTTTTAAAGTTGTAAGGTTGAAAGGTTGTAAGGTTGAAAGGTTCTAAGGTTGTAAAGTTGTAAAGTTGCTGGCCGGTAAGCCAACCCTGAAGGACTACACTCCCTGCGGTCGTTTCGCCTTCAGGGTAAACCCTTCAAGCTGGTCGTTGAAAAGTTCTAAGGTTCTAAAGTTGTAGAGTTGCTGATCGGTAAGCCAACCCTGAAGGACTACACTCCCTGCGGTCGTTCCGCCTTCAGGGTAAACCCTTCAAGCTGGTCGTTGAAAAGTTCTAAGGTTCTAAAGTTGTAAAGTTGCTGATCGGTCAGCCAACCCTGAAGGACTACACTCCCTGCGGTCGTTTCGCCTTCAGGGTAAACCCTTCAACCTTCCCAACCTTTAAACCTTTAAACCCTTAAACCTTTAAACCTTCCGACACCCAAAATAATTCCGCCCCACCCCCCACCTATGCTATTTCATTTGGAAAAAAATCAAAAAAAATGGATTCAAATTTGCATGCATATACATATCTATATACTTTAGCAAAAGATTTGACCAAATTTGCTAAACCAACATCTTAAAAATCACGGTATGAAACGAATCACCTACATTGGACTCATCGCGCTTTTCGCATTCAGCCTTGCGGGCAGCGCAGAAGCGCAAGACCAAGCCGCCGAGCCCGACTACTCGTACAAGCCGCTCACGCTGAGTTTGAACGAAGACGGCAGCAAGTATGTGCGCTTCATCATTTGGCACCAACACTGGATGCAGACCAACAACTTGGCGGTAGAAGATGCTTCGCTGCAAGTGAATCACCTGGCGCGGCGTTCACGCTTTTTAGCCTACGCGCAGATTTCGCCCCGCTTTTTGATCCTCACGCACTTTGGCCTGAACAACCTCACCCCCGGCAATCTCACCGCACTAGGTAATAATGGCGACAGCCCGCAGTTATTTCTGCACGACGCCTGGACTGAATTCCGGGTGTCCAATAATGATGCTTTGTACATCGGTGGCGGCCTGCACTACTGGAAGGGTCTGACCCGCCTGGCCAATCAGAGCACGCTGAATTTCATGACCCTCGACAATGCCCGGCCGTTCATCCACTGGCATTCGCTGGCTGTGACGGATCAATTTGCCCGCCACCTCGGCATGTACGCCAAGGGTAAGCTGGGCAAGTTTGACTACCGCCTAGCGGTCAATAACCCGGGGCAGAACGGCTTGCAGCAGGATTTTGGCCAGAAGGCCAGCGACTTGACTTATGATGGCTTCCTAAATGACGACCAAGATGGCGAGCCCACGGGCAATACCATATACGAAGGGTATTTCCGCTACAACTTTTGGGACTCTGAGTCTACCAAATTGCCCTATATCGTAGGCAGCTACCTCGGCAAGAAGAAGGTATTTGCCCTAGGCGGCGGCTTCTTTGCCCACCCGAACGGCATGTACAATAACGAGACACAGGAACACGAAGACGTATCGCACCTGGCCGTGGATGCCTTTCTGGATATGCCACTGGCAGGCGACGACTGCCTCAACGCTTACGCCGCTTTCATGCGGTTCAACTATGGTGACGATTATGTGAGCCGCTGGGCAGGTACTGGAACCAATTTCTACGCTCAGGTAGGCTATAAACTGCCGGGCTCCAAATTCATGCCTTACGTAGCACTGCAATCCGGCAACTACGAGGGATACGACGAGAATACTGGCGCGTTGAATATCGGCCTAAACTACTTCCTCAACGGCCACAGTGCCAAGCTGACCCTGGAGTACCACTCGATTTCGAACGACCCCCGGGAGGGCGGCTTCACCACCGACGGAGAGATTCAGGACGTGCAGCAGATTCGTCTGCAGGCCCATATCTTCCTGTAGGGTTTTTTGCAGCATGCAACAACTTATTTAGATAACTATATTCAATCATAAAACTCTTTTAGCTATGGCTTTAGATAAGAAAGCTCAGAAGTACTGGAGAGAAAACCTGACCTACCTAGCCATTTTGCTGGCTATCTGGTTCTTGGTCTCCTACGTATTCGGCATTTTTTTAGTGGAACCCCTTAACGAGATCCGTATCGGCGGCGCCAAACTCGGCTTTTGGTTTGCCCAGCAAGGCTCCATCTATGTTTTTGTACTCCTCATTTTCGCTTATGTCTACCTGATGAATAAGCTAGACAAAAAGTACGGGTATATCGATTAGCAGCCACGCCTGAGAACAGGCTGGACTGCAAGAATTTTCACAACAGCAAAACTTAAACATTATGAGCGTTCAAACTTGGACCTTCATCATAGTGGGCCTGACCTTCGCCCTGTACATCGGCATCGCCATTTGGGCGCGTGCGGGTTCCACCTCAGAATTTTATGTAGCCGGCGGCGGTGTACCGCCGATAGCCAACGGCATGGCTACCGCAGCGGACTGGATGTCTGCCGCATCTTTCATCTCCATGGCGGGGCTGATTTCCTTTATGGGTTACGACGGCGGGGTATTCCTGATGGGATGGACCGGCGGTTATGTGCTTCTGGCTTTAACTTTAGCCCCCTACTTAAGGAAATTCGGGAAATTTACGGTCCCGGACTTTATCGGAGACCGTTATTACTCCAATGTAGCGCGTACGGTGGCCGTTATTTGTGCCATCATCGTATCGTTTACCTACGTAGCTGGGCAGATGCGCGGCGTAGGCCTGGTATTTTCCCGCTTCTTGGAAGTGGACATTAACACGGGAGTCTATATCGGTATGGCCATTGTCTTCTTCTACGCCGTGCTCGGCGGCATGAAAGGCATTACCTACACACAGGTAGCGCAGTACTGCGTATTGATTTTTGCCTTCATGGTCCCCGCTATTTTCATTTCTATGACCATGACGGGCAACCCGATTCCACAATTGGGCTTTATTGGCAACATGACAGACGGCTCTAGCATGGCACTTTTAGACAAGCTGGACCAACTGCATAGCGAACTGGGCTTTGCCGAGTACACCAGCGGTACCAAGAGTATGATAGACGTATTTGCAATCACCTTTGCGCTCATGGTCGGCACAGCCGGCTTGCCACACGTGATCGTCCGCTTCTTTACCGTACCTGATGTAAAAGGTGCACGTGTATCAGCGGGGTATGCGCTGGTGTTCATCGCCATCCTATACACAACGGCACCGGCTATTGCGGCTTTCGCCCGCACAAATTTGATTGAAACGGTAAGCAACGAGCAGTACGCTGAGATGCCGGAGTGGTTCGACAAGTGGGAGCAGACGGGCTTGATTGTATTTGAAGACAAAAACGACGACGGCCGCATTCAGTACGTCGCCGATGAAAAGGCCAATGAATTGACGATCGACCGGGATATTATGGTGCTTGCCAACCCGGAAATCGCCGATTTGCCCAACTGGGTCATCGCATTGGTCGCTGCCGGCAGTTTGGCTGCTGCCCTATCTACAGCGGCCGGTTTGTTACTGGTTATTTCTACCTCTATCGCCCGTGACTTGATCAAGATGCAGATCAAGCCGGATATTTCCGAGAAAGGCGAGCTA
>JAAAOU010000207.1 GCA_009908745.1 Bacteroidota bacterium
ACCAAGCTGCGCGAACCACCGTCAAATTTCTCATTGGGCGGCAGGTTGCTCAGTCGTTAGGCCGGTGTTTCCCACAACGGCCTAACTTGTACCAGAGCTTCGTATGAAAAGCTAACCTCAAGCCCTATTCGGCCTAGGCTGTGTCTGCGTCGTCAGTTCATACGGTCTGATGCTTGCGGATTCAGGAGTAGGCCAAGCCTACTAAATTGCAGTTCCAGTCGATAGGTCGTCGTAGCTGCAAGCAACGACGAGCGTTGCGTTTGGTTTGGGGGGTAAGCTACGGGTAGCGGGGCCGTTCTACCCCCTCCTGTTTTTGCCTAGAGATGCACCGTACAGCCCTCCGCCTTCCCACCCTAAAGGACTCCACTCCCTGCGGTCGTTCCGCCTTCAGGGCAAGCTTCCACCGCCCGCCGAAGCCCCCAAGGGCGAAGGAGGTCGCCTTCCGCTTTCCGCCCTCCGATTTCCGCCTTCCGCTTTCCGCTTTCCGATTTCCGCCTTCCCACTTCCGCCTTCCGCTTTCCCACTTCCGATTTCCGATTTCCCACTTTCGCTTTCCACCTCCCAATGTCCCAATGCAGACATTCACCCCACCGATATTTTCCCTACTTTAGCCCCCGATGGCAACCAAACTGCATCATACCGCCCTACTACTGTTCGTGCGCGACGAGCGGGAAGAAGCACAACTCAAGCCGTTGGCGCGCAACCAACGGGCAAGTACGGCCTTATTCCGCCGGTTCAATGCCCACGTCCGGCAGCAAGCACAACGTACCGGGCTGCCACTCTTTGTCGTAAAGGGCGAGCAGCAACGAGGGCAGGCTTTCGGTGAGCGGTTGGCCAATGCCATCGAATCCGTATTCGCGTGCGGCTACGAGCGGGTCATTTCCCTGGGCAACGACTGTTTGCAGCTGCAGCCCCGGCACATTCTGCAAGCGGCACAGCAACTGCAGCAGCACGACCTAGTGCTCGGCCCGGCTGCCGACGGCGGGGTATACCTGCTGGGCATCGCGCAATCGGCCTACGACCGCCAAGCTTTCCTAAACTTGCCTTGGCAAACGGAATCGCTGACCGCTGCGCTTCGTCACTATGCCAGTCACTGCCTGCTGCCGGATTGGCAAGAAGATATTGATGATTGGCAGGGTTTCCAACGGCAATTGGGGCGCATAGCTGGCGATTTGCGAAAGCGCCTCCTCGCCATTACAGCCATAAGTAAACCTACAAGTTTAGATATACCCTTCACGCCTTCTACGCTGCACCTGGCAAGCGCGGGGCTGCGGGCGCCTCCTCAGTAATTCCCGATGATTTCAACGGCTATTTCTTCCTTTTGCGACAAGCAGCATACCGCCTTGCAGCAATAAATAGGGTGTTGCCCATTGGTGAACTGCACACAGCAGCTTCCCCGTATATCCTTTTTATAAACTCACTAATTCAAATACTACTTTCATGCGATCACTTTTGACACTACTCCTATGCCTTACGGCAAGCTTGGGCCTCTACGCCCAGGCCGACCTGAACGTCACCCTGACCAATTATCTTACCGACGCGCCGATTGCTGGCCTTTCCGTCACCTTGCTGAACGAGAGCCGCGGCCTGGAAAAACAAGCCATCACCAACGAGCAAGGCAGCGCCATTTTCAAAGGGTTGCCCGAAGTGGACGGCTATCAGGTCAGGGCCGGCGGCGATGGCGACTATCTGGCGGGCGAATCCGATGTTTTCAGCATCCGTTCCAACCAAAACCCTTCCATCACCCTGTCCTTGTTTGAGGCCCGCGAGGTCGAACTGGACGAGGTGGAGGTCACGGCGGGTTCCTCTACCACCCGCATCAATAGCACCGACGCCGAGGTTTCCTTTGAGCTGAAGCAAAAGGAAATCGAAGCCATCCCCATAGAGGGCCGGGATATCACCCGGGTACTGTACCGCTTGCCGAATGTCTCTCAGGCTACCGGCTTTTACCCCGAGGCCCCCAACGTAGCCATCAACGGCGCCAACCCGCTCTTTACCAGTTATCTCATCGACGGTATGGACAACAACGAGCGTTTTCTGGGCGGTCAGAAGTTTGCCATCCCGGTAGGCTTTGCGCGCAACATCACCGTACTGACCAACAATTACTCGGCGGAGTACGGCCTTACGGCAAATGGCATCGTCAACATTACCACCCGCAGCGGCGACAACGACTTCAGCGGCGAAGCTTTTTTCATCACCCGCCCCGGCCCCGCCATCGATGGGCAGTCAGATTTTGCGCAGCGCGACCTGTCGGGCAACCCGGTCAAGGATGGCTTTCAGCGCTATCAGGCGGGCGTCGGCTTTGGCGGTGCTATCGTGAAAGACCAGACGTTTTACTACCTCAATGTGGAGCATACGACCGACCTCAAGGACAATTTGCTCAATTCCGATGCCCTAGGCGTCAACGAAACGATACGGGGGGAGAATAACTTCACCTACATTTCCGGTAAGCTCGACCACAGCTGGAGCCCGAGCTTCACGTCCAGCCTGCGGGCCAACGTGGGGCTGGTCAACATCGAACGGCAGGGCGGCGGCCTGGAAGGGGGCGTGACGTTCCCCTCCGCGGCCAGTGTGCAGGACCGCAATTCTGTGCTCGTAGCTTTGAAAAACAACTACATCGGCGACAACTTCAGCGCACAGACCAACCTACAGTACAGCCGCTTCCGCTGGAATTACGGCCGGGCGCTGGGCGGCGACGGCCCGCAGGTAAGTGTGCTCAACCCCAACGGTATCAACGTGGCCGTGCTGGGGCACCCGGGCTTCGTTTTTGACGAGACGGAGAATACCATGCAGTTCCAGCAAAAATTCAACTACTACGCCGGGCAGCACACCCTCAAAGCCG
>JAAAOU010000200.1 GCA_009908745.1 Bacteroidota bacterium
CACCTTGGGCTTAGCTCCAAAGCTGCCAAAGCACGGGTGCTGGACCTGTTTGCGCGGGTGCAGCTGCCACACCCCGAGCGTATCTACAAAGCTTATCCCCACCAACTATCCGGCGGGCAAAAACAACGGGTGATGATCGCTATGGCCATGAGCTGCCAGCCGGGTGTGCTGATCGCCGACGAACCCACCACCGCCCTCGATGTGACGGTACAGAAGACGATACTCGACCTGATGAACAAGCTTAAGGAAGAGATGGGCTCCTCTATCCTTTTTATCACGCATGACCTGGGGGTGATTGCAGAAATCGCCGACCGGGTGCTGGTGATGTTCAAAGGCAAAATTGTGGAAGAAGGCAGTGTGGAAGACATTTTCTCCAACCCACAGCACCCCTACACCAAAAGCCTGCTGGCTTGCCGCCCCCCATTGCACCACCGGCTCCGCCGCCTGCCGGTCGTCAGTGATTTTATGGAAACAACAAAAGCGGAGGATGGCAGCCTAAAAATCATCGAAAAAGACAGCTCGCTGGAGGAAATGCTACGCAAGGCTCGCGTCTCAGGGCTGGAAACCCGCAAGCGCCTACGGGAACTCAAGCAAAAAGCCCCTATACTGCAAGTGCAAGACCTGCACACCTGGTTTCCCGCTGAGCGCAGCTTCTGGGGCGGCACCAAATCTTACATCAAAGCCGTGAATGGCGTGTCGTTTGAGGTCTACCCCGGGGAGACGCTGGGTTTGGTGGGCGAGTCCGGCTGCGGCAAGACCACCCTCGGGCGCAGCCTGTTAGGGCTGGCGCCGGTGCGCAGCGGACAGGTATTATACAAAGGGGCTTCCTTGCTCGAGCTCAAATCTCATGAAATACTGGACCTGCGCCGGGAAATGCAGATAATATTCCAGGACCCTTATGCCTCGCTCAACCCACGCATGTCGGTCGGCAAAGCCATCATGGAGCCTATGCAAGTCCACGGCCTATATAATTCCGACGAGGAACGCCGCGAGCGTGCCCTGCAATTGCTGCACACGGTCAACCTCGAACCCCAGCACTTTTACCGCTACCCCCACGAGTTTTCCGGTGGCCAGCGGCAACGCATAGCGATTGCCCGGGCCTTGGCCCTCAACCCTAAGTTTATCATCTGCGACGAGTCGGTCTCCGCACTCGATGTGTCTGTGCAGGCGCAGGTCCTCAACCTGCTGATCGAACTGCGGGAAACCTACCGCTTTACTTATATTTTTATCTCGCACGATTTGTCGGTGGTGAAATTCATGAGCGACCGGCTCATCGTCATGAACGACGGCAAAATCGTGGAGCAGGGCCCCTCCGAGCAAGTCTATGCCAACCCGCAGCAGGCCTATACTCGTCAACTCATTGAAGCCATCCCAAAAGGCAGGATGGAGGCGCTGGAAAAGCGCTCTCCAAAATAATTCAAACTATTTTTGTGTTAAGAGGCAACTTTTCCCGCTGTACAGCCGTCATCCTTATTGAAGCGTCGAATATAACGCGGCATTCGTCGAGTGAATTCGGTCTTCAGACCAAAAAACCATACTTTCAATGTGACTTATTTAAACCCTGACGTATGAAAAAGTCCACCACCCGATCACTGTTATTTGTATTACTATTGGCGGTAAGCATTGGCGCTTACGCTTTTTTGAACGTGGCTTCCTACAACCTCGGCAGCCAAACTGAAGCACTGCAGGAGCAGCAGCTCCACGAGCCGGAAGAAGCAACGCTTGTCCTGCCCGATGTGCGCCTGATCAAAAAAGTAGTAGAGCACAGCAAGCGATTGCTGCCCGCTTCCTAACCGCCCATCTTGGGCAGTTTGCCTAAAAGATAGAAAGGGGAAAAAGCTGTATTTGCAGCTTTTTCCCCTTTTTTAGTGGTGTTGCGGAAGATTAATTCTCGACCCTTTATGGCTGACTTCAACAGAGCGGTGATCAGCCCTCATCGCTCGTAGTAGTTTGCAGCTACGACTACCTTTACAGCCGCGATGCACCTCCCTTCACGGCCATCCACTACCGCTTGCGGCGCTTCCGCCGGCGAGCAATACCCCCCATCTTCTTTTTGCCAGGCTTGCCGCCCGGGGCGCCCGCCATACCCATACCGGGCATCTTGCTCATCTTGTGCATCATCTTCCGCATTTGGTCAAACTGCTTGAGGAAGCGGTTAACCTCTTCCATGCCTTGCCCGCAGCCTTTGGCAATACGCCGCTTCCGGCTGACATTCATCAGCTCGGGGTGGGAGCGCTCCTGCGGGGTCATAGAGAAAATGATGGCTTCTACCTTGTTGAAGGCACTATCGTCAATGTCGAGGTCCTTGGTCATTTTGCTCATGCCGGGGATCATACTCATCAGGCTCTTGAGGTCGCCCATCCGCCGGATCTGGCCGATCTGCTCCAGGAAGTCGTTGAAGTCGAACTTGTTTTTCTTGATCTTCTTCTCCAGCTTGCGGGCCTTTTCCTCGTCGAACTCCCGCTCCGCTTTCTCTACGAAGGAGACGATATCCCCCATACCGAGAATGCGGCTCGCCATGCGGTCGGGGTGGAAAACGTCAAGCGTCTCCATTTTTTCGCCCATGCTGACAAACTTGATGGGTTTGCCTACGGTGTACTTGATGGACAAAGCAGCACCGCCGCGGGTATCGCCGTCGAGCTTGGTCAGCACCACGCCGTTGTAGTCGATCCGTTCGTTGAACGCTTTGGCCGTATTGACCGCGTCCTGCCCCGTCATGGAGTCCACGACAAAGAGGGTCTCGTTGGGCTGAATCGCTTCTTTGATGTTAGAGATTTCCTCCATCATCTGCTCGTCGATCGAGAGGCGGCCGGCGGTATCCACAATGA
>JAAAOU010000304.1 GCA_009908745.1 Bacteroidota bacterium
GGCATGACGGTCGGGCTTTTCATACCCGGCAGTAATTTGATAATCGCCTCGGTCTGATCCGCCGGGGCATTCATCAAAATGTATTTGTTGTGGCGGGCGGCGAGTACGGATTGAATGCGGAACACCAGCTGGTTGAGCAGGCCTTGACTCGCACTATCTAGGGCGGTGCTCTTCACGATGCAGGCTTCCGATTTCAGTATAATCTCCTTTTCTTCCAGGCCGTTCTTAAACAAGGTGCTGCCGCTGCTCACCAAATCGCAAATTCCGTCGGCCAAGCCGATATTGGGTGCGATCTCAACCGAGCCGGAGATTTCGTGGATTTCCGCTTTGATGCCCTGCTTGTCAAGGTACTGCCGCAGCGAATTGGGGTAGGAAGTGGCAATACGCTTCTCATCCAACCAATCAGTGCCGGTATAGGACTCATTTTTGGGCACAGCGATGGAGAGGCGGCACTTGGAAAACCCCAGGGTAAGGACTTCCTCGATTTGCTTCTGTTTTTCTACCACTGTATTCTGTCCAATAATGCCAATATCGGCCACGCCATCCTGCACATACTGCGGTATATCAGAATTGCGCAGGTACAAAATGTCAATGGGGAAATTATTGGCGGATGCTTTTAGGCGCCCTTTGCCGTTGTCGACGCGGATGCCACATTCCTTGAGCAGCTCGAGCGAGCCATCGAGCAAGCGGCCGGATTTCTGTACGGCGAGTTTCAAGCGGGAGTCGGACATGGTTTGTTTTTCTGGTTTGCAAAATAAAAAAGAGGTTAACCAGCGAATGATTAACCTCTTTTCTTGAGTAATGTTGACTTAGGGTTGCTACCATCAACACACAGGATCATCATTCACTGCCGGGGCAGTTGGTACATGATGAAAATGGTGATGGTTTTGGCTGTAAGTCATAGTAAAAAATAAAGGGCAACCCTTTTGGATTGCCCCGGATGTGGTGTGGGGCGGATTCGAACCGCCGACACATGGATTTTCAGTCCATTGCTCTACCACCTGAGCTACCGCACCTCATATAGTAAGATTTCCCCGATAGCTATCGGGGGATCCGCGTCAAAAGTGAATGAATCGCTTACCTCCGCTGTGCTGCGGCTGCGCGTTTCATTCCCACGCGGCTTCCTTTCAAAAATCGCTTGCGTATAGTAAGATTTCCCCGATAGCTATCGGGGGATCCGCGTCAAAAGTGAATGAATCGCTTACCTTACTTTACTTTTCGCTGGCACTTTCGCCATTTGCGATTGCAAATATACGAGCCTTATCCATACCGCGCAAGGCCGGGCAACAAGTTTTTTACCTTTTTCCTAGCATCTGCCCTGTACTCGAGCCAACAAAAAACTCATGCACAGCCACTTACCAAGCCGGCAAAGTAGCTGTGCATAATTGACATTTTACTGTTTCACTAAGCGCCTTAGCAAGTAGCCAGACTCATTTTGCAGCCTCAACAGGTACATCCCCTTTGGCAAAGCCGCTGCTTTCAGGCGGTTATTGCCCGGTACAATGCGGTTGACACGCAGCAGACGTCCCTGCATATCGTAAAGTCTAGCCTCCGCTTCTCCCGGCAACTGCCAGTCGACCTGCCAGGCTTCCGTGGCGGGGTTGGGAAATACAGAAACGCTCTTGGCGGGCAGCACCGCTGTACTGCTCACCATATCAGCGGTCGTGAGGTTATCTATGCAGAAGTAAGCCGGGGTATTCATGCCGAATTGCCCGTTATCCGTGGAGGAGAGGGTAAACAGCAGGCTATCGGCATTCCCCAAGCTGCTCAGGTCCAAGTAGGTCCATTCGTCCACGATATAGTCTTGGCTGTTGTCCTCAAAACGGTAGTCGGCCAGGTAGAAATCCACGCTGTCGGTACTCAACGCCCCGTCCAGGTATTTTTTCACAGTCAGCAAAAAGAAATCTGGATCATCGCCGGTTTCCCCGCCGAACTTCTTGGTGAACATGTCGCCGTTCAGCATGCTGAGGGCAGCGTAGGTACCATTGGTGATGTACAGCCCTTCCACCACCCCGCCGGCGGCCTCGCCTTCCAGCTTGATCACGGAGCCTGTACCTGCCGTGTAGGTTACCGCGTAAGTGGTAGAGCCTTCGTATCCACCCCCCGTAAACGCACTGTACTGATTAGTAAAGCCTGGCGTCTCTACGTCTGTAGCTGCCGATATGGACCAGCCCGACCAAGAGCCGAATTCATCGTTGTAGCTGTTCGGTAAAAACACATTCCCGCTGCTGAAGCCGCCGCTGCCGTCACTGCCGTTCAAAAACGCCCCGGTTGACAAACCGAAGCTTTCAAAGTCGACCGTGGTCTGTGCGCCCAGGCCTGCCAAAAGAGAGACCATAAGAAAAGTAAAAACAAATCGCATATCCATTATTTTAAGTGTTTGAAGAAAAGGTTGATTCCAATCTGGAAATTGCGCCCCGGCATGGGGCGCCGCTCTAAGATGCGGTAATCGGCATTCCAGAGGTTATCGACACGGGCAAATCCCTCCAGCCTCCACTTTTGCCAGTCCAAAGCGTAGCGCCCTTCCCCGTAGCCCAGCCCGTAGCCGGACAGCCAGTTTTTGTTGAGTGTGCGTACCTGCCCGACCCAACGGTGCTGATAGCTGAGCCGCAGTTGGCGCCATGCCCACTCCAGCCGTGCAAAGCCCTGATGCTCGGGCGTGTAAGCTAGAAGCTCACCAGCGGCCAATCGGGGCTGTTCCAGGGCGACCTCATTCGTAGAGCGGATGTAGTCGTACCCGCCTTTCAGCCGTACGGACCAGCGCCCGCGCGGCAGTTCCCACTCCAAGCGCTGCTCCAGGCCCCGGCTGTGTACCTCGGTAAG
>JAAAOU010000392.1 GCA_009908745.1 Bacteroidota bacterium
CTCGGTTGGGGGGCTCTTCTTCTTCAAACGCTCGGGGGACTGGCGGTCCAATTGGAGCTTCGGCCTGTTGCTCATCCTGTTTGCACTGACGTTGCTGCACAATATTTTCAACTTTGTCTCCATCTACGAGCACTACCCTTGGATGTACTTCCTGCCGCTGTACTACACCCTCTCCTTCCCGGTGCTGCTCTTTTTCCACGTCAAGCTGGGGTTGTACCCTTCCTACCGGCTACGCTGGACGGATGCAAAGCATTTCATCATGCCGGCCGGGCAACTGCTGTTTTTCTTGATCCTGTTTTTGCAGCCGGTGCCCGTGAAGGCGGAAGTGGGGCGGGTCTATTACAATCCTTTCTACGGGGCATTTGAGCAAGGGCTGTACCTGCTTTCCTTTTTTGCCTACCTGTATTTTTCCCACCGTTACATCCGGCAGCGTCGTTTAGCGGCTTACGCCAAACGGCAAACCAAAGCGCTGCGCAAAATCCTTTACCTGCGGACGCTCATCCGGGTACTGCTGGTGCTTTTTGTCATTCACACCGTATTTGTACTTACCGATTTTGTGTACTTCGAGTTTTTGAAAATCGACCTGCGTGCCGTGAAGCCTTATGTAGCACTCGGTATGCTGTCATTTGCAGCCCTTGGCTACTGGATGGGGACCTACGGCTTTCAAGTGTTATTCTGGGGCCGTAAGGTGTTTGGCAAGCGGTAACCGGGCTACTCGTAAGATTTCTCCCCGTAGCTCAAGTCCCCGGCATCGCCCAGGCCAGGTACGATGTAAGACTTGGCGGTGAGCTCATCGTCCACCGCGCCTACCCAAAGGTGGGCGTCCGGCAGTACGCGGTCGATGTGCTCCACACCCGCTGTAGCTGCTATGCCCGTGGTAATGTGAATCTGTGCCGGGTTGCCGTATTCGAGCAGGGATTCAATGGCCAGTGACATGGAAGCGCCGGTAGCCAGCATAGGGTCGCAGACAACGAGTATCTTCCCCTCTAGGTCCGGGCAGGAGATATACTCCACATGCACATCGAAAGAACCGTCTTTGTGGTGTTTGCGGTAAGCCGAGACGAAGGCATTTTCCGCATGGTCAAATACATGCAGCATACCTTGGTGCATCGGCAGGCCGGCCCGCAAAATAGTAGCGAGTACGATAGGTTGCTGCGGCAATTCCACGGTAGCCTCTCCCAAGGGCGTGGCAACTTGCTGAGGGGCGTAATCCAAGGTTTTGCTAAGCTCGTAGGCCAGTACTTCGCCGATGCGCTCTAAGTTGCGGCGAAAACGCATACGGTCCTGCTGAATGTTGATATCCCGGATCTCGGCGATGTAACGGTTGGCAATAGAGGGTTGTGTGCTTAAATTGAACATGGAATAGTTGTTTTCCCGCAAATAATGGCGCGTAAAATAGGAGTAATTCGCCGCACTTGCAGCATCGGCTGCTGAAAATTACGGGTAATCGGTGCTAGCGTGGGCCAACATGCGCTCGAATACGGCCTGCCAGCCCGCCCATCCGTGCGCGGCGGAGAATGAGCTGTTGTGCCACAGCGGTATAAACAAGCCCCCTACGCTGCGGACTTCATCGACTAATTGACGAATAATAGCGGTCGCCTGCTCGGGGGGGAGTTGGAGATAGTGGTGCAGACTGCCATCCATGAGCGCAAAGGGGTACAGGGTCAATGGGGTGGCCTGTTCCCGCTCCAAGTCGTACCAGGGGAAGGGCCGAGCCATACTGGCACGAAAGCCCACCTCATCGGCAAACCCCATGCTGTAGTCAGCCGTGATGCCCTGTTCCAAAAGTGCCCGGTAGGTAGCGGGCAATTCGAGCTTGAGATAATGCTGCCGGCTGCGTTTTGGCGGCTGGCCGGTGATCTTGCGGTATCGGTTATATTCTTTGGCCAGTTGCTTCGGTCGCCCGTTGGAAGCATAAGAGGGATGCAAGCCCGTGTCGTGCTTTTGAGCTAGACCGCGCAGGCGTTCTTGGAACCTAGCACGATTAGGGTCAATATTCTTGTCATAGGTCTTATAATCCCCCAACAGGAAGAAATAAAGGGGGGCTAAATGAAGCTGGCTGTGCCATTTTTCTAAGTAAGCAAAGGTGTCAAAAGGGTCCTGTGCCCTGCCACGTGCTACCTGCCAGCGTTGGCGCAGCCTAGCCCATTCTCCCCGCAGCGCATCCCGGGCGGCCCCTGCCCCCTGTAGCCACAGCGGCCTTTCCCGGTAGGCCCAAGCCAAGTCAATATCGTAGGAAGGGCGAAATTGGTAGGTGGGGTAGATAACATTCAAGCCAGGCCATAGCACCTGCAGCTGCTGAGCGAGCTTAATGCCCCACTGATTGACAAGGGGTTGGTGCAGGAAACCGCTGCGGTAGGCTAGGCTTGCCTTTCCCGGAAACCGGCCGTGGGCGTCTTTTTCGGCCGGCAAGTATTCCTCGTAGCGGCTCGCCAAGTAAAAAGCCAGAGCGGGCAAGTCGAACGGAAGTAGCGCCTCTCCCGCGTCGGGGCAGCCAAAAAATGCGGGCAAGCCATCGTGTTCAAATTGCTCGATCGGCTGCGGCCGAATATTCGAGGCGGACAGCAAACCCGAGGCTGGCAGCCAAAAAGAGATGCCCGTTTGGGGCCTTGGGCTGTATGCCAATTGCGCACCTTCCTGCTGATCGGTAAGCCGGTAGGGAAGCTGTACAACCCGCTCAAACAAAAGCGAAAAAGCATAGGCTACGCGGGGCGTAAGCCGGGGAATGTATACCGTGAGCTGCATGCGCAAAAAATACGGCATTTCCGGCGCTAAAAAAACAGGAAAATAGCGGCATTTTTTATATGCTTTTTATTCGATAGCTGTATATTGCTAGTATAAGCCAAATCCGCCCAGGACGATTCATGGCCTAGGGGGCTGGCTAAAATCCATAAAATGCGAGAGTTATGCCGAATTCAGGAAAGCCAAGCTTAGGAGAAATAACTACTATTCGTGACATCCTGATGGGGGAGCAAATGGATGAGTACAATGCCCGTTTTCAGGAGTTGAGCGAAAAATTGGATGCCGCCGAGGCGCGTATCAACGAGCAAATGCAAGCTATGCAGGCTCAACACCAAGCTGATTTGCAAGCGCTGCAGCAGCAGATGGAGGAACGGCTGAACGCGCTGAGCAATCAGTTGCAGGAAAAGTCGAAAGCCCTGCATACCGAAATCGAGGAGGTCAGTCAAGGTGACCGTCAACGGCTGGGCCAGGTGCTCAGCGAACTCGGCCAACAAATCAGCAACGCATAAAACCGCCAACCGTGCCATCTACCTCGCCAACCCCTAAGGACGACCGCCGCAAGCTGGAATTGCTGCGCAATATCCTGTTTCAGGAGGAGAAACAGCAGATCGAGCGTATAGATGCTATATTGCAGCAGCGGGAACCTCTGGCTGAGCGGGTGACGCCCATTATTGAGGAAGAGCTGGAGAAATTCGAGCAGCATTTCCCCAAAACGTATCAGTTGGCCGTCGACCGCATCATAGAACGGAAGCTGGAACAGTCGCAGGCACAACTAATCGACTTGCTTTACCCCATTATCGGTAAGATGATCCGCAAATACTTGGCGTTGCAGCTGCAGCAATTGCGGGAAAGTGTTGAGGCGCAGGTGCAGCAGAGCTTCTTGGGCCGGCTGCGGGAGCGTATGACCGGTGTGCGGGAAAGTGACCGCATCATGAGTATGGCGGCCGCTACCCAAATAGAAGAGGCTTATGTGGTCGAGCAACACTCTGGGCTGTTGCTGGGCAGCGCGTCGAGCGGTACGGTGGTAGACCGGGAGATGATTGCCGGCATGCTTACTGCCATCAAGTCCTTTGTGGAGGATGCCTTCCAAAAGGGGGAAACCAACCTGGAGACCATCAACTACGCCGGCTACCAAATTGTGGTGCAAGACTTCCATACGCTCTACATCGCACTAGCCATAAATGGCAGCCTTACTTCCAAAGAGTACGATGAGCTGTGTGAGCAGCTCCTGACCTTTGCCCAACGTGAATTGAGCGGAGGGGTAAAAGTTGACGACCCCCGGCAGCACGCCCGCTTGGAAAAAGCCCTCCGTCATTACTTCATGAAAACCCCTTCCCAACCATGATAAGCCGTAAAGTTCTCATCACTGGTAGTTTTGCAGTTGGAAAGACCTCCCTTTTTCACCGGTTTATCCACAATACCTTCAGTGAGCGATACATGACAACGATTGGGGTGAAGGTAGACAAGAAAGAGCTAGAAGTAGATGGAGAAAACATCTCGCTCATCCTGTGGGATATTGCGGGGGAGGTCGCGCAGGAAAAAGTGCCCAAAACCTACTTCCTCGGGGCTAGTGCTGTGATTTACGTCTTCGACCTCAGCCGGCCGCAGACTGCTGAAAATATGGATAATGACCTGGCCTATATCAAAAAAATTCTGCCTGGCTGCCTGGTGAAGGTCGTAGGCAACAAAAAAGACTTGGTCACGGAAGATGATTTGCTGGTTTTCCAGCGGCAGTACCAACCTGACCTCTTCACGAGTGCCAAAACCGGGGAGAAAGTAGAGGATTTATTCCTAAATGTCGCTGAGGGGCTTTTGAACAGCAGCTACCGATAAGCTTAGCTTCTGCATAAGCCGTAGGTTGAAATGACACCCCCTGTTTGTAATTGCGGAAATTTGCTAAATTGTAGCACGGCAACCGGGAAAGTTCGTCCGGGCCTTTGCGTTTTGTCGTTTTTTCGGCCATTTACCGGATGCCCGTCGGCGCGGAATGAACCTTTGCCGCAACGGAATGTACTACTGTTAACACCGTTTCAATGATTTAATATGCCATACCAATCCTACCTTACCGTCGTCTTGTTGTTCTGCGCTTTCGCGTGGGGAAATGCACAGCAGGTTATAGAGGGCAATCAGAATATTTACGATGAATCCGAAGGCATCATTTATAACCGTGAATTTACGGTAGACGTGAAGCTGTTGCAGACGAACGGGTTTTCGGTAGGCGTCAATATCGGCCAGCTGAAGACCTATTACCTTACCCGTTACTTCAACTTTGAATTCGGGGAGTTGCGGCACCACAAACGCTTCCGGCAGAGTTTCGATTTCCAGCAGCAGGCATCCCGTATATCACGGGCTTTTGTGTACGGCAAACAGAACAACCTCTACGTGCTGCGCGGCGGCTTCGGCGAAAAGCGCTACCTGTCGGAAAAAGCCAAGCGCCGCGGCGTGGCGGTAGGGATCAGCTACGAAGGCGGTGTTTCGCTGGGTATACTTAAGCCTTACTACCTCGAACTCATACGCACCCCTGAGCCAGGCAACCCACAGGATTTTATCATCCGCAGCGAAAAGTATTCGGAAAGTAATGCCAATAACTTTTTGGAGATCAGCCGTATCTACGGTTCCTCTGGGTTTACCGAAGGGCTGGGGGAAATCAGCGCGGTCCCGGGGGCCCACGGCAAGTTCGCGATGCACTTTGACTGGGGGGCCTTTGATGAATTTGTAAAAGCGATCGAAGCGGGGGTGATGGTGGATGTCTTCCTGAGGGAAATGCCCATCATGGTGGAGTCGCCCCGGGTGGAAAACAGCGAAAACCGCTCGGTCTTTATCAATCTCTACATCAATTTGCAGCTCGGAAAACGGTGGTGATCTAATCCGCCTTGTCATCTTTATGTCGATGGAAAAACTCTTTCTGGGACCTCCTTGTTAAAAGGGACAAAGGCAACTGTCTTATTAATAGTCACAGATAAACGAATGATTCCATGCTGGAACTTCCCATAGTAGAAAAGAAAGAGCAGCGCCGCAAAAAGCCCGATTGGCTGCGGGTCAAGCTGCCGATCGGGCCAGACTACAAGAAGGTCCGCTCATTGGTCGACGAATACAACCTGCACACCATCTGCCAAAGCGGCAATTGCCCCAATATGGGGGAATGCTGGGGTGCCGGCACAGCTACCTTTATGATACTGGGCAATACTTGTACCCGGTCGTGCTCCTTCTGTGCGGTCAAGACCGGCCGCCCACCGGAATACGATGAAGACGAGCCCCGCCGCGTTGCTGAAGCCATCGACTTGATGGGCGTAAAACACGCGGTGATCACCTCCGTCAACCGGGATGAGCGCAAAGACCGGGGCGCAGAAATCTGGCATCAAACGGTCCGTTCAATCAAAGAGCGCACCCCGGAGGTGACCATAGAAACCCTCATACCGGATGTGCGGGCTACATGGTGGGCCCTTGAGCGCATGATCAGCGCAGGGCAAGAGGTCGTGTCCCACAATATGGAAACGGTGGAGGCGCTGTACCGCAAAGTACGCCCACAGGCTAAGTACCACCGCAGCTTGGAGCAGATCAAGCGCACGAAAGCATACGGCAAACGGACGAAATCAGGCATCATGGTTGGCCTAGGCGAAACCGATGAGCAAGTGTACCAAACGATGGACGACCTGCTGGAACACGATTGTGACGTTCTGACCATCGGCCAGTACCTGCAGCCTACGAAGATGCACTTGGACGTAGCAACGTATGTCCATCCTGATAAATTTGCAGAATACAAGGAGGTCGGCCTTTCCAAAGGCTTTGACTTTGTTGAGAGTGCGCCGCTCGTCCGCTCCAGCTACCACGCGGAGCGCCACCTGTAGACAAGAACAAGCTATCGCGAGATAAAAGAAAAGCACCCCGGCGGCTGTATGGTTGGTTGGGGTGCTTTTTTGTTTTGCGAAAGGTTTTCATTACAACCAGTAAAGCTACCTTTCAAAATCCAGTCCGGAGCGTAAAATGGTGAAAGTTATTTACTACTCCTGCATCGCCTTAATACCCGGCAAGTCCTTACCCTCTAAGAATTCCAGCATGGCACCGCCGCCGGTAGAGACGTAGCTGACCTCATTGGCTAGCCCCAACTGGTTGACAGCCGATACAGAATCGCCGCCACCTACCAGGGAAAAAGCACCTTGATCGGTAGCTTTGGCCACCGCTTCGGCGATATGTTTAGTGCCGTTGGCGAAATTGGGCATTTCAAATACGCCCATAGGCCCATTCCACAGGAGGGTCTTTGCCGATAGGATTGCTTTTTCAAAAGCCGCCCGAGCCTCTGGGCCAATGTCCAGCCCCATCCAGCCGTCGGGGATGGCGTCACTGCTAGCCGTTGTGTGTTTGGCATCTTTATCAAAATTGTCAGCGATGACCGAGTCTACAGGCAGGTGAATTTCTACTCCTTTTTGCTTGGCTTTCTCCAGCAAGTCAAGGGCCAGTTGCAGGCGGTCTTCTTCTACGAGTGAGTTGCCGACGCTGCCCCCCTGCGCTTTTACGAAAGTATAGGCCATACCGCCGCCGATAATCACATGGTCTGCGAAATCGATCAAGCGCTCTAGCAGCAGAATCTTGTCGGAGACTTTAGCTCCGCCGATGATAGCTGCCAGCGGCCGCTGAGGTGTTTTCAGTACTTTGTTGGCGTTTTTGATCTCCGCTTCCATCAGGTAGCCAAAGGACTTGCTGCCTTTTTCAAAATACTGTGCTACGGTAGTGGTAGAAGCGTGTGCTCGGTGGGCCGTGCCAAAGGCGTCGTTGACATAGAGGTCCGCCAGCTTAGCCAGCTTTTTGGCAAACGCCTCGTCGCCTTTCTTTTCCCCTTCGTTGAAACGGGTGTTTTCGAGTACCAGTACTTCCCCCATGGGAAGTGCGGCCGCCATCTGCTCTGCCTTATCGCCCACCGTTTCTTCGCAGAAATGAATCTTGGTGCCCAGCGATTTGGCCAAGTGGTCCACCACATGATGCAGGGTGAACTTTTCACGGTCGATGCTGCCATCATCCTTGAGCTTTTTCATCGGCCGGCCGAGGTGAGACATAAGGATAGCCGCCCCGCCCTCGTCGAGGATGTGCTTAATCGTGGGTAAAGCTTTACGGATGCGGGTATCGTCTGTGATATTGAAGTCTTGGTCGAGCGGGACATTAAAGTCTACCCGGACCAATGCTTTCTTATTTTTAAAAGGAAGATTCATAATGTGTCAGGGGTTAATATAGTCTGACAACTTAGGATTTGTGAAAATCATGACGCCGCTATTTTTTCGGCTATCGAGTCAAAAAACATAGGCATCCCGATGGCTATCGGGAGAGCTACGGCGTCCCGAAAGCATTCGGGATTGGCGAAGAGAGGCGGAAAAAGAGCAAGTCAGGATTCACAAATCTTGGGTTGTCAGACTATAAACAAGAACGGGAAACCAGTGGCTTCCCGTTCTTGAGATTATTGCAATTACTTATTCAGAATCATAGCGGCTAAGTCGACCATACGCTCCGAATAACCAGCCTCATTGTCGTACCAGCTCACCACCTTCAGCAGCTCACCATTGACTTCCGTCATTTGGCTGTCGAAAATGGAAGAGTGTGGGTTGCGTACGATATCACTGGATACCAGCGGGTCCTCACTGTACTGCAAGATACCTTTCAGTGGCCCATCTGCCATTTCTTTAAACTTGGCATTGACCTCATCAGCCGTTGTCGGTTTCTCCAACACGACATTCAGCTCGATCATAGACCCGGTAATCACGGGTACACGCACAGCGATAGCAGAAAGTTTGCCCGCCATATCAGGGATGACCTTGCCCGTCGCACTTGCTGCACCGGTACTAGTCGGGACGATATTGAAAGCGGCAGCACGGGCACGGCGTAAGTCCTTGTGGGGCGCATCCTGAATATTCTGGTCAGCCGTGTAAGCGTGGGTCGTAGTCATAGAGCCCACTTTGATGCTCCAATTGTCGTTAATGATTTTCGCAACCGGTGCCAGGCAGTTAGTTGTGCAAGAAGCATTGGAAAACACATTGGCGCGGCGGTCGAGTTCCTCGTCGTTCACACCCAGTACGATGGTTTGCACGTCACCGCCTTTTGCCGGGGCAGAAATCACAACATCTTTGGCGCCGGCTTTCAGGTGCAAGCCAGCTTTTTCTTTTGTACGGAAAATACCCGTACATTCCAGTACTAAGTCTACGCCCAGGTCGGACCAGGGTAAATCCTCGGGATTGCGCATGTCATAGGCGTGGATTTTAGTGCCGTTCACGACCAGCGCGTCTTTGGTGGCTTCAACGGTGCCCTCGAATGGCCCTTGTGCGGAGTCATATTTGAGTAGGTGGGCCAAAGTTTCATTGTCGGTGAGATCGTTAATGGCGACCACTTCGATGCCTTCTTTTTGGAGTAGACTGCGGAAGGTGAGTCTTCCGATGCGGCCGAAGCCATTGATTGCAACTTTCTTTGCCATGGTTTTTTCGTAATTTAGTTAAAAATAAATGGGGAAGGGCAAGCTCTTTACCGGTTCTTTACCTAAAACACACCCTCCTCTTTAAAAGACGGTGCCTTCGCAAATAGTTGACCGAGAACCGCACTTAGTGTAAAAGTAACAATAATTATTTTTGGTGCGGCGGATGAACTCTTTCCTCCTCACTTGGGTTCTGTCTCCTGAAAGCCGAATTTAACAGTTTTGTTCGGTAATTTCACCCCGATATTTCAGCTTTTGTGGTTCTGCAAACGGGGGGTCCATTTCACGCCGCAAAATCTTCTTAGAAAAGTTTTGCTTTTTGACGGAAGGTCCTATATTTGCATCGCTTCAGCGGAAAGCTGCCGAGGCAAGCCAAAAGAGGCCAATCGAGTTGACAATAGCTTTACAAAAAAGTAGTGCTGTTTATTTCAGCTTCTCGATGCAAATACTAGATTTGCAGCCTTGAAAATTGGCCCGTTCGTCTAGGGGTTAGGACGCCAGGTTTTCATCCTGGTAGCACGGGTTCGAATCCCGTACGGGCTACTACTATGTTTTCAGCGGTTACACGCTCAGGGCAAAATGGTGCTCTTACATTTCAAGACTGGCCCGTTCGTCTAGGGGTTAGGACGCCAGGTTTTCATCCTGGTAGCACGGGTTCGAATCCCGTACGGGCTACAAAGCGAAGTGCATGTGCGCTTCGCTTTTTTATTGTATGCCATTCCACGTCTACATATTATACTCTCCTTCTACCGACAGGATCTACCGCGGCCAAGCACAAGACCTGCACGAGCGCCTGCGCCGCCACAATGCAGGTATGGAACCTAGCACCAAGACCGGCAAGCCGTGGATGCTGCTTTGGCAAACGCCTAAAAATAGCCGCAGTGAGGCTTATAAGCTAGAAGCCAAACTCAAAAACCTCAACCGGGGGAGAATTCTGCAGTTCATGCTCAAGTATGACAGCGGCATATCGGAGTAACCTTACAGAAAAACCATTCCCACCACAAGCTCAGTAATCATTCATCATCTTTATGCTTTACCAAAAGAAATCGTACCTTTGAAGCAGCAACACCCTGATGCTAGAATCGGATGAATAATGGCAACGCACCCTCGCAAGTAATTTTTTCACACTACATACCCACTATTATGAAAAAACTAGTACTGTTGCTATTCATGGCTTCTTTTTTATGCTTTTCGCAGGCGGCAAAAGCCCAATCGTACAATTCTGCAATTGGAGCCCGCCTCGGCAGCCCGTTTTCTGCCTCCTACAAAAACTTTATATCCGAACAAGGCGCCATCGAGCTGTTCGGCAATTTCCGTACAAGAGGCGTACTGACTTCTTACCGCTGGACGCGCCTCGGCGTGGGCGGTGCCTATCAACATCATATCGACTTGGAGATTGACGAGTTGGAAGGGCTGAAGTGGTACGTCGGCGGAGGTGCCACCGCTTATTTCTGGACCTACTCCAATGATGGGTTTTTCGATGACTCCGACAACCTCACCTTTGGCGTACAGGGGTATGTTGGCCTCGATTACGCCTTTGAAGATGCGCCGGTCAACATCAGCCTTGACTGGGTGCCGACCATTCTTTTGGGGAATGGCTACGTGAGTGGCTTCGGCGCAGATTATGGGGCGTTGAGCATACGCTACATCCTTAACTAAAAAACATTTACGCGCCCCTGCAACCATATAGGCAGGGGCGTTTTCCTTTCTTCATTTAATATCCCATGTTATGTTCTCGAAACGCGTATTAGCGGTCGCGCTGATCTTGCTGCCCGGCTTACTGGCAGCGCAAGCCTCCTTGCTAGACTCCCTAAATGCGCTTTCTTCCCTTTTGCAAGATGTAAAAGTGAAGAAGGATGAATACTTCCAAGAACTTACTTTTGACCAGCAAGCCCCCTACCGCCTGCAGCTCACCATCACAGAGGTCGACCGCAAAGGGCGGGAAGAGCAGGTCCGCTATGACTTCAATCTCGGTCTCATGAGCCCCAAGCGGGTTCGTTATGAGGACGGGCGAAACCGTATCATCGTCAGTGTGGAAAGCGCGGGCGGCAGCGCAGTGAAAGAATATGAGGACGGTGAATTTGAAGGCTACGATGAAAACGCCTATTTTATGGCTGCTAATATCGACAACGCGCGCGATATACGGCGCACCCTCAAAGCAATGATCCCATTGGCAAAAGAACAGTGGGAAGCCGACAACGCCCTGCCCGAGGATTACGAAGGCTTATCGGCATGGATACAGGAGGCCGTCCGCAATATCACCGTAGAGGATGAAACCTGGGACCAGAAGTGGATGCCTGACCCTGATTCCCCCAACCGGGTCACGCTGGAGCAAATAGAGGATGGCGAAGAGGCCTTCCGCTATTATTGGAACATGGCCGACGTCAACCCCTCAAGTGTCGATGTGGACGCCCGCGGCAAAACGGTTACCGTGGAAATGGGGATGAAAGACCGGAGAGACTTTGTACGGGTAGAAGAAGAGGGCGTGCTAGATGATTACGAGAGCAGCGTCAGCTTGCAGTTTGCAGAAATCGATGAGGCCCAGCTCGCTGCCAATACCCTGCGCCGCCTGGCCAAGCTGGCTGCCGAAATGGAGGATGCCAACCCGATTGCCTATGAAAGTAGGGCGGAAGCCCGAAAGGCAATGGCGGAAACCCTCACCAATTTTAAACGGGGAGAGGAATCTATTTCCCAACGCATTAGCGGGGAATGCCAGATGACCTATGAGCGGGTTGTGGAGGAAGAGGGCGAAGAAGAGGCCTATCTCTATGCCTTTGATTTTGCCGACCTCAACCCCCGTTCAGTGGAAATTGACGTGAAGCGCGACGAACTGTACGTCGTGGCGGACTTGAAAGGCGGCAAGGATTATGTCTATACCGAAGAAAATGGCGAACAGGAGGATTACGAAGACGAGGTAAGCTTTGCGGTAGAAGATATACCAAAAGCTAAGCGGGTCCGGCAGCAAATCATCAAAATGGCAGAAGAATGCCCCGACGAGACCGCTGTACAGGACTTGGCTTGGATGCAAGAGGCCTTGCAAAGCATTGACGAAGATAAAGAAGAGTTGTCGCAGTCCCTATCACTGATGCAAGGCGACCCATGCAAGTGGGTATTTACCCGATTCGAGGAAGGGCGCAACGACACCGATGAGCTGCGCTACGAGTTCAACCTCTACGACTTGGATGACAGCGACATAGAATTGAACATCAGCGGCACCACGGTGACAGTGGGAATCCCGACCGTAAAAGACGAGGAAATCATCAAGCTGTATACGAACGATGAGGAGGTAGAATACGAGGATGAGCTGGAGTTCGTGCTCAAAGATATCGCCGACGGCAAAGCTTTTATGGCCAGCTTGAAAGCGATGATCGAAGCTTGTAATGAGTAAAAAAAAAAGGGTCATCTTGGATTCCGATCCGAGATGGCCCTTTTTTGTGCTAAAACGGAACTGAAGTTACTTCAAATAAGCCGCTTCAATCTCCTCGTAAGCCGGCAGCTTTTTATAGTGCCACTTCTGCACAATCTTACCATTTTTCAGCAGCACCACGCCCGGATTGGAGCGCACAATCGTTTTCAGCAATATATCATCGCCAGTAGTGAACGGGTAGTCGCTGCCGGTAGCTTCCTTGAATTGTTCCAGCTTTTCGGGAGAAGCATAGCTAGTGGCGGCAAAAGCTCGGTGGCCGGCTTTCTGGGCTTTCGCCAAAACGGGGTTGACCACCTCTTCCCAAGGCGTCACATAACCGCTATCCCAGTGGTAAACCGTCTTCTTCACTTGCTGCTTTTTGACTTCGTCTACCCGGCGTACCACTTTAATGGAATCGGCTACCGCAATTGTATCCATAGCGTAAACCGTGTCGGCTACCATCTCCGTCATCTGTTCTTCCCGCTCGGTGTACAGCCGGTAGGCCACTACCATGAAACTATAGCCGTCGTGGTCGAGCAATTGATCTGTCACATCGCTGCCGCTAGGGCCACCGGAAAGTTCAAAGTCGCTGATCTTGCTGCGTTCTACTACACG
This sequence comes from Bacteroidota bacterium, assembly GCA_009908745.1. Lineage (GTDB taxonomy): Bacteria > Bacteroidota > Bacteroidia > Chitinophagales > Saprospiraceae > Phaeodactylibacter. The sequence continues at coordinate 13,215 of JAAAOU010000392.1, forward strand.
GGTAGTCGTATCCCCCTCTGCTGCTGCCCAGTTGCTTGCCAAATAAGCGGCTAATTCTGCTTCGTAGGGCTCGCCCTGAGCGCTGGGTATAGTGTAGCCGGTTTCGGTTTTCACCAATTGCACAGCAGGCTCATCTTTAATTTGTTTGAGGTCCCATTCCTCTTTCGGGTACTCTTTGTACTTTTTCAGGTACTCGTTGATGGGCATCTGCAGGGTTTCTCCCGTCTCTTTGTTGGTCATTTGGTAAGCGACGACGTTGGCGTTGGTCTCCGCGAGGTCTTCCAATTGCTTTTCCAACCGGATGTTGGCATCAACGTGGAATGGGCGGAAGTCCGTGTGTGGAATGTCCCAGCGGTAGTTGCTGAAGCAGTACACGATCAGCCCCGCTACACCTAAGGCGACTAGTGCAGAGCGCACGCCCGTGTTGAACAGCTGGTGCATCTTGCCATGGAAGATGACGAAAAGGATAGAAGGCACTAGCAGGAAAACGTCTTTCAGGAAGGAGGTCTTCGGCTCCAGCTTGATAAAGTCGCCAAAGCAACCGCAGTCGGTCACCTTCATATTCGTGGCTACGTACGGCCCCCAGTCGCTAAACTGGAAGAAGTTAACCCCGGAAGGCACATAGCCAGTCAGATAAGTGAAACCGGTGAGGAACGTAAAGAACAGAACGAGCAGGAAAAAAGCCCAAGCGGTAAATTTGCGGGCCGAGCCAATGATCAGCATTAAGCCCAAGACAATTTCAAATACGATCATAAATACGGAAAAACCCGTCGACAGCTCCGCCATTTTAGGGAACAAAGGGGCCAGGAAAGAGAACCAAGTGCCCGAGAAAGTCGATTCGAATTCCGAGAAGTACTGCTCCATTTTGTAAGCCGTACCAAGCGGGTCTACCGCTTTTACCCAGCCCGAGAAAATGAACAGCGCCCCGCAAAAGTTCTGCAGGAAGCTGATGATCCAGTTCTCGATGCGGCGGAAAGCAAAACCCACAAGCAGCGTCAATAAAAGCGCTGCAGCTGCTACAGAAAGTACAAGTGTGCCAAGTGTCATGATGAGGCGTTTTTTTCGTCTATTTTGATGAGTGCAAAAATAGCATAATTGATGATGTCCAGGTAATTGGCGGCCTGCCCTTCAGAAACGGCGGTGTGGCCGTCGTTGTCTTCAATCTGGCGCAAGCGCAGGAGCTTTTGCAAAATGAGGTCGGTGATAGAGGAGGGCCGCATATCGCGCCACGCCTCCCCGTAATCATGGTTTTTAGCCGCCAGCAAGTCCCGGCTGCGCTGCAGCTGCTCGTCGTAGTGGTGCAGCACCTGCTCCGCCGGCAATTCAAGGGCTGCGTCGGCTGGCAAGTGGAGCTGTATAAGGGCTAAAATACTGTAGTTGATCAGCCCGATGTAATCGTCCTCCACACTGTCTGCCACCCGTTGCTCCCCTTTTTCCTCAATACTGCGGATGCGCTTAGCCTTGATATACAGCTGGTCGGTCAAGGAAGACGGCCGCAAGATGCGCCAAGCCGTGCCATAGTCGGCGGTCTTCTTGGCGAAGAGCGCACGGCAGTCTGCTGTGATCCGGTCAAATTGCTCCAAGGTCGTGTTCAAACCGTTTCCGTTTTGCGTAAAGATACCCTTCCTAGCGCAAAAAACTACCATAATAACCGGCTTTGCGTGTTAATGGCCTATCAAGCTTTGTTAATGCTTTGTAAACTAAAAGCCCTAATTTTGGCCTATGTCGAATATCAAAGATACTTATCGCACCCTCAGCGAGCCGGGGACGGGCGAGTTTCGCGACCGGGGCAGCAAGTTTGTAGGGTATGCCTACGCAGCCTATACCGAGGCGGATTGGAAGGCGCAGTTGGAGGAAGTCAAAAAACAACACGCCAAAGCCCGCCACCATTGCTACGCCTTTCGGCTGGGGCTGGAGGGGCACCAATTCCGTGCCAACGACGATGGCGAACCTAGCGGCACCGCCGGCCGGCCTATACTCGGGCAGATCGACAAACTGGAACTCCGGAACGTCATGGTTATCGTGGTCCGTTACTTCGGCGGCACCTTGCTTGGCACCTCCGGCCTTATCAACGCTTACCGGGAGAGCGCAGCCTTGGCATTAGGGGATGCCACGGTGGTAGAACGCACCGTAGAAGACATCTACCGCTTGGAGTTTGATTACAGCTTGATGGGGAACGTCATGAGCAGCCTCGAAAACCTTCAGCTCAACATGATCGGCCAAGACTTCGGCAATAGCGGCCAAGTCGATATCGCCATCCGCCGCAGCGCCGTGGCCCCCACCCTGAAAAAGCTCAAAGCCGCCATAGCAGAAGTATATCTGGAAGAAGTGGAAACCCTTGAACGGATTGAGGGCTTGACGATTCAGCGGGTAGGGGAGCGGTAGGGCCGCATCCCTTGTAAAACGCAAGGGCAGCGAAGCCGTTGACAGGCAGCCCCCGTTTGCTAATTAGCAACATGAACCGCCCCTAAAAAGATTGCTTTACCCGTCTTCCCCAATTTCCAATATCTTAATCTCTACCCGTTGGTTGCGCCGCCGGCCATAGACCGTCTTGTTCGACGCGATGGGGTCGCTCTTGCCGTAACCCTTGTATTTGAGCCGGTCGCGTTCGATGCCATTTTTTGCCAGGTAATCGGCAACGGCTTTAGCACGGGCGGTAGACAATTGTATGCAATATTCTTGTGGGGGCAAGCTATTGGTGTGGCCGCCAATTTCTATAGCCACATCCTTGTTGACCTGCATGAAGGTGACCAGCTCGTTGAGTGCACCAAAGGATTTTTCGGTGATTTGCGTGCTGTCTGCCTCAAAGTAGAGCTTATCAAGGGTGATTCGCTTACCTTTTTCCATCTCAGAGCGCTTCACGCCGGCAATAGTGGCTTCTTTTTTCGCCGGGCTAGAAGAAGGCTGGGGCTGGGGCGGTTGCGGGCTAGGGGCCGGCTGCGGTGTACTTGGCTTAGCCGGCGGGGGCGTGGGGTCCGGCGTGGGGGTGGTTTCGGCGATATCCGGTTGCTCGTCCTCCAGTTCTATGGGTTCTGGCTGCTTGCTGACCGGTTCGTCGCAAGGGATAGGGGTGATAGCGGAAGCGTTGTCGATCAGCACGTTTCCGTTGTAAGGGAACAGGACTGGGGTCTCGTAGAAAGCTTCGATAACAATATAATCGTAATTAGAATGGGGCTCAAACTTGAAGTTGTACTGCATCCAGCTGGCTTGGGTCACCATACCCGTTTCGTCCAGCAGCTCGCCCTTGTTGCAAACACGCGAACCACCGTAGATGCGGACTTTGACCGGG
>JAAAOU010000025.1 GCA_009908745.1 Bacteroidota bacterium
GGTCGCCCGCCCCACCAGAGTAGGGGTCCGTAGCAGGGTCCGTATAAATGACAAGGTGGTTGCTGTCAATAAGCTCCATGCGGGCGGCGACATCCCGCTCGTACACCACATTCACCCGGTTCAGGGCCGTCACTACACCAGACAATCCATCCTCTACGGTGTTGCCGAAGAACTGGGTAAACTCGCCGGTAGCAGCAACAGCCATGCGGTAAATGCGGATATTTCCGCCCACTTCTGAGGCGGAAGCGGCAACCGGCGGGCTATCCATAGCCAGGGACTCGGCATGGCATTCGAAAGTTTTCTTCGGGCGGTAATCTTTTTTGAAATAAGACATGTAAGCACCAGCCGGCTGATCGAAGTAGAGGGGGTCAATATAATACGTGCGTTCGCCATTCAGCACCATAGCGTGAAAGCCGTGCGGCGTATAATCCAAGCGGGCACGCGCTGCCGATTTGCCGATGCCCACCGCCAAAAAGGTTTGGATGCGGGGGAACTGCCGGGCGAGGCCGGGCGCCATGATGGGGCTAGCCACCAAGCGGAAGCGCTCCCAGCTGCCATCCGGGGCCGGCAGGCGAATCTCAAAATCGGACTGCCGGAGCGGTTGCGCTTGCTCGGCGGGGGCCTGCGACAAATGGGCTTTCCAGGCTTCCAGCTCCAGCTCCAGCAGCCGATAGGCCTCTGGTTGAATGTACTGCTGCCCAGCGGGACGGGGTGGAGCCTCGGCTTCCGTCCAGAAAGCACTTTGGGCGTGGAGGAAAAAAGGAAGGGTCAATAACAAGGCCAGGGCCGTCTTTTTCATACTTTTCCGTGTTTGAATGTGCCTTTGCGACAGCAGGACCGATCAGCCTGCTATTCAATCAAAGGGATATTTTTCTAATTTGACACGAAAGTAAAGCATGCGCGACGCTATTTTGTTCTCACTCCTGCCAAATGTCAGGGGCGTAACACAATTTACCTCAGCGCAACAACAGTACTTCCCCCTTGAGCAGGGCAGTTTGGCCATCGGCGAATTCCACTTCCGCCCAGTAGACATACACCCCGGCGGGTGCCGCCTCGCCCCGGTAGCGGCCATCCCACCCTTCGGTAGTTTGGTTAGGCAAAAAATCCCGGCGCTCGAACACCTGCCCGCCCCAGCGGTCGAAAACCGCCAAACGGCGTACCCGCACCACTTCATCAGCAGCCGCGTAAACGGTGAAGTAGTCATTGCGCCCATCGTCGTTGCCCGGCGAAAAGGCATTAGGCAGGTATACCCGACGGTCCTTCAGCACCCTGAGTTGCAATTGCGCGCTGACCTCGCAGCCCTCCGTGGTGGTGACCGTCAGGGTGTACACCCCCCCTTCGGAAGGTTGCTGCAAAATAGGCCGCAAGCAGTCGCTGCAGCTCAGGAAATCAGCCGGTGACCAAGCGGCCGTAGCGACTATAGACTCTGGGAAGTTGAGTAGCGGCTCCAACTGTAAAGTCTCGGAAAAATGCAGTTCTACTTCCGCGGGCAAGTCTACAGTCAGTGGAAGCGGTTGTGGTATGGTAAATGCTTGTGTGCTGCGGCAACCGTTGGCGTCTTCTACTTCCAGTTCATAGTCACCAGGCAACAGTTGCGTGAAAGTATCCATGCTGAGGAAAGCCTCCCCGTCCAATGAAAAAAGATAAGGCGGCGTGCCCCCTTGCACCGCTGCCACCCGCACGCTTCCGGTGCTGCCTTGGCAATAAGGGGGCGATACGGCCAGATTGATGGCTTCGGGCTCGGCGGTGATTGCCTCTACGGTCACGCTGTCGGCCGCCGTGCAGCCATTATCGAGATTCTCCACCGTTAATAGGTACAAGCCCGGCGCGGTGGCGGTGGTATTCGCCTGCAGTGGGCTTTCGCCAAACAGCCCCTCGTTTGTGCTCCAGTTGAAGGACAGGGCGGCCCCGCCGGCATCGGCTGTCCCGGTTAGGGCTACGGTATCCACCAGGCAATCCAGCACGTCGGCGGCCAGTACCGATACCGTAGGCGGCAGGGTGTCCAGGGTAACGTTCAAAGTGGCGGAGTCGACGCAGCCATTAGCCGGATGGAGGGCCAGCAATTGGTAGCTGCCCGCGGCTTCGACGGTGGGCTGTAGCACGCTGGCCGAAAAGCCGTTTGGCCCGTTCCAATTCAATTCCAGCCCAGTACTACCCGATACGCTAGCGGGTAAGGGGGCAGCTGACTGCCGGCAATCGAGCGCCAGATCACTAACGGTGAGCTGAGGAGCAATCGTGTCGGCCAATACTTCCAGCTGCAGGGAATCTACGCAGCCGTTGGTGGCGGTAAACGTAAAAGTATAAACGCCTCCTTGCATAACGCCTACCGATGGCGACGATTGGGCGAAACCATCCGGCCCCGACCAAAGCGGCGTACCCCCTACCCCACCGGCACTGCCCGTCAGCTGGGCGACAGGCTCGGAGCAAGTGAGGGTATCGGCGGTCGCTTGCAATGAAGGCAGCACCGTATCCGCTACGACGCTGACGGCTGCTATTTGGGCGCACCCGTTTGTTGCCGTGACGGTAAGCGTGTATACACCAGCATCAGTGACAAGCGGCTCGGCCATCGTGCTGCTAAACCCGCTTGGGCCCGACCAACTGTAGGTCAAGTCAGGAGAATGGACAACGGTGGTCAACGGCACCTGCGGCTGATTGCAGGAAAGGGTATCAGCGGACAATTCGAGGCTCGGGGCCAAGGTATCCGCCACTATGGTAAGGGTATCAGAGCGGCTACAGCCATTGGGGGCAGTGACAGTAAGGATGTAGGTGCCTGCCTCCACTACAATTGGTTGGGCGGCC
>JAAAOU010000454.1 GCA_009908745.1 Bacteroidota bacterium
ACTGAGCTGCTCAATAAGATTACCGCAGCGCAGCTGCTAGCATTTTCACATTGACCTGATAGCTGGCGCCCCGTACGGGTTGCAGCGTTGCTTTTTTATGCGGGTGCGGGGGCTTGTTCTTGCATGCTTCGCGCAGCGGGGGTCGTTCCTTCACAGCTACGCTGCCGCAGGAACCCCCACCTAAATAATTACTAAAATTTCATATCAGCCAACCATTGTTTTTTTGAAATAAAGTCTTATATTTGTTTCGTGCTTCTTTCTTGGTACCCTACAGTTGTCAATAAAGAGCCTTTCTCTCATTCAAAACTTCTTACACATGAAAAAATTATTACTACTTTCATTACTCTGTATAGCTGCAAACACATTGCTGCGTGGGCAAATCGAAAAAGGTGCCATTACATTCGGAGAAGGAATGTATGCGAATTATCTATTTGCAAAAGAAGAAAACCGGAGCGGGCATTATTATGGAGGAAATGCCAATTTTGGCTTGATGGTCTCTGATCATTGGTTGATTGGAGTAGGTGTCAGCAGGGATTACTATACCGCTATTGTGCCGGAAGTGAGGTATTATTTAAACCCAAGCGCTGAAAAGAACAATTACTATGCTGGCTTCAGGGCTTCTTGGTACCCTTCGTATTCCGATTATGACTCTTACGATCTACAATTAGGACTTAACAGATTCATTAGTAAAAATATTGCTCTCGACGCCAATGTCGTTTACGCCATCCATCCAGCATTACAAAATACAATCTCGCTAAACTTAGGCATACAGCCCTTCATGAGCAGAGGTGACAGGGATAATTGGCAATCAGTGGCATCTGCTTTCAACAAAGGGGACTTAATCATCAATCCTAGCTTCGCTACTGCCGCCTTTACTAATAATGCCATGGAGTTAGTGTTTAACCCAAGCCTTGGATTGTTTATCAGTGACCAGGCATTAGTAAATGTTAGTATTGCGGGTTCCTATGGAGAATGGTTTGACAGCGAGATATCGAGACGTTATAGCAACCTTTCCGTCTCATCTTATCTCCGACATTATCTCGGAAGCGAGCAAAAGCACTGGCGCTGGTTTGGACAAGCCGGTTTTACCCTGAGAGGTTCAGAAAATGTTACAAACATCACTGATATAAATACATCAGCTTTCTTTCTGAGTAGCAGATGGGGTGCAAACTGGTTCCTGACACCAAACCTAGCATTCGACTTGGGGATAGATATCGACTATCACCTTTATAATAATCAGAAGAGTTCAGCGCTCCAGACTGACAGGTCTCAGACCCACCCGGGATTTATTGTAGGCGCTTCAGTTGGGGTTCAGTACTTTCTACAACGGGAAAAGTAGTGGATAGGCCATTGCCTTTTTACTGGACTTGGCGGGGCGTGCAGAGTAAATCTTGTTAGATAAAAGAGCTTAATTGCCGGGCTTGGCATTTTTCGCTAGACCCGGTATTTTTTTGCCGCTAATTACACGAATACACACGAAGCAAGACACATACCGCATTCGCGGCTCTAATCTTTGCCACCCCCGCCCGTAGTAGCTTCCAGCTGCGGCGCTTGGCCGCCCAATATTCTCGTAGCGTCCCACAAAATCCATTTTGTGCAAACAGCCAGCACTCCTACATTACGTCTAAGTGGGACGCCCGAGCCATGACGTGTATGGCTTTTAAATTTTAAATTAACACGGATTTACCCGCCTTCGCCAAGGCTACGTCAGGCAAAGCATTTTACATTACTCTTCCTAACGGGAAACAGCAGGGTCCGCGTGAACGCCCGAGCCATGACGTGTATGACTTTTGACTTTTAAATTTTAATTAACACAGATTTATATTTTACCTCAACCTCAACCTCAACACCCCATACTCCCCAACTCCTCCTCCAAGTTCTTGATCTTCGCCTGCCCGTCCGCCAGCTTCATGCGCTCGCGCTCCACGACGGGGGCCGGGGCGTTGTTGACAAACCCTTGGTTGCTCAGCTTCTTCTCCACCATATTCACGAAGCCCTTCTGATACTCCAGTTCCTCGCGCAGGCGGGCACACTCAGCAGCGGTGTCGATCTCCTCCTGCAGTTCCAAGAAGAACTTGGACTGGCCGGAGAGGAAGGATACCGCGTTCGGCACCTCTTCGCCCGTCAGCGCCAGGCTTTCGAGGTTCGCCATTTTGACGATCATAGGTTGCAGGCCTTCGAGCTGTAGCAAAGCTTTGCTGTCCTCGCCTTCCTGTGCGAACAGCTTAAGGGCTTCCTTCATCTTGATGCCTTTGTTGTTGCGGACCTCGCGCACGCTAGCCACGATGGACTTCGCCTGCTCCACTTTTTCGATCATACCCGTATCGTAGGCCGCCGCTTTGGGGTAAGCGCTGACCACGCAGTCTTCTCCGTCCTTACGCTCGCGCAAGTGGTGCCAGATTTCCTCTGTGACAAACGGCATGAAGGGGTGCAGCACGGTCATCAGCTGCTCGTATATGCCTATTGTAGCCTCCAGCGTTTCCTCGTCGATCGGCTCGCCGTAATCGGGCTTGATCATTTCTAGATACCAGCTGCAAAAATCGCCCCACAGCAGCTTGTAGATGTCCATGATGGACTCGGAGAAACGGAAGGTTTCGTACTGCTTTTCCAACCGCTCCAGCGTCAAATTCAGCTTGTGCTCCATCCACTGTACCGCCAGGCGGTTGACCGCGTCGCCCTGGCCCGGCTTGACCGACCAGCCTTTGATCAGGCGCAGGGCATTCCACATTTTGTTGCAGAAATTGCGGCCTTGCTCACAGAGCTTGCTTTCGTCGGCGACTTGCTTGGTCTTGGG
>JAAAOU010000274.1 GCA_009908745.1 Bacteroidota bacterium
CGTCACCGAAGTGGCTGGCCAACGCGTATTCAACTTGCAATTGCTGCAAGGGCGCAATCCAGACTGGGTGTGCCGGCCTTTCTTTGCCAAGTATGACCCCAAAGCGATATGGCTGGATGACCTGTACCCAGCGTTTGGGAAGCAGCAATTCTTTTTTGAAAACGAATACCCTATTCACCGGAGCAACAAAATTGCCAGCAGCGGCCTGCGCGAGGAGGCGCTGAACTAGGCCTATTCACGATAAGCAAGAAGATTTAGTAGCTCCTGAAGCCCGGCTTTGGGAGCTTTTTTTATAGCTTGGACGATTATTTACCAGAACCGACGACCGTGGCAAAACGACAGAACGTCCGCATCGACCTTAACCTCAACATCCGGGGGCTGAAGAAATCCGCAACTTTGGCTATCAATGAGCAATCGCGAAAACTGCAAGCGGAAGGGCGGCGCGTGTACAAATTGGGCTTCGGCCAATCGCCTTTCCCTGTCCCCGAACCCGTGGTGGAAGCCCTGCGCAGCCACGCTCATGAGAAGGACTATCTCCCGGTAAAAGGCTTGGAAGCACTACGGCAGGCCATCGCGGAGTTTTACGAGCGGCAGCAGGGTATCAAACGTACTGCGGAGGACGTGCTCATCGGCCCGGGCTCCAAGGAGCTGCTGTTCTTGTTGCAGCTGGCTTACTACGGCGATTTGGTCATTCCTACGCCAAGCTGGGTCTCCTACTCCCCCCAAGCCATCATACTTGGCCGGCGGGTGAACTGGGTAAAGACCCATCAGGAGAACGACTGGCGGCTGACGCCGGAGGAGCTGGAGTCGCTCTGCCAGATTGACCCTGAACGGCCGAGGATTGTCATTTTGAACTACCCGGCCAATCCCACGGGGGCGACCTACACGGCCGCCCGCCTGAAAAAACTGGCGGAAATAGCGAGGAAATATAAGGTCATCCTATTGTCCGACGAGATATACGGCGAGCTGCACCATTCCGGAAAGCATGTGAGCATAGCGCGCTATTACCCGGAAGGGACCATCATCAGCAGTGGGTTGTCCAAGTGGTGTGGTGCCGGCGGCTGGCGGCTGGGCATGTTTGTATTCCCCGAGGAGTTGCGTTGGTTGCTCGACGCTATGGCTATTGTGGCCAGCGAGACTTTTACCTCTACCAGCGCGCCGATTCAATACGCGGCGGTGGAGGCTTTCCGGCCGCACGAAGAGATTGACAAATACCTTGCACAGGCTCAGCGTGTGCTCCGGGCGGTAGGCCGGTATTTCCATCATCAATTGACGGAGATGCGGGTATTTGCACCCAAACCGCAGGGCGGCTTCTACCTATTTCCAAATTTTGCGTTCTACGAAAACAACCTCAAGAAGCGGGGCATCAGCAACAGCCATCAATTGTGCGAGCGTTTGCTGGAGGATACCGGCCTGGCGTTGCTGCCCAGCTTTGACTTCGGCCGCCCGTCGGAGGAACTGACCGCCCGCCTGTCTTACGTTGATTTTGACGGGGCAAAGGCATTGGACGTCGCCCGCACCCAGTACGCTGACAAAAGCCTAGACGAAGCATTTGTCGTGGAATGCTGCAGCGAAATGCTGGAGGCTTTTTCAGCCCTGCGCGAATGGCTGAGGCAGCAATAAAAAAACAGGCTACGCCCTGCTAGAGGGAATAGCCCGTTCACTTATATATCTACGTCTTTTGTTTCTTTATTTTGCTTGACGGGGCCGGAATTGATAGGTGTTCCGCTGCTCCATCGCTTCATCTGCAATATCTTCGAAGTGGAATTCGAGCTGTTCGCGGTCAAAGATGTCGAAGAACTCGTCCCATTCCAGGTCTTCTTCCCCGGTGTAGCGCTCTTCGGGGAAACGGAATAGCACCTGCTTATGCACGGGCTGCGCCTTGTAGTTGTCTACTCTCACCGGTCGCGCCTCGCGGGCTTCTGCCCATGACTTGATGTCTTCGTGCGCGTAAGTCGAAACGTGGCTTCCATCCTTTATCATAATCTATCTTTTTGACTTTCAACGTTTTATCATACAACGCATGAATCGGCTATATGCTCACTCTAAAGCCGGATTCTTTCCCTTTTGGCAAAAAATCGGCCCTGCCAGCAAGCGAAACCGCGACTGATAGGCTCTAACCTTTAGAAGAAAACGAACACCTACGAGCAATTTTCTTCCTGAGAAAACCAAACACCAACATGAGGCTCACAACATTATTGCTGGCAGGGGGGCTGGCGCTCTTGTGGAGCAGCTGTTACAAAGAAGGGGCGGAACCCCAAGACCGCTTCCGTTTCCAAGCACCGCCTACAGCTGTCAATGATTACCTGCAACTGAGTATTGGCAATACCTGGGTGTACGAGGTCTATCAGTTGAATACCCAAACCGGTGAAATTACGCTGTATCCAAAACGGGACCGTCAGCAGGTGGAACTCGACACCATGATTAAGGGCCGCCGCTACTACGCGCTGGCGGGCAGCCGTATGGGCACTGAATATCAGCTGCTGCTGCGCTTGTCCGGGCCAGAAGCCATCGACGCCTACGGCCGGCTGTACTTCGCCACCAACCTCGTGGGCGAGCCCTACTCCGTCTCCAAAAACTTACTGCCCGAAGGCGCCTCCTCCTCTGAAGCCGTGGTGCAGGAAGGGCCGGTCGTTACCGTACCCCACGGCACTTACGCTACGCTGGTCCTCAAGCAGGAACTGCAGCTCTCTCCGGAGTTTGGCGGCGACGGGGGCGACGCCGTGGACCGCATCGACCGCGCTTACTACGCCGAGGGGGTAGGCTTGATTAAGTACACGCAGTACTACCCGG
>JAAAOU010000498.1 GCA_009908745.1 Bacteroidota bacterium
GCGATCCCTCCGATCCGGATCGGCTGCACCGCGCGCCCGGCGCGCCGGGCGGCGCAGCCGACCCCGTCGCCCTGCCCGACCGCACCCAACGTACCAACAGCGCAAAAAAAGCGATCAACGCCACCAGGCCAACGTAAGCCCGCCCCTCGTAGGAACCCCGCTGAATGGGGATGACCTGCTCGTCTATCCACTTGAAATGCGGCATCTTGTAGTTGCTGACCACCCCCTCCCATATCGAGTGAAAATGGAAAAAGCCCCACGGCCGGCCCGAGCGGTCGTCAATCGGGTCCCCGGCGTACATCCACCAGTAAAAAAACACCAGCGGCAAACCAATTTGCAGCCCGAAATGAAGGGCATAACGCAAGAGGCGCTGCAAGCTCGGCTTGCGTACAAAGCCGATAAAGAAGTACAGCGACAGCGTCATCGCCAGTATCGCAAAATAGTAGAAATGGATCAATGAAAAGATGGACACCACTACTGCAATCCAAAGGCTCAGCCCTAATCTTTGCTCCTCTTCCAACCGCATCAGCAAGTAGAACAGGATCGGAAACACCTCGATATGCGCCAGGCCATAGTGCGATATCCAACGGTGCAGCTGCGGCGAGAAAAAGGCAATGCTGATACCCGCCAGCACCGAAAGCCATACGGGCACTTCCAGTTTGCGGAAGCACAGATACAGGAAGTAAGCGCCGAGCAACAGCCCAAGCAGCAAACTCATGTTGACAATCACAAAGGTGTAACGGCTCAGGTCCAACCCCAAGTCGCGCAGCAGCTTCAGCCCATTGGAAATCAGCGGTTGTGCCACGGCCGCCGAGATATGGTCGCCGTAGGGGTAGTTCATCCCCTCGAAGTAGGTAAAGGAAGTATCGTGTTTGGCGTGGTACTCAATATTGGTGTAGGCTTTCAAGCCATCGGAGTACGGCTCGATCACCTTGGCAGGGTCAAACTCGAAAAAATCAGGGAAACGCAAGAACAACAGTAACAGGGTAAGCCCCAAAACGGCAATCCGGCCAAGTGTATGCTGAGGTATGCGCTGCTTCATTTTGGTCATGTGTGCTGCGCAAATATAGGCTTTTCTGCCAAAGCAAAAATGGTTTGCCCTATTTCCCGGACAAACCATTTTCATGCAGGGCCAGCTTGTACCGGTTTACTTTTTCTTCTTCCGCTTCTTTGCCTCACGCTGCTCCTGAACACGCTGCTGCTCCTTCATGGCTTGCTCCAGTCGCTGTTGGAACCCTTTTTTCTTCTTTGGCTTCTTTTTGTAGGCCTCCAGCTCCCGCTCAATCTTCGAGTGGTCGATGATGAGGCTCTTCGTCACTACCGTCTGCGTGATGTTGATCAGGTTACTGAACAGCAGGTAGCAAGTCAGCCCTGCCGCGAAGCTGTTGAAAAAGCCCATGAACATAATCGGCATCACGTACTGCATGTACTTCATCGCCGGGTTGGCCGTCATGTCCATGTGACGCGTATTGTAGTAGGTATAGATCAGCGTGGTGAACGCCCACAGCAGGGTAAACAAACTGATGTGGGAGCCGAAGCCGAATGGAATTTCAAACGGCAGCATGAAGAAGGCATCGTACGAAGACAGGTCATTCGCCCACAGAAAGTCCGCCTGACGGAACTCGATAGAAGCCGGGAAGAACCGGTAGAGGGCAAACCAGATAGGCATTTGCAGGACCATCGGCAAACAGCCGCCGAGCGGGTTGACCCCAAACTCGCGGTACATCTTCATGGTCTCCATCTGCTGTTGCTGCTGATCGTCCTTGTACTTTTCCTTCACCCCCTCCATACGGGGCTTCAGGGCTGCCATTTTCGACTGTGAATACAGCATGCGGTAGGTAAGCGGGAACAAGGCCAGCTTCACGATAAAGGTGAGCACCAAAATCACAATACCCGCACTGCCGATGAAGCTCGACAGAAAGTTGAAGATCGGGCGGATGATCCAACGGTTGATCGAGCCGAAGATGCTCCAGCCGAATGGGATGATATCCTGCAAGCTGTGCCCCATGTCGTACAGCCGGTCAAACTCGTTAGGGCCTACGTACATGTGCATGTGTACCGTTTCGGAGCCACTGCGCTGATAGGGTATCTCAATGTTGGAAACCAGCAGCTTCAAGTCTTCGTTTTCTTCCGGCAGCATCTTGGTTTCCAGCTTGGCGTTGCCGAAGGACTCCTCCGCGATGAGGGAAGTGTTGAAGAACTGATTGGCGTTGGAGACCCACTTGATGCGCTGATTGTCGATATCCTCTACGTCGTCGCTCGTGCAGGAGCAATAATCAGGGTCGTCTTCCACCGGCTTGAAATAGACGGTGGAGTAACGTTGCTCGTAGGAGGTATTGTGCTCCAACTTGCCGAGATAGTTGACCCAATTCAGCTTGATGTGGTCCGTATTTTGGGCAACGACCGTATTCAGGTTATTGAAAGTCAGGTCGTAATCGATATTATAGGAGCCGTCTTCTATTTTGTAGACTTGCTCGAAGTATCCGCCGTTAGCCGTAGTGGCGCGCAGGGTAATGCTTTGTGCGTCCGCGCTGACCACATCGAAGAACAAGTCGCCCGTGCTGACGCCGCCACTCGGCAAGTTTGCGACGGGGAAGAAGTATTCAAATTTGTTCTTTGGGTCTTCCAGCAGATAGAGTGGCGCTTGAGTGGAGTTTCCCTCTTTGTCATACTCGAGGCGGTAGTGCTCTTTCATCAGTGCCTTCACGATGCGGCCGCCTTTGGTGCTGATGGTCAACTTCATCAGGTCGTTTTCCAATACTTTGGTCTGCTCCTCCCCGGCGGAAGCAGGGGCAAAAGGCCCATAGCCCGCCTGACGCCTGAGCATCACCATCGAGTCTGCTTCGGTCTCTACCAGTTCCACCGCTTTAGCCGTGTCTTTCTCCGCTGCTTTCAAGCTATCCACGCGGGCCTCTGTTTGGGCGATTGAGTCTTGGCGGGCTTGCCGCTGTTGGATTTCTTCTTCGGTCGGTGCCGTAAACTGTTGCCATACCACCAATAGGACAAAGATGAGCACTAGTCCGATGATCGTATTTTTATCCATTCCTTCCATTAGCCAGTATTTGGTCTATAAACGGCGCATCGACTCAGGAACAACCTGTTATTCAGCCACTTACGCCTCAGGTACGAGCGCAAGGACGCCCGCTCTCGTTAAAGCAGGGCAAAGGTAACAACTTTGCCCCTGCTTACCCCAAACAGAATAGATGTTTCTCAAGAATTGTTCGGCCGAACGCCCGGTATTGCCGCTACGCGAGGCGAACAGTATTCCTCTAGGCCTTTTTCCAGGCAGTCCATAGCGGCTTCCAAGTCCGTCCCATTGAGCACGTAAGCCATACGCACTTCGTCCTTACCCAAGCCGGGAGTGGCGTAGAAGCCAGCGCCGGGGGAAAGCATGACGGTAGCCCCCCTGTAATCAAACTCTTCGAGCAGCCAGCGGCAGAAGCGTTCTGAACAGTCCACCGGGAATTTTGCGAAGCAATAAAAGGCCCCACCCGGCAGATAAGAGGTGACACCGGGCATGGCTTGCAGGCGTTGGTAGACGACTTGCCGACGGCGGTCGTACTCGGCTTTCACCTCTGCCATGTAGGCGCTTTCCATATCGAGGGTGGCTTCCGCCAGCACTTGCGCCAGGCCGGGCGGGCTGAGCCGCAGCTTGGCATAGCGGGTGGCTGCTTCCAACACGGCTTCGTTTTGGGTAACCATCGCGCCGATGCGGGCACCGCAAGCGGAATAGCGCTTGGAGATAGAGTCGATCACCACTACGTTATTTTCCGCCCCCCTCAAACGCAAGGCCGAGAAGAAATCCTGCCCGTCGTAGCAAAACTCACGGTACACTTCGTCCACAAACAAAAACAAATCATGCTTCACCGCCAGCTCCCCGAGTGCCAGCAGCTTCTCTTTCGAGTAAAAGCTGCCCGTCGGGTTGTTGGGGTTGGTGATGAAAATGCCGCGGGTCTTGGGGCCCACCAATGCCTCAAAAGCTTCAATCCGCGGAAGGGCGAACCCATCTTCAATATGGCAGGTAATGGGCTTGATGCGGATGTCGCCAATTTGCGCAAAGCCATTGTAATTAGCGTAGAACGGCTCCGGCACAATCACTTCCTCGCCGGCATCTAGGCAGGACAAAAGGGCAAACTGAATGGCTTCGGACGCGCCGGTGGTGACGATAAAGTGCTCCGGGCTTAGCGCCACCCCAAAGCTACGGTAGTAAGCCGCCAGCTTTTGACGGTAGGAAAGCTTGCCCACCGCCGGGCTGTAGGCCAGTATCTTTTCTTGGTTTTTGCGGACTTGCTCCAGCGCGTACGCGGGCGTCTCGATATCGGGCTGGCCAATGTTGAGGTGGTAAACGTGCTTGCCGTTGGCCTTCGCCTGATCGGCAAAGGGGACTAGCTTGCGGAATGGGGACATGGGGACGCTCTCGCCCCGCTTGGATATGTTCGGCATATTGAGGCTGATTTTATGGAGGCAAATATAGCCTAAATGAAACGGCTGCCTGCTACTTTGGGGTATATTTTGAAAGGGTCTTGCTTGTTTGGGGATCGTAAAAAACACCACGAGCTTTCCGCTGCTGGAAAAGGGGTCTTGCAGCCGGCCCCCGAAGCTTTCTGAGCCATAGTAGCATCCAAACTTAAAATATAAGCTATATTTGCAGGTGATTTGGCAGAATGCTCATACCACCCATGCACAAAAACTACCGTATAGTTACGACAACGATTGGCCGGCTCACTACTGTACTGTGCTTGCTGCTTTGGGTAGCCGGCGCGGCGGCACAACCCACATCAGCGAAATATTACACCTCCGTTGAGCACTTCAGTAAAGCAGATGGGCTGTCCAACAATAACGTCCTCTGTATCACCACCGACGAGCGGGGCCTGATCTGGATAGGTACGGCCTACGGCATTAACCGTTTTGACGGAAAGCACTTTAAAACCTACACTTCCCGCCACGGGCTGCGCAACAACCAAGTCCACAAAATCATCGTTGATGGGCCCCGCCTATGGCTACTCTACCGAACCGCTGCTGATAACGGGCAGGAGCAGTATTACGACATTGACATTTTCCACATCTACACGGAGCGTACTACACCGTTTGAGGAATACTACGGGGATCAACTGCCCTTTGACTGGGCAAGGCTGGAATCATTCCAAGCACACGAGCAAACACTGTTTTTCAAGCTAAAAAACGGGACCTACTATACTTTTAGCAATGCACAAAACTGGGACCATTTAGGCCAGCTGGAACCAAACGAAACCATCATCGGCAGAGACGCTTCTGGTTTTTATTGGTCTACAAACCAGCTTGAGCATTCCTTTTCTTTTATCAAAAGGGATAGACAGGGGCAAATACTGGCTAACATTACTCCACCATCAGCACAAAAGCTGATAACGGCAAGGTGGATGAGCGAAACAGCCGATGGTAACATAAAATTTTATATCTACCTGCGTAACCACTTAGATACGATTGGAGTACTCCAAATTTCGCCAAACGCTCCACCCCGCTTGAGCACCTTCGCTACCCAAGAACTCAATAGAGCATCACTCTACCACCAGACCAACTACATCCCTTCCCTGCATGCAATGTGGGTCACAGCCAAATACCAAGCTTTTTTGACCAGCATCACCGGAGATACCCTTTACGCCTCCGTACAGAATGTGGACCAGCTCAATACCAAGTGGCGGAGCAATTTAATCCAAGGGCACACGATTTGGCAATGCAGCAGCAATGGCTTGTACCGCATTGACTTCAAAGAAAAGTCTTTTACCAACACCTTCGCTTCCCTCAATTACTTCCCTACTGGTTTTAGGGGGATTGACGCCGTTGACACTACGGTTTATTTGGGTTGCCACTACGGTTTACTGCCGTTTCAGCAAGCTTTTGAGCCTGTTTGGTCTCCGCTTACCTCCCTGCCGACCTTAGCGGTGAAACGGGGCCGCGCCGGCAGGCTGTGGACCACCAGTTTCTGGCTGCTCTTCCGCTATGACCCGCAAGACAATACCTTTAAAAAGTACGACATCCCCTGCCACGAGCCTTGGAGCATACACGAGGATAAAAACGGGACGGTTTGGGTCAGTCAAGTCGGCCTGTTGAGCGTAGAGCCTGAATCGGGCGCTGTGGACACCATAGACTACGGCCGGTTTCCAGAACTGGCAAACCATACGGTGTACTATTTTCACGAATTAGATACCAACCGCATTTGGCTCTGCAGCACCTCCGGCCTCTACGAAATGCACCCCGACACGGGTATCATCGCCCGCTACTGGCCAGGCGGCACAGGGCCATTCCGGCTGCCTGCCTTAGACTGCCGGCACCTGTGGCACGACCGGGAGGAAGGCGTATTCTGGATAGCTACCGGGCAAAATGGGCTGCTGCGCTGGGAACCCGAAACCGGGGAGTCGCAGTTGTTCCGCTTCCACAGTGGGGAAACCAACACCATACACAGCGTATACGCCGACGAGCATGGTTTCCTCTGGTTATCCACTCAAAATGGTATTGTGCAATTCGACCGCAACAGCCACCGCTTCATCCGTTACACCCGAAAGGACGGGCTGTCTGCCAATGAATTCAACCGTATCTCCCACTTTCAGGACACCGATGGCCGTTTGTACTTCGGCCATGTTCAGGGGGTGACGGTTTTCCATCCTGACGATTTCAAAAATGCTTTTGAAGAAAGCATTGCCGTCTCCCCAATCGTAGTCGAACTGCAACAGTATCTGGGCAGCAGCAACCAGCTAGAGAACCAAACCGCCCAATACTACACGCAGAAGCGGGTCGTCCTCCACCCCAACGACCGCTTTTTCAGCGTCACAGTCGGAATTGACGACCCGCGATGGGCGGACGGTGCGGCTTACTTTTATCGGTTGAAGAACAAAGACGAAACTTGGACGAGCGTTGAGGACAATACAATCACCCTAGGCCACTTGCCCTACGGCCAGCAAGATATAGAAGTGCGCGTATTGCTGCCGAATGGACGATACGCTTCGCAGACGCTGACTATTCCTGTATGGGTCAAACGGCCTTTTTATTTGAGGTGGTGGTTCTTCCTGATCATGCTGGCGGTAGTCGCTTTGCTCGTCTACTGGCGTACCTGGCAGCTCGGCCAGCGCAACAAGGAGCTGGAAGCGGAGGTACAGCGCCGGACGGCAAAAATCAAAGAAGACCAAGAACTCATCGCCCAGCAAGCCGCCGAGCTCAAGCAACTCGATGACCTTAAATCCCGCTTTTTTGCCAACCTCTCCCACGAGCTGCGCACACCGCTTACCCTCATCATCGGCCCGTTGAGCCAGCTTCTGCAACAAACCCAAAGCAGCCACGACCATCGACTCGCTAAAATGGCCCACGGCCAAAGCCAAAAATTGCTCCGCTTAGTCAACGATATTATGGACTTGTCCAAGCTGGAAAGCACGGCGCTGGAAGTAAACCCCAACCCCACCCCGTTGCTGCCCTTCCTCAAACAGGTGCTTTCGCCCTTTGAACTGTACGCCGAGCGGGAAGGCATACGCTTGAACTTGGAATACCGCGCCCCTAAAGACCTGGCCGTCAATATGGATGCCCAAAAAATAGAAACCATACTCCATAATTACCTGGCCAATGCCACCAAATACACCACAGCGGGCGGGCTCGTCCAACTCAAAGCGGCACTTAAAGGCCAACAACTACGCTTTGAAGTAAAAGATACAGGCAGAGGGATACCCGCCGCTGACTTACCCCGTGTGTTCGAGCGCTACTTCCAGTCTAGCGTCAACACCAAAGCAGAAGGCGGCACCGGCCTGGGGCTTGCCCTGAGCAAAGAACTGGCCAAGCTACTCGGCGCTAAAGTCTGGGCGGAAAGCCAAGAAGGCAACGGCAGCTCTTTTTTCCTCGAGCTATCTGGGCTGCCTGTTTCCTCCTCCTTTGCCCCTTCCGCGACGGGCGCCATACACTCTTTGCCTACAGCGGCTCCAACCGCCCCGCTGCAAGAGCAAAAGCCGCAGCAACAGGCTACTGTGCTGATTGTAGAAGACCACCACGACATGCAGGACTACTTGCAGGGCCTGCTGCAACCCCATTACCACACCCTCACTGCCCCCAACGGCCAGGCTGCTCTCGACTTACTCGAACAATCGGGACAATTGCCCGACCTCATCCTCACCGACCTCATGATGCCCATCATGAACGGCTACACTTTGATGAAAAAGCTCAAGCAGCAAGAACGCTACCAGTCTATCCCATTAGTCGTGCTGACGGCCAAAGCTAGCTTGCAAGACCGGCTGACGGCCTTGCGCGTTGGCGTGGACGATTACCTCGGCAAGCCCTTTGTTGCCGAAGAGTTGCTGGTACGAGTACACAATTTGCTGCAGAATGCCGCCATCCGGAAAACAGCTGCGGTGCCTGCCCTGCAAACGGCCGCTGCAGATGATACAGAAGCCCGCTTCAACGCCCCCGAGCAGCAAGCGTGGCTCGCCAAGCTAGAAGAAACGGTATCCAAGTACCTCAATGACCAGCAATTCTCCGTCGACTTCCTGGCCGAAAAGCTCGGCCTCAGCCGCCACACCCTCAACCGTCGAATGAAAGCCAAGGTAGGCCTTACCACCACGCAGTACCTGCAAGAGTTCCGCCTCCACCACGCCCGAAAACTGCTGGAAAACGGGGAAGCCAACTCCGTCTCCGCCGCCGCCCAAGCCTGCGGCATATCGGATACGAAATACTTCTCCCGGCTCTTCAAAAAGCGCTTTGGGCAGCCGCCTTCTTATTATTTATAAGCATGCCCTTGCAGCGCAACCCGCTGGGCGGCGCAACCGCCAAAACGCAAGCTTTACAAGCGGTTACGGGGCAGGCCTGCTCCCAATTCCCCCTTTTTTATACCTTTTCTCCCCCCTGCTCTATTTCGCATTACCTGCCCTTGTGCCCTACCTTTGTGTAGCAATCATGATTACTTGTTTATTATCAATATTGCACAAATCAATTACATGGGGAAACTTTAAACGCAGGCCTGCTCTTTTCTGTAGGTCTGCTTTTTAACCCCTTCAAAGATTAATTTTGGATTAGGGCTTGCGAAAGTCCTTTCTATACTCGGACCTGGTTGATTCGCCGCAACAACGGCAGACCTGTTGGTCCAGTATAGTACCGTTGCGGGTGGCTTGGAAGAGCAGCCGTTTCCGCTTCGGTATAAGTGTTGGGAGAATTTGTATGGCCGGCCTCTAGGGGTCGGCTTTTTATTTTATAGCAGCCTACCCTGTTTTTCCAAAATATTGCCTAATTTAGTAGGCATGACCACAACGCTCAACAAACCTGCATTAGCGCAGCTCTTTTACCAAGAATGGGGCAAAATTGCGACCAACGAAGCCCTCGATGCGCCCCAACGCGTAGAAGCCCTCTACCGCCTGCTCAGCCTGTTGTTCGTGGAGTATACCCGGCACGAGCGGCTGCAGTTTTCCACTTTGTTCGCCCGCATTGCCTACGTCTGCCACAATGAAAAAGTAGACGGCCGGCTGCAGTATTTTATCCACACCTTCCGCAAACGGGCCCTGAATACCCTGAAGCAGCAAGAAAAGGACCCCGCTGTCATCAGCGAGCTGGGATTCAAAGTGCTAGCCGATGCCATAGAAGCTCTATTTGGGGAATTCCTGCCGGAGGAGCTGCAAAGCCACTACCCCAAGCGCTGGCCCATCGAGTTCCGGCGACGCAAGGTGCAGGCGTTCAAAGCCCGCGCGCGGGTGCTAGCCCTGGAAGATGACGAGGCTACCGAGCAGCTAATCGTCCGCGACGAGGAAGCGCCCGCCAATACCGCCCGCGTGCAATACAACCAAGCCGACCGCAACGACAGCTTTATGCCCACTATTGAAGCCGTCCGCTCGGTCTTTGGCTTCCCCGTTCTGCTCAACCTGCTCGATGTGGAGGTGGATACGGAAGGCGTCTATCACCCCCGTGCTTTTGTGGTGGAGCCCGATTACCTCGTGGACGTCACCGCTATTGCGGAGTGCTTCCAGCCAGAAGGTACTAACCCCTGGCCGTACCTGCTGAAGAAGTTTTTGCCCAAACCGCCCAACAAATACCTCATGCTGGGGAATATCGCCAACTTCTTCCTCGATGAGCTGATGCACAACCCGGAACTGTCTTTCAAAACCGCTTTCCAACGCACCTTCCGCAACAACCCGCTGCAGTACTGCCTCTTCGACAACAATCAGGTGCGGGAAATCATGCAGAAATCCCAGAAGCACTTCATCAACCTCCAGCAGATGGTCAAACAGGGTTTTGCCGAACAAGGCATTCAGCCCGAAGCCTGCTACCTCGAGCCCAGTTTCTACTCGGAAACCTACGGCATTCAAGGCCGGCTGGACCTGCTGCATTTGGGGCCGGACAAGGCTAGCATCGTCGAGCTGAAAAGCGGTTCGCCCTTCCGCCCGAATGTCTATGGCCTGAGCGCCAACCACTTTACGCAGACCCTGCTGTACGACCTCATCGTGCGCTCCGCCTTCGGCAAGGAAGCCGACCCTGCCAACTACATCCTCTACTCCGGGCAGGAAAGCCGGCAGCTACGTTTTGCACCCCGCATTCTCTCGCAGCAGTACGAGGCCTTGCAAGTCCGCAATCAGCTGGTCGCTATCGAGCGGCTGCTGGCACAGATCGGCGACCCCAGGCGGGGGGATTTGCTGGAACAGGGCGACCGGCTGTTCAGCAAGCTCAGCCCGCGCAGACAAACCGCACTCAAAGGCTTTGCCCGCCGCGACATGGAGGAATTCGAAAAGGTATACACGGCCCTGCCCCCGCTTACCCGGCGCTACTTTGTGGCTTTCGCCGGCATGATTGCCCGCGAACATCAATTGGCGAAAGCCGGCGAACAGGGCATGGATAATGTGAATGGCCTGGCTTCCCTGTGGCTCAATAGCTTTGAGGAAAAACAATCGGGCTTCGACATCATCAGCCACTTGCATGTGCACGAGATGCAGGCAGGCGAAGAAGAACCGCTCATCACTTTTTTGAAAAGCGAACGGACCAACCCGCTAGCCAACTTCCGTATTGGCGATATCGCGGTGCTTTACCCGCATCAGGAGGGGCAAGCCGTGCTGTCCAACCAGATATTCAAATGCTCCATCATCGACATTACCAACGAGCAGGTGGTCGTGCGGCTGCGTTCCAAGCAATTCAACACCCAAGTGTTTGAGCAATTTGACGCTTGGAACCTAGAGCACGACCTCTTGGACAGCAGCTTCAACGCCATGTACCGGGGATTATACGCTTTCGCAAATGCCCCGAAAGAAAAGCAAGAGCTATTGCTGACTAGAAGCGCCCCCCGCGAGGGTGCCCCCGAAGAGCTGCCCGTAGACCAAGAATTGACGCCCGAGCAGCAAGACATCTTCCGGCGCGCGCTAGCTGCCGAGGACTACTTCCTGCTCTGGGGCCCGCCCGGCACCGGCAAGACGAGTATGATGCTCAAGCACTTGGTCAGCTACCTGCTTGACAATACGCAGGAGAACCTATTACTGCTGGCCTATACCAACCGGGCTGTGGATGAGATTTGCACGGCCATAGAACACATCCGGCAGGATATCCGGCGGCACTACCTGCGCATTGGTTCCCGCTACGGCACCGCGCCTGCCTTTCAGGATCAGCTACTGCAATCTAAAATCGCCAAAGCTGGCAACCGAAAAGAACTCACGGAAGTCATCAACCGCCACCGTATCGTCGTGGCTACAGTCTCTTCCATTGCGGGCAAGCAAGAGCTGCTGCAACTCAAGACCTTCGACCGGGTCATCATAGACGAAGCTTCGCAGATTCTGGAGCCGATGCTGGTCGGCTTGTTGCCGCACTTCAAGCGCTTCATCCTCATCGGCGACCACAATCAATTGCCGGCGGTGGTGGTGCAAAACCCGACAGCTTCCGCCATCCCTGAGGATCCGCTTCATCAGATCGGGCTGCACAACCTCCGCAATTCGCTCTTCGAGCGGCTCTTCAAACGCTGCCAGGAAAACGGCTGGCACTGGGCCTACGCCCAATTGAGCCATCAGGGGCGTATGCACGAGGACATCATGCTGTTTCCCAACCGCTATTTTTACAACAACACGCTGCATACCTTGCCGGAAAGCGTATCTATCGCCTACAAACAGAAGCGGGCCCTGCCGTTCCGGTTGAGCGAAGAAGCCAGCGAAATTGAACGGCTACTCTGCAGCGAGCGTGTCGTATTCCTGCCGACCCCGCCCGATGACAACAGCGCTACACAAAAGACCAATGCCCACGAAGCAGAGAAGGTCGGGCAGGTGGTTGGCACGTTCCAACGCCTGTTTGCGCGGCACAACTACGATTTCCACCACAACAGCCTCGGCATTATCACGCCCTACCGCGCCCAAATCGCCCAAATCCGCTCCGTGCTGGAGCAGCAGTCTGCCCCGCTCGACCTGCTGACAATCGACACCGTAGAACGCTATCAGGGTGGCGCGCGGGATGTGATCGTGATTTCCCTCTGCACCAATTCGCTGAATCAATTGGCCTCGCTTTCTTCTATGTCGGAAGAAGGCGTGGACCGCAAGCTCAACGTCGCCCTCACCCGGGCCCGGAACCACTTGGTGATCATCGGCAACCCGGAATTGCTGGAGCGCAGTGACATCTACCGGGCGCTGCTGAAATTCTGCGCCGAAAAAACGGTTGAGCCGTAATGATTACCTTTGCCGACTATGAAGCAAGTCATCATCAAGCGCAAGAAAGAAATTGCTTTGCAACGCCGCCACCCCTGGGTGTTTAGCGGTGCCATCAAAACGGGCACGGAAGGGCTGGAAGAAGGCGATACCGTTAGCATCATTGGCGAGTCAGGGCAGCATTTAGGTGTGGGCCACTTTCAAAGAGGCAGCATCATGCTGCGGGTGCTCTCTTTTGAACCTACGGAGGCCGGCCAGGCTTTTTGGACCCAAAAACTGCAGCAAGCTTACGATTGCCGGGCGCGGCTCGGGCTGACCGAAAGGCCCGATCTGCAGGCCTACCGGCTGGTACACGCCGAAGGAGACGGGTTGCCGGGGCTAATTGTAGATATATACGGCGCAACGGCGGTCGTGCAATGCCACTCCATCGGCATGCACCGCTGCTTGCCGCTTATCACGCAGGGGCTGCAGGACGTGCTGGGTCCCGGCTTGTCCGCTATTTACCATAAAAGCAGCAATACCTTGCCCAGCAAGTACGCCAGCGAAGTGGAGGACGGCTACTTGATGGGAGAAGCCGGCAAAGCAGTGATTCAGGAGTACGGGCATCCGTTTGAAGTCGACTGGGAAGGCGGGCAAAAAACCGGCTTTTTTCTGGACCAACGGGAAAACCGACAGCTGCTGGCACAGTACGCGGCGGGCAAAAAAGTACTCAATACCTTCTGCTACACCGGCGGCTTCTCCATCTACGCCCTGCAAGCCGGTGCCCACACGGTAGAGTCGGTAGACGTATCTAGCGCGGCCATGCAGATCACCGACCGCAACGTAGCGCTGGGTGGCTTCGACGCACAACAGCATACCAGCCATACCCAAGACGTCATGGCTTTTCTCAAGACGGCACCGGAAGATTACGATATCGTCGTGGTGGACCCGCCGGCTTTCGCCAAAAACATCAAAAAACGCCACAAGGCTGTACAAGGGTATAAGCGCCTCAACGCCTTGGCGCTGCAAAAGATAAAACCCGGGGGGCTACTTTTTACATTTTCTTGCTCCCAGGTGGTCGACCAAAAGCTGTTTTACGATACCATCGTCGCTGCCGCTATGGAAGCCGGCAGGCCCGCCCAGGTGGTCCATCAACTGACGCAGGGGCCCGACCACCCGGTCAATATTTTTCATCCCGAAGGAGCTTACTTGAAGGGCTTGGTATTGCTCTTGGAGTAAGCCAGTCACTTCCCATCCTGCTGGGGTGATGCATAACAACACACGTCATATTGAAGAAGTGTGTCCCCTAACGCCCCCGCATCACTTTGTTACCGCGGCCGCTGATGGCATTGCGCCGGTATATGGCGGAGTGCCGGGGCGGCCGGTACTGCTCCCCCGATACGGCATTGCTGCGCGGCCGGCTAGGAGACAGAAAGCGGGCTAATGCAGCAATATGCTGGTTAAAGCCTCTGATGCGGTGGTGCGAAGCGTCTCCGTCCTGCGTGTCCCGGTAGGACAGATTGACCACCCCTCCCGCTATTTCCCGGTAGCGGCTGCCAAGCAGGCGGTTGGCAGCCACATAGTCGTTGAATTTCGACATTTGGATGGTGCGTACGCCCTCTACGGCTGCTTGTTGCCCCGGTTGGAAGGGGGCCAGCCTCATATCGTTAATGGTGCGGCCGGGAAACCGCCGGGCCAGCACTTCGGCAACCCCCTGCGCATAAGCGCCGCCCATGCTATGCGAAACAATATTGATGGGCTCATGGCTTCCCAAGGCTACTTTCCCGCCGGCAATCGCATTGGCCAGCAACTCCCCCTGTGCCTTGCCAGCGCGATAGCGGTTCGCGGCCTTACGGTTCTTAAGGATATTTTTCGCACCGCCAATAGCCCCGTCGTAGTAGACGGCGTTTTGGTCGCCGGCGGCATTCATCAGCTCGCTGTCGAAATTGCCCCAGTAGCTGGGTGTGCCGCCGTTACCCGCGTGAAAGCCATTGACAAAGACCATAAACCGCCCGTCTGGATCCACTACATTGACCGGGTTGTTGCCGCAGTACTGAAAAGGAGACAGCTGTGGATACTCCGCCAGTAACGGATCCGCCCCTAGCCAGAGGGAAGCTGCTGGGTCGTAGTAGCGGGCACCGAAATAGTAGAAGGTGGTCTCGGCATCCTGTTCTTTGCCATTGAAGCCGTA
Source organism: Bacteroidota bacterium (assembly GCA_009908745.1). Classification (GTDB taxonomy): domain Bacteria; phylum Bacteroidota; class Bacteroidia; order Chitinophagales; family Saprospiraceae; genus Phaeodactylibacter. The sequence continues at coordinate 14,779 of JAAAOU010000498.1, forward strand.
GGGGGACGTTTCTTTTTCGCGGCTCTGCTCGGCCAGCGTAGCCCCAAAGGGCAAATAGTCGAGATGTTGCCGCACTTCACCGGCTGCATCCGTGATAAAATGGACGCTGCCCAAGTGGTTGGTGTGATAGAAGAATTGGTTCAGCTCCGGCGGCGCTCCCGCTCCGTAAAAACCATAGCCAGCCTGCGGGCCGATGCTGTCTGCAAACGCAAAGTCTACCAAGGTAGGCTCTCCTGGCGGGCCGGAGGTATCCGGCATGACAGGGCGGGGCCAGCCATCTGGATATTCGTTGTCGTAGTTGCCCAGGCTGTCGAGCCCAGGGATTGGAAAGTCTTCCTGTGGCACGCTGGGCTCTCCGGGCGGGCGCTGTAAGCTTTCGATCTGTTGCCAATAGGCTTGCTGCATCAGTTGCAGGCGCTTGACGTAATTCTTGTCGCCAGCGGTCAGTCGGGGGTTGTTCCAGAAGTCGTTGGCGAACTGCCCGCTGCCCTGCTTGGTAAGCACCCGTTCTCCCTCCACAAAGTAGTGTTTGGCAAAGCCTAATTCAGTAGCGGTGAAAAAGGGGCTCAGGTAGATGGTATAGTTGTCGTAATGGTCGATACCCGTTGCTCCGATTGGCGTGCCATTGGCGAAAACACCCCGGCTAGGACCGTGGCTCTTGATGACGCGCTCGCCGCCTGCATCGTAGGTGTACTGGCTGAAATAGCCCTCGTTAAATACCCCGGCCAGCCGGTTCTCCTCATCCCACAGGAAGCGCCAAGAAATTTGTTGTGCTGTATCCCGCCAATGCAGAAGGTTGCCATTGGCATCGTACTGCAGCAGCCGCGGGCCAATCTCGCTGGCAGCGTGGGGTTGTTCGCCTTCGTACCAGTATTCCCAGTCCATATTGGTGGCCGGTGGCTGGTCTTCTCCAATACGGTGTTCTTGGTACTTACGAAGGATATTGAATACATCGTCGTAGGCCAGTTCCAGGCTGTACTCGGCAGACTGCTCTTTTCCAGACCACTGGCCAGCGGCCTGGTTGAGGCGATAGAGCTGGTCGTAGGCAAAATTGTGCTGACTGTTGCCTCCCAAGCCCTCCGGATCACCCTGGTTTTGCAGGCTGAGGATGTTACCCACAGGGTCATACTCGTACTGCTGTTGGAGGAAGTTGCCCTGCGACGGCCCACTGCCTCGCAATTCCTGCTGCCGCCGCCGTGCTGACTCGTAGGTGTAGGCCATCTGTGTCCCGTTCCCATACGCGCAAAACACCCGGTCCTCAAACTTGTCGTAGCCCAACTGCTCTACGATGGCATACGCCCTGTCCCCCTTGCGGCTGCTTACACTTTGCAGCAATCCGGATTTATTGTAGGCATACTCCACTGTTTCGCCATCCGGGTAAATCATTTCCTGCAGGCGGTTCCAGCTGTCGAACCGTTCTTCGCTCACAAAGGTGCGGACGTTGCCTTGGCTGGTGAGGACCGTCCGCACGGTTTTTACGCGTTCGCCCAGCGGCCCAAAATAGTGTTCGGTGCCGCCGCTGCCATCTTCGATCAGCCATACCCGGCCCGCACGGTTGTGGGGCGCTTCTGGCCCGCCGTAGTGCAGTTGCACTTTATTTTGGAAATTGCGGGGATAATCAATACCAGTCAGCCGTTC
>JAAAOU010000039.1 GCA_009908745.1 Bacteroidota bacterium
GACAACGAGCGTCTTATTGCGGTGCTTGACCCCTAGCCAGCGCAGTAGCCGTTTCATACCGCTAAGTTGTCACTTTAGGCAAATGCCGCCCCCGCCGCACCTGCACGGCGGAACCCTTCGCCAAAAACACGGAGGAAGGGGGCTGTTCCAACACTTCGCCAAAAGCGGGCCCGTACAGCGAATAGCCGTCGCAGACAATCTCGTAGTCTTGTACCGGTAGTACTTCCCAAGACGGGTGCTCCACCTGATACTCTGAACTGCCCCCGCCCCGCCGCTTGGTGTATCCCCAGTAATGCTCGGCGATGAATTGCTCCTCGCTGCCTTCTCCGAGCGCTTGCGGCTGGTCTTCCGCCTCCACGGCCAGCCGGTTCCACTTGCCCCGGTGTTTCCACTCGTAAGCTATGCTCAGGCTTTTGCCCTGCTTCGCCCATCGGTGCCGCATCGGGTGGGTACTGTAGTGCTCCCCGTACAGCGTGTTGGCCACTAGGCTGATGGCCGGCTTGGGGACGATTTCGCTGATGAAGACCGTACCGCGCTTCCACTCGTCTTCCTCTTGGTAGCGGACGTAAAAGCGGAGGTTAACTTCTTCAAAGGTGCGGTGGAAGGGAATTCCGACTCCCATGATTTTGGTGTCGGCAAATAAAAAGCCTACCAAGCTCACGTAGCACTGCCCCTTGTAATAGTCGAGCACCGTGCCGGGCGGCAGGTAATCCTGCAGCAAGGCCGGCGGCAGCGTGTAATTGGCCATGATGAGGTTTTGCCAGTGGGCAGTAAGGAATACAGGTTGCATCTTATTGAAGTTTGTGTTGCAGTTGGTCCAGGATACGCCTGCCGTCTTCGTCTACATCGGCAGGTAGCCCCGCTAAGCGGTACACTAACAAAACGAAATTGTCGGCCAAAATTTCATCCGGGTGGATGATGTAATCGGTATTACCCCCTGTTTTTTGATGAAAATCAGACAGTTGGGAAACCGGCGTCGGCGCTTCTCGTACTATCCACCCCCGGGCACTCGAATCGGCGCGGAAAAACCCGAACGCTAGGTAGTCCATAAACGGGCGCTGTACGGCAAACGGATGCTCCTCGGCATAGATAATGGGAAAGTAGGCTTGGCTGCTGTCTGCCCCCAATGGCTTCAGTCTGATCTTTTGCTGCCACCGAACCCCATCTGGGTTCAGCAGCTGCCGCTTTCGCAAATGGCCGGGCAGTACGACGCTGTCCTGAGCAGCATGGAAGCCGATAAGCGCGTAGAGCTCCCGGCGCAACTGCGGGTGGTACCGGCTGTAGATGTGAAAGAGCTCGTGCAGCAAGACGCGCCGCAGGGTAGATCGGTTATCAGCGTGCAACTCGTTTTGGGGGATCATGATGCAGTTCTCCCGGGTGTAGTACACGGCGGGGCCGTAGGCTTTGCCGCTGATTTTGACCAGCCGCAGATGAGACGGAAGCATATTCGGGTTCAGCCCGCTTACCATTTCCCGGGCTTCAGTCAGCACTTCCCGCAGCAACTGCTTTTCCCTAGGCTGGAAGGAGCGGGCTTGCCGGGCTAGAAATTGCCGGTAGCCTTTCAGTACTTGGTCGCGTTGGGCCGTATCCGGTGGTGCGGCTTGCCCCATTTGCAGCCGCATATCGACGGTACCGATTTGCTGAAAGAATGGGGTCATGCTGTCCCGCTGTATCCACTTGGCGGCGGCGCCGCTATCGGCTAACACCCAGTTATCCGGCAGTGTATGGGAAGCCGCGGGCCCACAGCCAAGATGCAGTGTATAGAGCATCGCTACGCCCAAGCCCCATTTAATCCAATGCTGTATCTCCATAAATAATGCTTGCATTTGTGTTGCGGAGTGCGGTGCCTACGGGTTCATGCCGGCCACCGAGGTGGCGGTGTAAAAATCGCTCGGCTACCGCCCAGAATGCCGTCCAGCTCTCGGCTTGTTGGTAATCGTGGGTTTCTTCCGGGAAGTAAAGGTAAGTGACCGGCTTGCCGGCGCGGTACAGCCGATCGGCAAAGCCGGCTATTTGCGAAAGCGGAATACGCCCGTCCCGCCCGCCTATGGTGAGCAGCAGCGGGCGTTGAATGGCGGCTATCCGGTGGGCGGGCGATTGTTGCCGCAGCGCCGCCCTGCCCTTGGAGGTACTGACGTCGCCTACCCGCTTTTGCCAAAGGCTGTTTTGGGCAAAGGGCGATTGAGCATAGCGCTCTAGGTCCATCGGGCCGTACATCGCCAGGCCGCAGCGAAATAGATTGGGTGAAAAGGCTAACGCTGCCGCCGCTGCGTAGCCGCCGTACGACCAGCCCCAAATGGCCAGACGGGTCTTGTCGGCGATGTCTTGCTCCACGGCCCAGCGGGTAATGTCCACTATGTCGAAGTGCATCTCCTGGCCCCAAGCTCCGTCCCCTAGGTCGACCATGCTTTTCCCGCGGCCTGTCGACCCGCGGAATTCGGCGTTGATCACGGCGTATCCCCGGTTGGCCAACAGCTGAAAGTGCCGCCGGTAGGTCCACTCTTCCCAGTGGCTCAGGCCTTCCCACGGGCCGCCGTGTACATAGACGACGGTAGGTAGCGGTTGCTCCGGCCGGCCGTGCGAGGCACCCGCTGGCAAGTAGACCTGCACGGGCAGCTCGTAACCGTCCCGGGTAATGACGGAGTAGTTGCCGGGCACACGCCATGCGTAGCGCCGCAGGGAAGGCATGAGGCCTAGCAGGCGGGTGAGTTGGCGGCTGTCCCGGTCAAACAGGTAATAAGCCCCCGGCCCACCGTCCTGCCGCATCAATAGCCA
>JAAAOU010000110.1 GCA_009908745.1 Bacteroidota bacterium
CTGCTCTTTGGGGTAATAGGCAGGGCCTTCCGGCAAGTGCTCCAAAATGAGGTTCAGCAGACGTTCCGTATTGACTTTATGCAGGGCGGATATAGGGATGCTCTCCTTGAAATCCACGCGTTCGTTCCAAGTCTTTAGCAGTTGCTGCACCTGTCCCTCCTCTACCGTGTCAATCTTGTTGAGCACCAAAAACAGCGGTGCTTCAATCTGTCGCAAGCGCTCCATCACCGGGTCGTCGTCCGCGTACGTCTCGCCAACTTCCGTGACGAAAAGCATGATGTCAGCATCCTCGAAGGTGGTTTCCACAAAGCGGTTCATGGCTTTTTGCATGCGGTAAGCCGGGTCTTCGATAATGCCCGGCGTATCGGAAAAGACAATTTGGTAGTTTTCCGCACTCAGCAGGCCGATGATGCGGTGGCGGGTCGTCTGCGGCTTGCGTGTGATGATGGACATGCGCTCGCCTACCAGCGCATTCATGAGGGTGGACTTGCCGACATTAGGCCGGCCGATGATGTTGACGAAACCAGATTGGTGCTCCATTTACGAGTTTTCCATTTCACCTGGCAGATAGCGTTTCAGCTCCCCGTGCACCATGGCTTCAATTACTTTGAAAAAAAGCTTGGGCTTGTGGGGGCGCCAGTTGATGTCATTAAATTGTTCCCCAAAGTTAACATATTGCTGCAATTGAGTGTCGCGCATTTCTTCCCGCACATGGTCCAGCGTATTGATAAAGCAAATCCAGCCATGCTCGTCGGCCACATCCTCATACCACTCCTCGTAGTAACAATCGTCCGAACCGTGGAAGTTAAGGACGTTTTCGCAGACCAAGATGAACTTGTTGATGCCTTCACCTTCCATGACGTCCACCACATCGCGCTTCAGGTACATAATATCGTTGGTCAGGCAGTCATTCCATTCTCCAATCAACTCTATGATCGCGAAGCCCTCGTCGTAGTCGGCGTAGATGATTTTAAGATACAAAGTAGGAGAGCCAAACTCGTCCCACTGCGGATGGATGTAGTAGTTGTACACTTTGTTAGTGAACATAAACTCGCTGTAGGTCCGGCCGTAGAAAGGCGAACGCTCGTCCTGATCGGCTATGTACTTGTCGCGCCACCGGTAGAAGGGCTCAATATCGTGCATGTAGGGCGTCTTTGTTTTGCAAAAAAGAGCAGTTGCCAATTTGGGGTCCAGTCCTTCGTCGTTTTGCTTAGTAACAGCCGCTACTGTAGAAAGTTGGATTTTCACAACCAAGGGGGATCGCCGCACTTATGAGGCCTAACTTGCCCACACTCGGCCACTCCACGAACCGCCCCAATATTTTTACCTTAGCCCCATGCGCAAAATCCTTTTCACCGGGCCGGAATCCACCGGCAAGACACAGACCGCCCAACAGTTGGCAGCGCGGTACCATGAGCCTTGGGTGCCCGAATACGCCCGTGCCTTCCTGCAGCAGCTTGGCCGGCCCTACCGGGAAGCCGACCTCCTCGATATTGCCCGCGGGCAGCTCGCCGCTGAGGATGCACAAGCCAAAAAAGCCAACAACTTCCTCTTTTGCGACACCAGCCTGATCGTGATCAAAGTCTGGTCGGAATACAAGTACGGCCGCTGCCACCCTTGGATATTGGAACAGTTGGCCCGCCGGTCTTACGACCTGATCGTACTTTGCGGCATCGATACACCTTGGACGCCAGACCCGCAACGCGAACACCCGGACGAGCGGGAGGAGCTTTACCAGATTTACCAGCGCGAACTACAGGCGCTTGAGCAGCCCTATATCGAACTCTGGGGCTCCGAAGCCGAACGGCTCAACAAGATGGACACTCATTTGAAAAATACACTACCAACGGATAACAGTAACGGTCAGCCCAAAAAGCAAAATGGGTGACGAAAGTCATTTGTAGATTTAGGCACGGTTTTTTGTTTTGTGAGACGAAACAAAAAGGGAACAGAAGGCAGAATTGCGGTCAATGGTTTAGCCAATTGGCTCTTTGCTTTAGAAAAATTTCAATTCCCGAATGGTGGATACCTCGTTGAGCTGTATATTTGCTAATCCATGAACTATCAAAATTGCGCCGCGCCTATCGCTTACGAAAACCCCGGACGTGTTCTGCACAACGGAAGACCTTCAACAGTTGGCAATCAATGGCCAACTAGAATCAAAGCCTCATCATCAAGCATTTGCGAAAGTACGGCGCCTGTCGGCCTGCTGTACGGTTATTGTTATTTGCCAAACCTTAAATTGTAACCTTTATGAACAACTTACCACGCTTCATTATCGCTCTGGCGGCGGTGCTGCTCCTGTTGCAGCAGGCCGGCGCGCAGGGTACCCTTACGGGTAAAGCGGTTGACGAAAACGGGGAGCCGCTTATCGGTGCGACCGTTTTATTAGTAGGCAGCAGCCGGGGCACGGCTACCGACTTCAACGGCAGCTATACCCTAGAGAACGTGCCGGTAGGAGAACAAAGCTTCCGCGCTTCCTACACCGGCTACGCTGACCTCACCCAAAGCGCCGTGATCAAGGAAGGCGAGACGACCACCCTAAACTTCACCTTGGGCGAAGACACCGAAGTACTGGAAGAAGTCGTCGTGATCGGCTATGGCTCCGTACGCAAGGAGGACGCGACCGGCGTGGTCGCAAAAATTGAAGACAAGGACTTCAACCGCGGGGCCATTGTCTCCCCTGAGCAACTCATCAATGGCAAAGTTGCTGGTGTGCAAATCACACAGGGAGACGGTTCTCCGGGCGGCGGGTCAAGCATACGCATCCGGGGGGCTACCTCGGTCAACGCGGGCAATGAGCCGCTGTACGTTATTGACGGTATGCCAATCGACAACGAAGGCTTTGCCGGCGGCCGCAACCCGCTCAACTTTATCAACCCGGCCGATATAGAGTCCTTTACTGTTTTGAAAGATGCTTCGGCCACCGCTATATACGGTTCGCGGGGTGCGAACGGCGTCATCGTGATCACCACCAAGAAAGGCCAGGCCGGCAGCCGCCCCCGTGTCAACTACGACGGTTACTACACCGTTAGCGAAATCCGCGGCGAGCCGGCTATGCTGGATGCAGACAACTTCCGTGACGTGGTGACCTTCTTTGCGCCTAGCCGACTGAACTCGCTTGGCAACGCCAATACGAACTGGTTCGATGAAGTGCTGCGTACCGCCGAAGGGCAAAGCCACAACCTGAGTGTAACAGGCGGCGGCCAGGACTTCGGGTACCGTTTGTCGGCGGGCTACCAGAACTTGGAAGGCATCATACGCAGCTCTGAAACCGAACGGGCGAACTTCAGCCTGGGGTACAACCACAATTTCTTCGATGACAAACTCATCGTCAATACTAACCTGCGGGGCGCGCGTACCCGCGACGTGTTTGACCCCGGTATAGGCGCCGCTTGGGACCTCGACCCGACGCAGCCGGTTCTTGACCCGTCCAACGAAACCTTTGGCGGCTACTTTGAGTATGGCAACGCGCTGGCTCCGCGCAACCCCATTTCCGCTATTGAGCAACGCCAGAATGAAGGCCAAACCTTCCGCAGCATTGGCAACATGGACATTGAATACAAGCTGGATCAACTCGTAGAGGGGTTGAGCGCCAAGGTGAACTTAGGTTTTGACGTCAACCAAGGGGAAAGCACTTTGTTTGAGCCCACGACCTACATCAACGAAGAGGTCGCCAACTTCAACGGGCTGATCAGGATTGAAAACTACACGCGTACCAACTACCTTTTCGATGCCTATTTGAAATACCAGCGTGATCTCGGAGAACGCCACCGTCTGAACTTCACCGCCGGTTACTCCTACCAGGAATTCAACGAAGAGTACCCGATCTTCGAGGCGCAAAACCTGACGACAGACCAGTTCGGCGCTACCCGGCCTGATATTGCGGAAGACGTATTCCCCAGCAACTCCTTCTTTGAGAACAAACTCATCTCATTCTGGGGGCGCGCCATCTACAACTTTGATGAGCGTTACGTTTTCACCGCTACCCTGCGCCGGGATGGCTCCACCCGTTTTGGCCCGGAGAACCGCTGGGGCTTGTTCCCATCCGCTGCTTTTGCCTGGCGTATCCTGCAAGAAGACTTTGCGTCCAACCTGAACGATATCTTCTCCGACCTGAAACTACGCCTAAGCTATGGTGTAGTAGGTAACCAAGACGGTATTGCAGACTACACCTACCTGCCGCGCTACAGCCTTAGCGACCAGCGCGCACGGTACCAGATCGGGACGGACGCGGACGGCAACCCGATATTTGTCAATACCGCCCGCCCTGACCCTTACGATGCAGGCTTGCAGTGGGAAGAGACCACCTCTATCAACGCCGGCCTCGAATTTGGATTTGCCAACGGCCGCATTTCCGGTGCTATCGAATATTATCAGCAGACCACCGACCAATTGCTGTTCGAAGTGGCCATCCCGAGCGGCACCAACCTCTCCGACCGGGTATTGACCAATGTCGGCGAGCTGCAGAACAGCGGTGTGGAATTGAGCTTAAACGCCAATGTAATCAACCGCCCTGATTTCAGCTGGAGCATCTCGGGCAATGCCGCTTACAACCGCAACGAGGTGCTGGCGATCAGCGCGATCGGCGGGGAAGGCGGCATCCTGCGTGGTGGCATAGCCGGCGGCGTAGGCAACAACGTCCAAATCCTGCGGGTCGGTGAGCAAATAGACGCTTTCTATGTGCTGGAGCATATCCTCACTGATGACGGCACGCCGGTTTCGGAAGGGAGTGACCTCGATATGTACGTAGACCAGCCCACCGTGGACACGGACGGCGATGGCGTGCCAGACGAGGGGGACGGCGTGATCAACGAACAAGACCGGCGGGTATTCAAATCGCCAGCCCCCGACCTTCTGCTTGGGCTGACCTCCAACCTCAACTACAAAAACTTTGACCTCTCCTTCACCATCCGCGGTTCTATTGGCAACTACGTTTATAACAACAATGCGTCAAACCGTGGCTTCTACCAGCGTGTTGAAGGAGTGAATATTGGGGACGACAGGTTCTTCCTGAATAACGTCCATGAGTCGGTGTTGGTTAACCAATTTGTGCGGCCGCAGTACTTCTCAGACGTATACGTTGAGAATGCCTCTTTCGTACGCTTGGACAACGTCACTTTGGGCTATACGTTCATGCCGAAACGCGGGGTCAACAATCTACGGCTGTACGTTACGGCACAAAACCCACTGGTACTCACGGAGTATTCGGGCCTGGACCCGGAAGTCGGCATTGGCGGCATCGACAACGCGCCGTACCCACGGCCGCAAGCCTTTATTTTCGGGCTTAGCTTAGGCCTTTAATTTCGAACACTAAATTTAGACCAATGAAAAAGATCATTAATATATCACTCCTTTTGGTGCTGGCCGCGTTATCAGCCTGCACCGACCTGGATGTACAGCCTCGTAACGAAGCTACACCAGATGTATTCTTCTCGGAAGACGACGCCTACGAGCGCTTTCTGGCCCGTCTGTACGCTGGCTTGGCTGTCACCGGACAGTCCGGCCCCACTGGCAACGCCGACATCAAGTCGCTGGACGAAGGTTTCTCCAGCTACCTGCGCCAGTACTGGCAATTGCAAGAGCTGCCGACCGACGAGGCGGTCATTGCCTGGAACGACGAAGGCCTGCCAAACTTGGTCACCCATACTTGGGGATCGGGCAATCAGTTCGTGAGGGCGTTGTATTCCCGTATTTTTTTCCAGATTTCACTGGCCAACGAATTTTTACGGGAATCCACAGCGGCCAAGCTGGATGCGCGTGGCATAAGCGACGAGGTGGTGGAGCAGATGCCGGCTTTCCGGGCCGAAGCCCGCTTTTTGCGTGCACTCAGCTATTGGCACGGCATAGATATGTTTGGCGACATCCCATTCTACACGGAAGACCAAGCGGTGGGGGGCAACCCGCCCGATCAAGCCAGCCGCCAAGAGGTATTCGACTTCATCATCAATGAGCTGGCCGCTATCGAAAACGAGATGCTGGCACCGGGCACCGCGCCCTACGGACGGGCAGACCGCGCCGCGCTTTGGATGCTGCAGGCTAAATTGTTTATCAACGGCGAGGTCTACTCCGGCAAGTCTTACTACAATGAGTGCGTCGATGCGCTTAACAAGGTTATCGATGCCGGCATTTACAGCCTAGAAGAAGACTACCACCATAACTTCTTGGCGGACAATAACACTTCCGAAGAGGTTGTTTTCGCGATCAATTTCGACGGCGAGGCGACTCAGACGTTCGGCGGAACGACTTACTTGGTCCACGCGGCCCTCGGTGGCGCGATGAATGCCATCGATTTTGGTGTAAACGACGGTTGGGGCGGCTTGCGGACACAACCGGCTTTGGTTGATTTGTTCCCCGACGAGACGGGCGAAATCGACGAGCGGGCTATCTTCTTCACCGAAGGGCAAACCAAGTCCGTGGAGTCCATCAGCAACTTTGCCAACGGCTACGCAGCGCCCAAATACCAGAACATCACCTCGGACAGTATACCCGGGCCTGATTTGACGTTCGTAGACACCGACTTCCCCATGTTCCGGTTTGGCGAAGTGCACTTGCTCTATGCAGAAGCGGTGCTGCGCGGTGCTACCAATGGGGATATTGGTACCGCAGTCACTTTTGTAAATGCCCTGCGGGAACGGGCTTACAACAGCGAAGCGGGCAACATCACGGCTGATGATTTGACGCTGGACTTCATCCTGAACGAACGGGCGCGCGAACTGTGGTGGGAAGCCCACCGCCGCACCGACTTGATCCGTTTCAACCAATTTACCGAGAACGGCGTTTGGGCGTGGAAAGGCAATGTACAATCGGGACAGCCTACCGACCCCAACCTCAACCTCTACCCCATTCCGGAGGAGGAAATTCGCGCCAACCAGAACTTGACGCAGAACCCCGGTTACTAATCAATGCGTGCTGATGCCCATCCGTCATTGGCAGATGGGCATCAACACACTCGAAAATTTGCAAATTTTCAATCTCAATCTGACATGAAAAACATACTTAAAATACTATCTCTCTTTCTCATAGTTGGCTTGCTGGCAACGTCCTGCTCCAAAGATGAGATTGACGTGGAGGGCTTGACCAACTTTGCCCCTGGCATCGTCTCTATCTCTCCATCCAACAACAGTAAAATCGTAGTCGGCAACTTCGACGTAAAAGTCATCGTAGCCGACGGTGAATCCTCGCCGCTTGCCGAGGGCGCTATCACCCTGAGTGACGGCCAAGGCAATGAGATCGCCTCCGCCACACAGTCGCTGTCCGGCACGCGCGACAGCATCGTACTGGCGGGCGCAGAATTTGACGCCGAAACCCTCGGGGCCGGCACTTATGCCCTTGACATCAGCGTAACCGATACGGAGGGGCAATCCAACAACCGCAGTACCACCTTCGAGATTTCCCTGCTGCCGTTTGCCGCCAACTACGAAAACATTCGGCTGGCCGGCGTATTCAACGGCTGGGACGAAGAAGGCACCCACCCCCTCGAGCTGGTAGCGGACCACATTTGGGAAATCCGCGGCGTAGACTTGATGGGAGAACCCTGGAAACTCAAGAATACGCTCAACTGGTCAGATACAGACTGGGGAGATGGCCAATGTGACGGTATTATGGAAAGCAACGCAGCAGGCAATGAAAATACCGATTGCGGCTTCTCCGGCGAAGTGGTGATCCGCTTTAACGACGAAACCTTTGAGTACGAAGTAAGCCCGCTGTCCACCTTCGAGACCGAGCTTTCCGGCCTGTACTTGCTGGGGTCTTTTAATAACTTCAACGGCAACGACTACCCATTCAATTTGGTAGACGATAATACTTGGGTGCTGGAGGAAGCCCCATTCGAAGGTGGCGAAAAGTTCAAATTCGCCGAGATGCCCAACTTCATGGGCAAAAACTACGGCGACGGCGATGGTGACGGCCTGATGGAAGAATTTGGGGAAAACGCCATGTTTATGGGCGACCCGGGCTTCTACCGCATCACCTTTAACGAAAAGACGCTGGAATACAGCATGGAGTTCGTCCGGCCGCTGCAGGCCTTATTCTTGGTAGGCGGGCTGCCGGAACACGGTAATTGGGACCCTGCTAACGCGATACCGTTCCAAGTGACAGGCGATAATGTTTACCAAATCTTCGCGCCGCTGGAAGCCGGCCAGGGTTTTAAATTTCTACCCACCAACGAAAACTTCGAAGGCGATTGGGAATGCGACCCTGCCAATCCGGGCAGCATCATCCAAGACGGAAGCGAAAACTGCAGCGTCGACGAAACGGGCTTCTACCGGATCACCGTAGACCTCAACGCCCAAACGGTGGAGTATACCCGTACCGAATGGGGGGTCATCGGTGAAGCGACGCCGACCGGCTGGGATAGCGATACCGACATGGCCTACGATGGAGCATTCACCTGGACGATCACAATCGACCTCAGTGCTGCCGAAATGAAGTTCCGTGCCAATGACGAATGGAATATTGACTTTGGCGACAACGGTGGCGACGGAACCCTGGAACTCGGCGGTGACAACATCGTTGTGCCTGAAGCCGGCAATTACGATATCACGATGCGCCTGCACCCGGTGGATGGGTATACTTACTCCTTGGAGCTCAATTAATTGCTAGAGCGGTCATCCGGTTGGATGATATAACTCGTTTGTTGAAATAGCAACGCCTTCGGCAAATTAAATTGCCGAAGGCGTTTTTTTATGTTTCGTAGCTGGGCCTACTTCTTCGTCGTCTTCTTCTTCGCTGGAGACTTCTTTTTCGCCGTACTCTTATTCTTCGCCGTACTCTTCTTCTTCGAGCTGGCTTTTTTCTTCTTCTTAGTAAACGTACCCGGCATTTCCGCCTCGATGATATCCTTGATTTGCTGCAGCGTCATCTCTTTGGCTATCTCCGGAGTTACCTTTTCGCCATCGACCTTGGGGAACTTCACGTTCTTGCGCTTGTAGCGGATGAAGGGCCCCCAGCGGCCGTTTTCCACGCTGATCTTTTCGTCGTCCCAACGATGGATGTAGCGGTTGGCTTCTTTTTCGAGTTTTTTCTCAATCAGCTCGTGCATATCCTCGATGCTGATGTTGTCAAAATCGTATTTCTTCGGCACATTGACGTACAGCCCGTCGTACTTGAGGAAGGGGCCGTAGCGGCCTTTGCCTTTGGTGATGGGTTTGCCTTTGTAAGTACCTACCGGGGCGTTTTCTTTCTGCTTCTGCTTCACCAACTCGATGGCGCGCTCCCGGCTTACTTCCAGCGGGTCCTCCCCTTTCGGGATGGAAACGAAGAACTTCTCCCCCTTGCGTACATAGGGGCCATAGCGCCCCACGCCAATTTGCAGCGGTTCGCCTTCGTACTCGCCCATATCGCGGGGCAGCTCGAACAGCTTCATGGCCTCCTCGTAGCTGATGGTCTCCATAGACTGACCGGGGCGCAAATTGCCATACTTGGGCTTCTCGCCCTCGTCTAGCTCCTCCGGGGTGCCAATCTGAGCCACAGGCCCTAGGCGGGTCATGCGGGTCAGCACCGTACGGCCGGTCTCCGGGTCTTTGCCCAGTATGCGCTCGTTGGTAAAGCGGTCGGCTTCGTCCATCGTCTTTTCTACCGTGCTGTGAAAGGGGACGTAGAAGTCTTTCAACATTTTAGTCCATTCTTCTTGGCCCTCGGCGATGATGTCGAACTGCTTTTCGATATCCGCCGTAAAGCCGTAGTCCATGATTTCGTCGAAGTACTTGTCGAGGAAATCAGTGACGGTCATCCCCATATCCGTAGCGAACAGGCGGTTCTTCACCGCGCCCGTGGTTTCTGTTTTTTCTTCTTTCTGGATGTTCCCAGCCTTGTCGAGCGTCAACAATTTGTACTTGCGCTCTTCTCCGTCGCGGCTCTCTTTGGTGATATAGCCGCGCTCCTCCTCCATAATTTTACTGATGGTAGGCGCGTAGGTGGAAGGGCGGCCGATGCCTAATTCTTCCAGCTTTTTCACCAGTGAAGCCTCTGTGAAACGGGAAGGCGGCCGGGTGAACCGCTCGATGGCGGTCATGTTGAACAGATCGAGTGCCTGGCCGACTTTCAGGGGCGGCAGCATGCCTTTGGCCTCTTGATCGTTATCGTCATCGTCGGTCGATTCAATATAGACTTTCAGGAAACCGTCGAACTTCAGTACTTCGCCCTCAGCCTTCAGATAGGCATCCGGCACGGTAGAAATGCCGATTTTCGCCGTGGTTTTTTCCACCACCGCATCCGCCATTTGCGAAGCGATGGTACGCTTCCAGATCAGCTCGTACAGGCGCTGCTCGTCGCGGTTGCCCGTGACGGTGTGGCGGTTGATGTAAGTCGGGCGTATAGCTTCGTGCGCTTCCTGCGCGGAGGCGGACTTGCCTTTGTAGCGGCGGGTTTTCAGGTAGTTCTTGCCAAATTGGTCTTCCACTTCCTGCGCGATGCTTTTGATGGCTACTTGGCTCAGCGCTACCGAATCGGTACGCATATAGGTAATGTTACCGGCTTCGTACAGGCGCTGCGCCACGCTCATAGTGCGTTGTACGGAGAAGCCCAGTTTACGGCTGGCCTCCTGCTGTAGCGTAGAGGTGGTAAAGGGGGCCGTCGGCCGGCGCTTGAGCGGCTTGACGTCTATGCTGTCTATGGTGAAATCCGCACCGGCGCATTGCTGCAAGAAGGCATCGGCATCTTTTTCGCTGTTGAAGCGGGAGGGGTTTTCGGCTTTCAGCTTCACCGTTTTGCCCTTTTCGTTGGTCACGTCGAACAGCGCATTGACCCGGAAGAAGGGTTTGGGCTCGAAATTCATGATTTCCCGTTCGCGCTCTACCAGCAGCTTCACCGCTACCGATTGTACCCGCCCGGCGGAGAGCTTGCCCTTGATTTTGCGCCAGAGGATGCCCGATAGCTCGTACCCTACCAGTCGGTCGAGTATGCGGCGGGCTTGCTGCGCATTGACCAAATGCTGGTCTACGGTACGCGGTTGCTGTATGGCGCGCTTGATAGCCGGCGCCGTAATTTCGCGGAAGACGATCCGCTTGGTCGAAGCCTCATCCAGCCCCAACACTTTGCATAAGTGCCAGGAAATGGCTTCCCCTTCGCGGTCTTCGTCCGTGGCGAGCCAAACTTCGTCTACTTTCTTGACCAAGTCTTTCAACTCTTTGACGACCTTCTTTTTGTCAGGCGACACGACGTAGTTCGGTTCGAAGTTGTTCTCCACATCTACCGCACCGCCGCTCTTGGCCAAGTCGCGGACGTGGCCGAAGCTCGACTTTACTTTAAAGTCTTTTCCTAAAATCTTTTCTATCGTCTTCGCCTTTGCTGGCGACTCCACAATTAATAGGTTCTTTGGCATATGATTCAATTCAGATATTTATTCACAGCGCGCTTCTTTGTACGCTTGTGGTATGGCTATGTTTCGGGCTCCAGCCAATTAGCCGCACAACCGGCTAAGCGCAGCGCTAGTTGGCTGTGAAAAGCCATGTCTCTTTTCGTCCAGCGCAGCGGCAAAGCTTGTTCATGGGCGTATTTCTGCAATGCAAATGTATAAATTTTACAAATTGTTCAATGGACGGCTCCACAGCCGGCTCCGCTTACACCTTATGGTTTTTCACATATAAAAATCTGTTTAATATAGATAACCCCGCTTTTTTTGCTACTTTTGTACGGTGGATAGCCCACGGGGAGCAGGTGCAGAGGGCAAACGATCTGCCTGCAAAATTTATTCCCCTACGCTGCGTTACAATTTCAGCATCACAATATTTAAGGTCAGATTCTATGCATAGGTACTTTCTTGTACTTGCTTTATTGGTTATTGCCCTGCCGCTTGCCGCTCAGCGGTACTTCCCTATCAAGGTGGACCAGAAGTGGGGGCTGATCAACGCGGAAGGCGAAGTGGTGCAAGACCCCGTCTACGATGCCATAGGAGAATTCAAGCAATTTGGCTACGCCGTCATGCAGCGGGGAGGCAAAGTCGGTTTGCTGGGGCAAAACGGCCACGAGATATTGACGCCTGCCTACGAAGACCTGAAAGTGCTGGATTCCACCCTCGTGGCGGTCATGGAGCAAGGCGCGTGGATGGTCGTCAACCTGCGTGGCAAGGTCGTGCTCGACAAAGGCTACCAACGGGTACGGGTGTGGGAAAGCCGCTACCTAGCTTACGAAAAAGAGGACAAATGGGGCCTGCGCAACAAATTTGGCCATAAACTTGCCCCCGCTATTTACGACGATATACAGTACGAAGAAGGGTTCTTCCTGACTGTCAGAGGCGAGAAAGCGGGCCTGCTTTCCTCCACCGGCCGCACCATCCTGCCCAACCGCGCGGCAGAAATCCGCTTTTACAGCGACAGCCTGTACTTCTTCCGGGAAAACCGGCTCTGGGGGGCAGTAGACTTCTACGGCATAGAAACCATACCAGTGGCCTACCGTTCCTACCGCCCTATTACCGACGGTTACATCAAGCTTACCAACGAAGGCCAGCGCCATGTGTATTCCACCGCTTGCAAAAGGGTGCTGAAGCGCTACAAATTTGACGATTTCTACCCCTTTTCCCCCCGCTATCTGATTGTAAAGAAAGACCGCCAACTGGGCCTGATGAACTGGTGCGGCCAGTTGCTGCTGCCGCCCGTCTACGACGAAATACAAGCCTACGACGACCGCCTGTTCCGCGCCCGCAAGGACAACCGCTGGGGGGTGGTAGCGGAAAATGGCAAAGTGATCATCCCCTTTGAATACGATTACATCGCCCCGCTGCGGGAGCAACTGTGCATCGTGAAAAAGGAAGGGCGTTTTGGCATAGCCAACTTGAGCGGAGAGGAAGTGGTAGCCCCGCAGTATGTGCGCATCGAACTAGAGGGGCGGCTCGCTAAAGCTTACCTCACGGCGGAAGGCAAAAACGACAACGTCAAGCTACTGCGCTTCGACGAGAAAGGGCAGCTGCGCGACACCAGCAATTTGCAGCGCCACTTCAAAGTGCAAATTGCTGGGCAACAGCCGAAAGCCGGCCAGGAGCCGGGTAGCATGCGCCAAAACTCCTACTTGCTGCAGCAGTTTGAGTGGTTTTACGCCCCCGAAGTGGACCGCTGGGGGCTACGCCGGCTGTCGGACGGCAGCATACAGATTGACGCTAAATTCCACTCCGTGAAAGTAGAGCGGGAGCTGGGCTTTACCATCGTCGGCATTCAGCAATCCGGACAGTATGAATTCGGACGGACCAATTTCCGTTTCGATATGCTATACGGCGTCGTCAACAACGAACTAGGCCGGCTTGTCACCGAGATGAGCTTTTGGGATATCCGCGAAGAGGACTTCAAAGCAGGCTCGCCGACAGCCCGTTGTGTTTTCGCCGATGGCAAACATGGTTTAATCGACCGAGATGGGCGCATACTACGCAGTGATTTGGCCTATGTAGGCCAGTTCGTAGAGGGTGTTGCCCGCTTCAGCTTCGTCGGCCAACTCTCAGGAGACCCCAAAGCCGAGTACCCCATGGGCAAACTCCGGCACTACTTGAATAATATTGCCGCGCCCAGCGTCATGACCGACTATACACAGCACGACCAGAACTTCCAGCAGCAAGCTTACCTGACTTGCGAGGGCTGCGAGTGGGGCTATATCGACACAGAGGGGGAAGTGGTCGTCCCGCCTGCCTATACCTTCGCCCGCGATTTCGTCAACGAAGTAGGCATTGTAGCCTGCGGCGGCAAGTGGGGCATGGTCAACCGGCAGGCTAAAACGGTGCTGCCCTGCCAGTACGATGAAGTGAAGTTTTTGGAGAATACCAACAACCGCATCGTCAAAGTATACGTCAACGAGCCCAAATATGGCCTGATCGACACCCTTGGCCAGCTGAAGGTAAGCACGGCCTACGACGAGATCGGCTCCTTCAGCGAGGGCCGGCTGGCTGTACGCCGCAACGGGCTCTGGGGCTTTGTCAATGCAGATGGCCTGGAGGTGATTCCCTGCCGGTTCCGGGAGGTGCAAAACTTCAGTGAAGGGCTGGCAGCGGCCCGCCTCGGCAGCGGCTGGGGTATCATCAACAAACAAGGCCGGATTGTTATTGACTTTCAGTATTCCCGCATGGGTTCTTTCCACAATGGCCTGGCCTGGGTGAATACTGACAAAGGCGTAGGCTACATCAATCGGGAAGGGGGGATGGTAATTCCGCCGCGCTTCGACCGGGCTTACGGGTTCCAGCTCGGCATCGCCCGGGTGCAGGTCGATAATGAGATGGGGCTGATCAACACGCGCGGGCACTACGTGCAACGCCCCCGCTACACGAACATACAGCCGTTCAACCAGCATGGCCTAGCCATTGTCCAATACGGCAACCACAATGTGCGCTACGGCCTCATTGACCGTTCAGGCAAGCTGATCACCCGGCAAGCGTTCCGCGACATTCTGCCTTTCAGCGAGGGGCTGGCGGCAGTGCGGCAACGCGATGACTGGGGCTTTATCGACACCACCGGGCAATGGGTAATTGCTGAACAGTTTTCCAAAGCCTCCTCCTTCTCAGAAGGCATGGCGGCCGTGCAGCAAGGTGGCGAGTGCGGCTACATCAACCGAGCGGGCCAGCTCGTGGTGCCCTGTACGTATTCCAAATGCTTGGATTTCAGCGGTGGCCGGGCGGTGGTCTACCAAGGTATGCGCCGGGCGGGCCTGGTGGACAAGCAGGGCGAGTTGCTTTTTGAGCCCAGTGTCAACCGGCTGATCAATTTCCAAGAAGGGCGCGGGCTGGTGCGCGACGAGCAGTACCGTTTTTACTATATCACCGAGCAGGCCAGCCCCTACGATGGGTACTACCAGCGGGCCAGCGAGTTTAAGCACGGGGTAGCCGTGGTACAGGTCAATGGCAAATGGGGCATCATCAATCAGCGGGGTATTGAAATTATACCGCCTAAGTACGACCGTATCGAATCGTTTGAAAATGGATTTGCCAAGGTGCGTATCAAAGGCTTCAATGGCTTGGCCAGCGTGGATGGCGAGCTGATCGTGCAGCCCCATTATGAGTATATCAGCTACGCCGGCGCCGGGCTGTTCCGGGTGGAAAAAGGGGATAAAATTGGGTATTTTGACCTCGAAGGGGAATGGGTTTGGGATATTGAGAGGTGAGAAAGTTGGAGGGATGGGAAAGCTGAAAAGCTGGCTCACCGACCAACAACCTCAGCACTTTACAACCTTCCAACCTTTACAACCTTCCAACCTTCCAACTTTATAACCTTCCAACCTTAAAACCTTCCAACCTTCCAACTTTATAACCTTAAAACCTTCCCACCCCCTCAACAGCAAACCAAGAAAATTGGCTAAAACTAGTATACAGCGAAACACCACAATTACTCCAAAAAGTCCTATTTTCACCCACAGCGTAAGCACTTAAAAAATAACGCTCCGTTTCATTTCATCAAAAAAAGCTATTAGTTTAGCCCTTCAACAAACCGAAAGAAACATGAAATACACATTACCCATCCTGATCGCCCTGCTCAGCCTTACGGCCTACTCTTGCAAGCCGTCCGAAGAAATGGTGCAGCAAGTCAATGACGCCAAAGCCGAGCTCAAAGAATGCCAAGAAAGCGCCCGCAAAGCCGAGCAACGCTACGAATCCCGCATGGCTGATCTCGAAGCACGGGCCAATCAGTCGCAAGACCGCGCGCAGCAGGCTATGGCCGAAAACGACCGCCTGAAAGCCGAACTGGCTAACACCAAAGCCGCCTTGGAGTCTACTACCCGTGAAATGCAGGCTTCTTCCGACGACTACGGCGTGTGGTTCCGCGTGCAGATCGGCGCCTACGAAGACCCCAAAATTGCCCAAGACCTGGAAACCAACGAAGAAGGTATGGGGCTGGAGGAAGGCGACAACCTGCAGAAAATCGTGTTGGGCCGCTTCCGCGAATACAGCCGGGCGAAACAACTGCAAACGCAGGTGAAAAACCTCGGCATCAAAGACGCTTGGATCGCCTCCTACGAGGACGGGCAGCGTGTGCCGATCGAGCAGGTGCTTAATAACTGAATATGTACGCCCGTACGAAAGGGCCTGGCTGACACACCCGGATTTACCGCAGTTACTGGGGAGGGCATGGGCAACAGGAATCAGCCGTTAGCCCTCCATTTCTTCCGTATACAAAAATGTTTATAACCGTTAATATCCGTTACTAACGGTTAATATCTTGTAAAGATCATAAAAGCCATCAAGGCCTACTATGAGCCTGTATTGGGCTGGCCGCGGGAGTCCTACGATATACAGCGCTCCAAAAAGCCACAATCCCTGCCCAATGTGCTCTGCCAGGAGGAAACCAAACGCCTGCTAGATGTGCCGTCCAACTTGGAACATAAAGCTATTTTGTATGCCATCTATAGCTGTGGCCTGCGTAAATTAAGTCATGCTCGGCCATTGAGCTTGCCCGATTAGTCTATTTGGAGGTATGGTGGAGGGCGGATTTGCAGACCCCCTTT
>JAAAOU010000413.1 GCA_009908745.1 Bacteroidota bacterium
CGATTTCCGACTTCCGATTTCCGATTTCCAACTTCCGACTTCCAACTTCCGATTTCCGCCTTCCAACTTCCAACTTCCCCATTCCCCCAAATGTCTCCATCCCTACAGCTTTTTTTAAACCATTTGCCGTTCTCACTGTCAATACCCTGTCATGAAAACAGAGCATGGCGAAACCGATCACACTAAAATCTGATCCAATGAAATTCAAAATGATCTACACCCTATTCACGCTAGCCGGGCTGGCGTTTTTGTTTTGGAACAACAGCTCCGGTGCAGCCGAGGTACAGGGTCAAGACCGAACCAATTCGCCGCTGAGCAATGCACCCTGCACGGCCTGCCACTCTTCCGGGGCCTATTCGCCCTCCGTAGCGCTAGAGGTACTCAAAGACGGGGAGAGCGTGCAAGAGTACATACCCGGCGAGGCCTATACCATGCGCGTAACCGCCAACCATACCGGCTCGCCGGCTTCGTTTGGTTTTCAGGCCGTCGCCCTTGCCGGGGCAGACGATCTGCAGGCGGGCGAATTCAGCAACCCGGCGGACGGCATCCAAATTACCCCGCTCGACGGCCGGCAGTATCCCGAGCACAGCCGCCGCAATGAGAGCAATGTATTCGAGGTAGAATGGACGGCCCCCGTAGAAGGTAGCGGGGAAGTCCGCTTTTACAGCTCCGTGGTGGCTGCCAATGATGGGGCTGGCTCCGGCGGTGACGGCTCCGCTTTTTTGAACGACCCCGTGGTATTGACGGAAGCCGTGACGAGCAGCCGGGAGCAAGAGGCCTTGCTGCCTGAACTGGCCGTATTCCCGAATCCTGCCTCAGAAAGGCTGCAGGTACAGTGGGAAAGCCAAGAGCGCACCGCCTTCCGCGTGGAGGTGTACGACCTCAATGGCCGATTGTTGTTGCAGCAGCCGCAGCAATCCATGCCTGGCGTACAGTCCACCGTGGTCGACCTGAGTAACCTGCCGCAGGGGATGTACCACTTGCGGACTACCGATGGTCAGCGTCAAAACGTGCAACGCTTTGTGAAGCAATAGTTATTTCTCCGCTAACTGCGTGCCCCCCTTATCCGTATCCGGCACTATTGGCAAACTGCTGATATAAGGATAGGTGCGAATAGCCTCGTAGACTGTACTCAGTACGCGCCGCCGGGTACGCAGTTTGTTGAGGCGGTAGTTATTCATAGAAGGGTAGGTCCGGTTGGACAAAAAGACGTACACCAGTTGCTGTTCGGGGTCTGCCCAGGCGCAAGTACCCGTAAAGCCAGTATGCCCAAAAGTAGCCTCGGAAGCGTCGGCCGGCAAGTTAATCCACTGGCTGGGGTCAAGCTGCCGCATGTCGAAGCCTAGGCCCCGCCGCGTTCCCTTGGGGTGGCGTTGCGCAAAGTCAGCTATAGTGGCAGGCTGTAATACCTGCACGCCCCCGTAGCGGCCGCCGTTCATTAGCATTTGCATGATAATGGCTACGTCTCGGGCATTGGCAAACAAGCCCGCGTGTCCGCTCACGCCACCCAGCATCGCCGCCCCCATATCGTGCACATGCCCGTGTATGGTTTGCAAGCGGAAGTAGTCATCCTGCTCGGTGGGTACAATGCAGCCGCCTGAAAAGCGGTGACTGGGGCGGTAGCAAGCCGTCTGCAAACCCAACGGTCGGTAAAAGTGCTCCTGCACATAGTCATCTAACGGCCGCCCCGTCAGTTCCCCTACCATCCGGGCAATCAGGTAGAACCCAAGGTCGCTGTAATTGTAGCTCGGCTTGGGGTCCACCGGAGAGCGGTAGATTTGCTGATAGACGCTATCCGCCAAATCGTCCCGCAGAAAGAGTTGGTCAGCGACTTCAATCTCAAAACCGCGGGTAGCCTCTTGCTGGTAAAACCCATCGCGCAGCCGAGTGCGCCGGCGCGATCGGTACACTGTCTGCTTATAAAAAGGGATCCAGTCCTTCAAGCCCGCCCGGTGGGCCATGATGTCGCGCAGGCATAGCGGGGCTTTGTTGGTGCCCTTCAGCTCGGGGAGGTAGCGCACAATGGGCGTATCCAAATCAACTAAGCCTTCTTCGTACAGTTTCATGACGGCCAGTGTAGCGGATGCGACTTTGGTCAGGGAAGCCAAGTCGTATAAGTCATTCTTATTGACGGGCCGGTCTTCCTCATACGTGTGGTGGCCAAAGGCTTTTTCGTAGACGATTTTTTGGTCCTTAGCGACTAGGACCACGCAGCCCGGTGTGGCATGCGTGGCTATTGCTTTTTCTGCTATCTCCGCGATCTGCTCCATTTTGGCGGCGTTCAGGCCCACTGCCGCCGGGGGCGCGTAGCCAAAGCGGGCCAACTGCCGGGTCATCACGCCCGTCCCGTAGCTGCTGCGTTCCGAAGCGGTGACAGGCAGTCGGCCATGTATGGCTTGAGCGCCAAATAGTGCCTCGGCGGCCAGTTCTTGCATCATCGCTTCGCCTTCGTAAGCTTGCAGTAGCCAGGGGATATCGTCAAAGTATTTTAAACTGTAGGGGTTGCCAAAGACAGCCAGCACGACTTTCTTTTGCTGGTTGAGCTGCCGGAGGAATTGGCGGGCGCTTTTGCTGATGCCGAATTGCTTGCCGGCACTGCTGTTCATTCCGTGCATGCCCACGATGACAATTTCAGCAGGCTCCAGCGCGCGCATGAGTTGCTGCGCCCGGCTGCTGGAAATTTCGCTGCCGACGTGCAGGGCGGGCATGCCCCGGTAATCCAGCAAGCGGCGTTGAAAGGGCGTGAGTTCCTCCGTGCCAATGCTAAGGCATGCCATATTGGTGCTGTTGATGCGCTGAAATGGGATAAGGTCGCTGCGGTTGCGCACTAGGGTCAGGGCCGCTGAAAACAAGTGCCGCTTCAGCGCCTCCGCTTCCCCCGTGTTTAGCCGTTGGCGCAGGCTGTCGGTTTGCAATGGCTCAAAGCGTTGCAAGCCCAGTTCGTATTTTGCACGCAGTATTTTTTTGACACTCTTTTCCAGTTCTTCCCAGTGCAGCTTACCTTCCGAAAGGTACCGGCGTATTTCGCTGAGGGCCGCTTCCATGTCTTCCGGTAATAGCAGCACATCATTGCCCGCCAGCAGGGCTTCGGCTTCCACCTGCCCAGGGTTGAAGTGCTTGGTGACGCCCTTCATGCCCAGCCCGTCGGTGAAGACGAGACCTCTGAAGCCCAAGCCTTCCTGCAGCAGGCGGGTAATCGTGTTGTAGGACAGGGTAGTAGGACGGTTGGGGCGTTCGTCCAGAGTAGGTACCTGCAGGTGGGCGACCATCATGCTGCCGATACCACGTTCCGCCAGTACCTGAAAAGGGAAGAGCTCTATGCTGTCCAGCCGCTCAAAATCGTGGGGGATGACGGGCAGGTCGTAATGGGAATCCACATCCGTGTCCCCATGGCCGGGGAAGTGCTTAGCGCAAGCCATGACCCCCTTGTCTTCCATGCCTTTGGCGTAGTTCAGGCTTTTGACGGAGACATTGAGCCGGTCTTCGCCGAAGGAGCGGTAGTTAATGACTGGGTTAGCAGGGTTGTTGTTGACATCGGCTACGGGGGCGAAGTTGATGTGCGCGCCAACGAGCTTGAGCTGACGGGCAATTTCGCCGCCCATTTCGTAGATCAAGCGGTTGTTTTGGATAGCGCCCAGCGTGAGCTGCTTGGGGAAGCTGATGGTGCTGGACTTGAGGCGCATGCCTAGGCCCCACTCGGCATCCATAGCGATCATGAGGGGCACGGGGCCGGCTAACTGCTGATACTCGTTGATGAGTTCTACTTGCCGTTCCGGCGTGCCTTGAAAGAAGCACAGGCCGCCGACTTTATAATCGCGGATCAGCCTTTTTAGCTTTTGCTCGTGCGCTTTGCCCAGGTTGGAATGGGCGCGCAGCATAAAGAGCTGGCCGAGGCGCTCGGCTTCCGACATAGCATCGTATACAGAATCTACCCAAGCTTCTTGGGTATTCGGGTTTACCGGTCTTTTGCCGGTGTCGTCGGTAAAAGCAATAGCCGTACAGGCTATCAAAGCCAACATGGCGTAAGCGCCCCATCGTTTCATCCTCATTGTCTTCGTTTTATGCGGTCATCAGTTTTGCTGTGCGCCGGTGCGTTGTTGCAGCGAAGGGTCCATCTGAACGGCTTTCTGCCGGTACTGCATACCTAGATCGCGGTTACCCATATTGAGGTGGGCCGTGCCCAGGTCGAACCATGCTGAAGCGTTGTCCGGCGCAATTTCAGTCGCTTTTGTAAAGTACTCTACTGCTTTGGCAGCGTTGCCGCTGATACCGTAAGCCACGCCCAGCAGGCGCACCACTTCGTATTCTTGCGGCAGTATTTCGTAGGCCTTGCGCAAGTATTGCAGGGCCTTCTGTATTTGTTGCTTCTGCTCGCCGTAGTATTTACCGGCATCTTTGTAGGTAATACCTAGGTTTTGGCGTGCCTGTTCGTAGTTCGGGTCGAGTTCCAATGCCCTTTGGTAAGCAGCGATAGACTGGTCGAAGTTTTTCAGTTTGTTGTGCACGTTGCCGAGCAGCAGGTGGGCATTCTTGTACTGCGGGTGGATGCGTATGGCGGCTTGCAGATGGCCTACGGCGTCCTGCAGCATTCGTTGCCGCTTGGCTTCGTCAGGCTCTTTCGTGGATTGGGTGAAGAGCTCTCCCCCGGCGGCGTTGCGGAGCTTGGCGCTGTTCGGGCTGTGCTCTACATCGGTAAGGAAAAGGGTGTAATTGTCTTTCCATACGGGGTTACGGGCGACGGTGCGCACGGCAAACAGTACCGCAATGACCGCCAATACGCTGATGATGGGTTTGAAGCGCCGAAAAGCCGGGACTTTGCCCGCTGGCGCCCCTCGTTTGCCCCAACGGTAGGCCAGCAGCCCCAGTGCCAGGCAAAACCCGACCGAAGGCATAAACAGCAAACGCTCCGCCAAATGGGTACCTACAGGGAAGAACAGGTTAGATACAATAGCCAATGTGATGAGATAGTACAGTATCGCGAAGCTCATCGGGTCGCGTTTGGGCAACCGCCACAGCGCGTAGCCGCCCATGGCTAGATACAATAGCAGGCTTAGGAGGGCTTGCCAATCCCCAAAAGTCAGTACACCTACTGCCCGTGGGTAGTAATCGTGGGAAAGGGTGAGCGGGAAGAAGAGCAGTTGCAGGTACTTGCCCAGCGAGTACATCACCGTGGCGAATCGTTCGTGGGCCGTGAAGAGCAGGTACTGGCCGTCGACCACCTTCACGAAGGGGTTGTTCATCATCTCTGTAGTCGGCTCGCTGAAGCCGAAGCCCAGCACAGAAAAACGTATGAAAAGAAAAGCAACAGCGGCAAGCAGCAGCGGCACGGTTTGCCGGAGTATCTGACCCGGCTTGGCTGGGGTGAAAAAGTAGTAGGCTAGCGGCAGTATGAAAATATACATGATGGCGTTCTCCTTCGACATCAAACCGAGGAAGAGAATACCAGCTGCCGCCCAGTTCAGCATTGGCCGCTTTTGATAATAAGCCTGCAGGGAAAAGTACAGTGCCCCCAAACTCCCCAGCAAGGCCAATATCTCGTCCCGGCCCTTAATGTTGGCGACCACTTCGGTATGTATGGGGTGGACGGCAAAGAGCAGGCAGGTAGCGAGCACGATTACATAAGCCCGCACGCTCCCTTTCTCCGGCCGGAATAGCTGCAATAAGGCGAGGTAAAGCACTACAATAGTCAAGCCGTAGAACAGGCCGTTCATCAAATGGCCGACGAAAGGGGTTTTCCCGAAAAGCTGCACCTCTAAAGCAAAAAGGATTAGAGAAAACGGCCGGTAGCGCCCGCCGGCAACCAGTGCCGCTTTGCCTTCTTCCTTAAAAAAACCAAAAAAGGTGTCCTTGCTGAGTATACCGGGGATGCCGCTGACGCCTTGCTCCACGAACATATTGTCGTAAACCACAATAGCGTCATCGAGCGCGTAATCATACCCCAGGGTATTGGCGTACAGCAAAAAGCCTAGCAGGAACAGCCCCCACTGATGCAGCCGCCGGTCGGTGAACCAGGAAGGGTATCCTTTAGGAGCCTTTTTGGCGGCCGGCTTTGTCTTTTGCTGCGTTTGGCGTTGTTTCCCCATCGGTGCTTAACTCGTTTGCAGCAAAATATAGATTTTTCCACACCCTAGGTAATCAAAGCTTGTTAAAATCGGGCGGTTAGGCGTCTGCCCCCAGGCCGATAGTGGTACCTGTGGGGATGTGCGCGCCCTTCTTGAGCACTATGATGCCATCGCGTACAACGTAGGTGTCCGTTTCGGTATCTGCCAGCTCCGTGCCGCCTTTGATGGTGACCCCATCGCCGATACGGCAGTTTTTATCGACAATAGCGTGCTGTATCAGGCCGTTTTTACCGATGCCCATAGGCTGCTCCACCCGCTCCATGTCCGCCATGGTTTCGTAATAATCGTTGCCCATGACGATAGACTCGGCAATTTCGGTGCCTTCCCCGATACGGGCGCGGATACCCACGACGGAGCGTTCAATTTTCTTGGCGTGGATGATGCAGCCCTCGGCAATGATCGCTTTGTTGAACCAGGTGCCAAACACCTTGGCTGGAGCCAGCAGGCGTGGCCGGGTATATATGGTTTTCTCGTTGTCAAAGAGGTTGAAGTCGGGGATGTTGTCCGTCAGCGCAATATTGGCTTCGAAGAAAGAGCGGATGGTGCCGATGTCCGTCCAGTATTCGTCAAAGGCATAGCTGGCGACTTTGAACCCGCTTTCGATGGCAATCGGGATGATCTCTTTGCCGAAGTCGGTCGCTTCCGGGTTTTCGCGGAACAGGCGCTCCAAGAACTCACGCTTGAAAATGTAGATGCCCATTGAAGCCAAATAGTGCTTCCCTTGGCTGCTGTAGGCTTCTGGCACCGCCGACTTCCAGTCTGTAAGCAAGTCCATACTAGGCTTTTCGATAAAGTTGTCGATAAAACCATCCGCGTTGACTTTCATAATGCCAAAGGCCGGGGCGTCCTGATCGGTTACCGGGATAGTGGCGATCGTCAGGTCGGCTTCCTGCTCGATGTGGTACTCCGCCAGCTGGGCAAAATCCATTTGGTACAGCTGGTCGCCCGACAGTACGAGTATGTAGTCGTGATCGTGGGTGGCCAAATGGTGCATAGACTGCCGCACGGCATCCGCAGTGCCCTGGAACCACATTTGGCTTTTGGGCGTCTGCTCCGCGGCCAGAATGTCTACGAAACCGTGGGTGAACATATCAAAGTTGTAGGTATTCTTGATGTGCTGGTTGAGGGAGGCCGAGTTGAATTGCGTGACCACAAACATGCGGCGTACCCCCGAATTCAGGCAGTTGGAAATAGGGATGTCAATGAGCCGGTACTTGCCACCGATGGGCACAGCTGGTTTGGAACGCTCGCTGGTCAGCGGGTAAAGCCGGCTGCCCGCGCCGCCACCTAAGATAAGGCTGATCATTTTTATCATAACAGGTATATTTTATCGTTCTCAGACAAATTTCGTGGTCAAGTCGAAAAGGGAAGCAAAAGCAACCAAAGGAAGCGTTGATTTCCTTTTTGGCTTGACTGTAGATCACGAGAGTTTTCTAAGAACCTTTTTTATTTGGTCTGTGCTTGCTGTTTGCTCCGGCTTACCTCGCCATTTCATCGTAGATAGAGCGGTAAGCTTTGGCCGACCGCTCCCAAGAGAAGTCCACCTCGGTAATACGCTGGCGGACGGGTTCGAATACGGAACGTGCTTCGTAGAGTTCCACCGCCCGGTAAATTGCCAGGTGGCCGTCGTCCAAATTGAATTGGTCAAATCGGATGCCCCTTCCGGTCTCATTGGGTTCCCCTACATCCGGCACAGTATCCTTCAGCCCGCCTATCGACCGGACGATGGGCAGCGTGCCGTAGCGCATGGCGTACATCTGGTTCAGGCCGCAGGGCTCTACCCGCGAAGGCATAATGAGAAAATCGGAACCCGCATAGAGCTGGTGGGCTAAACCTTCGTTGTACTCTAGGGCCGTGTCAAAGCGGCCTGGGAATTTGTACGCCAGGTGTTGGAAAGCGTGGTGCAAGTGCTGCTGGCCAGTGCCCAAAACCACAAAAGCGGCATTGATACCCGACCGGATGACCCGGTCGATAAGGTCCGGCAGCAAGTCAGCGCCTTTTTCCTCTACCAGCCTGCCGATGAAGGTGATGAGGGGCAATCGCTCATCGATATGGAAACGCTTGCCGATAGCTTGCTTGTTCACGGCTTTGAAAGCCGCAAGTTCATTCTCCAACTGCTGGGACAGGAAGGGGTCCGTCGTAGGGTCCCAAACTTGCGTGTCTATACCGTTGACAATGCCCAGGCACTTGTGCTGCTCGTGCTGTAGTAGGGACTCTAGGCCGTTGGCATCTTGCTGTAGCTCCTGTAGGTAAGAAGGCGAGACTGTAGTTACCCGCCAGGCACACTTGATAGCGGTGGCCAGTGGGTTGATGGCATTCTGCCAGTCGAGCAGGCCGCGCGCTTCCGCCTCGAAGAAGGGCAACAAGTACATATTGCGCCAGCTGTACGCGCCGGAGTACACGCCGTTGTGGATGGTGAATACCGTGGGCGTATCCTTGAGGGATTGGTACTCGGGGCAGTGCTTAACCATAAAGGGGATGAGGCCGGTATGATGGTCGTGGCAGTGCAGCAGGCTCGGCTTTCCCGGCGTGTTAGCAATCCACTGTAGCACGGCTTGCTGGAAACAAAGGTTGCGGGAGACTTCATCCTCGTAGGGCCGGCCGTCTTGGTCCGCGTAGATGCCAGGGCGGTCGAACTTGCCAGGGATATCGGCGACGAAGAAGGGGAACCCAAGCTCCTCGCTCCGCAATTGCTGAATGGAAAAGGGCACGGCGTACTGATGCATCCGGACAGCCCCGCGGTAGACGGGCTCAAAGTGGTGGCCTTCGATCCATTTGAGCTGGTACTTGGGGATGACGACGCCCGTTTCGCACCCCAGTTGGTTGAGATACTTGGGCAGCGCGCCGACTACATCGCCCATGCCGCCGGCTTTGGCAGCAGGGTAGCACTCGGCGCTGATGTGTAATACCTTCATAAGTGGCTAAGAATTTGTAGGCGCTTAAACATAGCAAAAATTAGGATGCGGAAGGTATTCGGAGCGTTTAAGTTCGCGTAAAATCAGAACGCGCCTTCCGGGCGGATGCCGAAAGGCGCGTTGCAGCAGCTTAATTGTCGTTCTTTTGTTCCGTCTTCTTATCGTCTTTGCTAGGCTTTGGGCGGGAGTTGCCGTAAGACTTGTGCCACCGCTTGCCTTTCTTGCTGCGCTTATCACCTTTTCCCATGTCGGTTATACTGTTTTCTTGAAAAAATCTTTTTGTCGCCGTAAAGGTAAGGATTTGTGAAAAGGATAAAAATTATTCAGCTTTATTGGATTTTTTGTGTAAACGAATCGACCGGTTGGCGTTGGCGGGGCTTTTGTTCGCTGCTGCGCAGTGGCTCTTCCAGTTGTTCTGGATTGCCGAGGTAGCCGAGGGCCAAAAAGCAGACGGGCACCACGGGTTCGTTCAGGCCGAATTCCTGCACGGTCTTGTCGTAATCAAAGCCTGCCATAGCGTGCCCGTAAATATTTCGGCGTGTAGCTTCGAGCAGCAGGTGGGCATTGGCCGCGCCGGTATCGTGCAGGGCATGGCGGTTGGCTTTGCCATTTTTGGAGAAGACGGTGCTTGCTGAGCTGAGCACGAGCACGGCAGCGTTCTTTGCCCAAGCTTGATTGCCAGGCTTAAGGCAGGACAGCAACCGCAGAAAACCCGCTTCGTCCGAGCGGTGGGCGTACAGGTACTGCCAAGGCTGCTCATTGAAGGAACTAGCGGCCCAGCTGGCGGCCTCGAACAGGGCTTGCAGCTCTTCCTCGGTGATGGGCTGGCCGGAAAAGGCGCGCGGGCTCCACCGCCGGCGGATGAGCTCGCTGATGTCGTGCTGGGTTTCTGCTGTTTTGTGGTCGGCTGTAGGCATGCTTGTTGTTTTGATATTCAATGTTCAAACAACGAAAACCTTAAACGGTTGACGCCTGCCAGCTAATCCTTTCGGTAAATGCCGTCAAAGACCGTTTTCCAGTTTTCTTCAATCACCTTCGCGTCAACCGCAAAAACCGAACCGTCAACAACAACGCACTGGCACTCAGCCCCAGCACCAGCCCCACCCAGATGCCAGCCACATCCCAGCCCTGCCAGAAGGCCAGCGCGTAGCCGCTCGGTATGCCGATCACCCAGTAGGCCAGCAGCACGAAGAAAGTCGGCACCTTGACGTCTTGAATGCCCCGCAGCAACCCCACGCCGATGGCCTGTACGGAGTCAGAGATTTGGAAGACGGCCGTCAGGAAGAGCAGCACGGCGGCATAATCGACCACCCGGGGCTCGTCGTTGAAGAGCAGGGGGAGCTGGAAGCGGCCGATCACGAAGAAGATCGCGCAGGCCAAGCCGTATGCGGCCGCGATGTAGAACGTTGACGTACCGACGGAACGGGCCTGCTTCCAGTCTTGCTTGCCATAGGCATAGCCCACCCGGATGCTGCCCGCCGCGCTGATACCGACCGATACCATAAAGGTGAAAGAGGCGATGCTGATCGCGATCTGATGCGCGGCTTGCTGCACGTAGCCTAGCCAGCCCGTCATGATGCCCGAGACGGCGAAGGCTCCGGACTCCATGCCGTACTGCAAGCTGGCCGGTATACCGATGCGGAAGACGTCCTGCAGGCGTTCCCAGCGTACCTGCAATTGGTCGCTTAGCTGCTGCCGGTAGGGGGCAAAGCCTTTGCTGTAGGCAATGAGCCAAAAGATGGCTGTCATGATGACGATACGTGAGGCTACCGTACCTACGCCCGCCCCTTCCAGCTCCATGCGCGGCGCGCCCCACTTTCCGAAGATGAAGGCGTAGTTGACCAGCACATTCACCGGGATGGAGAGCAGGGCCAGGTACATAGGGATGCGCGTGCGGCCCAGGCCATCCGCGAACTGTTTCATCGCCATGAAAATGGACATCGGCACCATGCCCCAGCCCATCCAGATGAGGTAGGGGCGGGAAAGGTCGGCTACGATGCGGTCCTGCCCGAAGTAGTACACCATATCCACCCCGAGCTGTATGCCCACGGCAAATACCAGCGACATTACGGTGACGATCAAAGCGCCGTTGAACAAAATGCGCATTGGCCGGTGCGTCTCGTTTTCCCCCAAGGCGGAAGCCACGAGCGGTGAAATAGCAGTCGTCAAGCCGATGGAAAGGATTAGCGGCAGGGCGATCAGGTTGTTGACGAAGGAAGCGGCGGCCAGCTGCGAACTGTGGATAGCCCCCACCATAGCGCTGTCTATGATGCCGAGGGCAATTTGGGTCATATTGCCCAGTATGATCGGCCAGCCGAGGCGGAGGGTTGCTTTGACTTCGTTCCACATAAGGGCGCAAAGGTAGCTTTTCGGCCGCTCAAATCAGCCCACTTGGTAACCAAGTTTTTGCAGGTCTTTCCAGAACTCGGGATAGGATTTGCCCACGACGGCCGGCTCTTCTATTTCGATAGGGGCGAGCAGGGCCAGCGGAGCGAAGGCCATAGCCATGCGGTGGTCCTCGTAGGTCGCAAAGCGGGGCTTTCCCTCTATGGTCGCTTTCCCACGGATGTGAAACCAGCCGGGCTTGCCTTCCTCTAGGTTTACCCCTACCTTTTGCAGCTCACGTTGGAGGGCGGTTATGCGGTCGGTCTCTTTGATGCGCAGGGTTTCCAAACCCGTGAAATCGCCGTCCACGCCAAGCGCTGCACAGCATACGGCCAGTGTCTGCGCCAAATCGGGGCAGCGCAGAAAGTCCCACTCAAAGGGCTTGTTTAGCTGGCGCTCGCCGGTTTGTTCAAGGAGGATGCCGCTTTCGTTGTAGGTGGTGCGGACACCAAAAAATGCCATCATCTCCGCCAATACCGCATCGCCCTGCACGCTGTTGTCGAACAGGCCGTCGAGCTGTAGACGAGCCTGCGGGGCCATCGCCGCCATCGCGTAATAGTAGGAAGCGGCGGACCAGTCGGCCTCCACCGTAAAGGGCTGGGCCCGGTAAGATTGGGCAGCTATCTCAATGCGCTGCCCTTCCCAGCGGTGCTGCACGCCAAAGTGCGCCATCAGGCGGAGGGTCATTTCGATGTAAGGGCGGGAGACGATCTTGCCGGCCAGCTCCAGCGTCAGCCCATTGGGCAAGGTAGGGGCGAGCATGAGCAAAGCGGAGATGTACTGACTGCTGATGCCGGCGGGCACTTTGAGGTAAGACTGTTGCCCGAAGTCGGCCGGTTCGCCGATGCGCAGGGGCGGATAGCCTTCTTTTTCCAGGTAGTCGATGCGCGCGCCTAGTTCCCGCAGGGCGTCCACCAGCACTTTGATGGGGCGTTGTTTCATACGTTCGGTGCCGGTTAGGGTCTGCAGGCCGGGCTTCTGGGACAAGTAAGCGGTGAGGAAGCGGAAGGTGGTGCCCGCTGCTTCGGCATTAAAGTGGTTCCCAGGTTGCTGCAGCAAAGCCGTTAACAATACCGTGTCTCTAGCATTGGCCAAATGGTCTATAGGGAAGGTGGAGTTACAGAGCGCACGTATGGTTAGGACCCGGTTGCTGATACTTTTGGAACCTGCAAGCCGGATGCGCCCTTCCAGCGAAGATTGGGGCGCAGCAATGGTGAATGTTTGCATCGCATTCGTAGGTTATGAACGCTAAGTAACGCTGAAGAAAGCTCACTGTTCTGTGCTGACCACAGCTTCAGGATTTGAAATCACCGCCACTTTTTGGGCGTTACTTAGTGCTGATAAAATATTTCGTCAGTACTAAGTAACAAATTTTAATCCACAAGGTCGCGGTATTGGTTAGCCACTTCCTGGGCGTTTTCCTTCTCTTCCTCTCTGCCCTTTTCCTTGTCCATGCGGTTGAAGTCTTTGATGACCCCAAGGGATTGCAGGGCACGCAGAAATTGCAGGAAAACCTCTTCTTTGCCTTTGTTGATTTTGATACGGTAATTCATGGTGATGGCTTATTCTTCTTCTTTACTTTCCCCTTCAGCGGGGCGATGGTGTGGAGCTGCCCCTTTGGCTTTGCCATTGTCTTGGGCAGCTTCGTGCTGTTGTCTCTTTTCTTCGTCGGAACGCTCGTAGGCGCGGATAATCTCTTTGACCAGCCGGTGGCGAACCACATCCTCCGCGTCGAGCCGGATCGCTTCGATACCCTCCAGGCCGCCCAGCAGTTCGAGGGACCGGCGCAGCCCCGACTTTTGGTGGAAGGGCAGGTCCACTTGCGACAAGTCGCCCGTGATGATGCACTTTGCCGAGGGCCCCAAGCGAGTGAGGAACATCTTGAGCTGCAGGGTAGAGCAGTTCTGCGCTTCATCCAGGATGATAAAAGCATTGTCCAGCGTACGCCCCCGCATGAAAGCGAGCGGGGCGATTTCGATTACCCGCGTGGCCATGAACTGTTGCAGTTTTTCAGCAGGGAGCATATCGTCCAGCGCATCGTAGAGCGGGCGCAGATAAGGGTCTACCTTTTCCTGCAAGTCGCCGGGCAGAAAACCGAGGCTTTCGCCAGCCTCTACGGCCGGGCGGGTCAGGATGATTTTTTTGACCATCCGGTTTTTCAATGCGCGTACAGCCAGTGCTACGGCGGTGTATGTCTTGCCAGTACCTGCGGGCCCTACGGCGAAGACCACGTCATTGTTTTCAGTGGCTTCGATCAAGCGTTTTTGGTTGCGGGTTTTGGCTTTGATCTGCTTGCCGCCCCGGCCGTGGATGATCGTTTTGTTGGCCGAGCTGTTTGGGCTGAGTTTGTGGGCAAAGGGGTTTTTGCCTTTGACCAATTCCTGTACCGTTTGAGCAGGCAGTTCTTTATGTTCGCGCAGCAAACGGACCATCATTTCCAATTTGGACTTTGCATTCTGCGTTTCTTTTTTTGCGCCACTCATTTTGACGTGGCTGCCCCGGGACGTAATGGTCACGGTAGGAAACGCTTTGCGCAAGATGTTCAGTTTGCTATTGTTGGCACCGTAGAGCTCGACAAGGTCGACGCTGTCTACCGTAAGAATGATTTCACTCAATATAGTGGGCGTATTTGGTCTCTTAATTGCAGTTTTGCCACTGCTTGATGCCTACAAAACTGATGGGTTTTTTAAAAAGTTCAATGTGCTGCGGGCCTACTGGAAAATAGCCCTTATTTTGACAAATTCCCCAAAAACGGCATGTAGAAACGAAGGGGATTTGCTTACATTTGGACCAAGCTCAATAAAGAGAAGCTATGGCGATTGTAACGCTTACGACGGATTTTGGCCATGGAGGCTACGAACTGGCACGCCTTAAAGGGGCGATGTTGCGGGAGTTTGCCGAGTTGCGGGTTGTGGATATCACCCACACGGTCAACAACTACGACATCGTGCAGGCGGCTTTTATTTTCCGCAATGCCTGGGCGAGTTTTCCCAAAGGGACCATCCACTTGATCAGCGTTAATGACTATGCCGTAGAGAAACCCCGTTTTCTGGTGGCGGCGCACCACGGGCACTACTTTGTGGCCCCCGACAACGGTTTGTTCACCCTCATTTTTGGCGACGACCAACCCAAGGCGTTTCACGAGCTGAAATACCGGGAGGACCGCTTGCTGAACTTGGAGGAAGTCTACGCTTACGCGGCGGGGTTTTTGGGGAGGGGACGGCCGGTGATCGAAATTGGGCCGCCCGCGGAAGGCATTGTCCAACGTATTACCTTGCAGCCGGTTATCAGCCATTCTCAAATCCGCGGGTCCGTCATTTTTATCGACAACTACGAAAACGCCATTACGAACGTCAGCAAGTCCCTGTTTGAGCAGGTCAGCGGGGGGCGTGGCTTCCAGCTCTTTTTCAAGCGGCACGACCCGATCTGCCAGCTCAGCCAGTACTACAATGAAGTAGAGGTCGGCGAGCCCCTATGCCTGTTTAATTCCGCCGGCTTGCTAGAGATTGCCATCAATATGGGCCGGGCCGGCAGCCTGCTGTCTTTGAAAGTAGAGGACACCGTACAAATTGATTTCCACTCATGATCAAACGCATCGTCAAGCTCACTTTTAAGCGGGATAAAACCGCTGATTTCCTCGCTATTTTCGATAGTAGCAAAGACCAAATCCGGGCCTTCCCGGGGTGCCGGCACTTGGAGCTTTGGCGGGAAGAGGGGGACCCAGGCGTGTTTTTCACCTACAGCTACTGGGAAGACGAAGCGGCGCTTGACGCATACCGCCACTCCACGCTTTTCCGCACGACCTGGAAGAGGACAAAAGCCCTGTTTGCCGACCGGCCGGCTGCTTGGAGCGTTCGCTTGGTAGAAGAAGTTGAGGGTTAGCCTGAGGTCAAGATAAGCTTAATACCCATCTCGTCGATTTGCTGGCGGTAACTATCGGCCAGCCTTTGGTCCGTAATGATGGTGTGCACCTCTTGCAGGCTGCCGATCCTGCCGAAGCCTTTTTTCCCAAACTTGCTGGAATCGGCCAAAAGCACCACTTGGGGCACCGCTTTGATCATCTGGGCATTGAGGTGGGCTTCCATCATATTAGAAGTGGTGAGCCCAAAGTCGGGGCTGACGCCATCCACGCTTAAAAACAGCTTGCTGCAGGCAAAATCGGCCAGCATAGTTTCCGAATAATGCCCTACGACGGAGCGGCTGCTCTTGCGCACTACGCCTCCTAATTGGACAATTTCTACCTTAGGGTGCTCAATGAGGGAAAGCGTGACGTTCATGGCGCTGGTGAGGACGGTCAGGGGCAATTGCTGGGGTATAGCTTTGGCGAAAGCCCGTACTGTAGTGCCCGAGCCGATGATGATGGCCTCTTCCGGTTGCAGTAGCTCTACTGCCGCCGCGGCGATTTGCTGTTTTTCCCGTACCCGGACCTGCATTTTCTCGCCAATGGGGCGGTCGTTGACGTAGGTGGTGGGCCGGCTGGCCCCGCCGTGGGAGCGGAGCAATGCCCCTTTTTCCTCCAGCACTTTGAGGTCTTTGCGCACCGTAACGGCCGTCACGCCCATGGCTTCACTCAGGGCCGCCACGCTTACCGCTCCCCGCCGTTCTAGTTCTTGCAAGATGAAATTATGCCGTTCTGCTATCTGCATGTCAAGACGCTGTTATACTGTTCTGCCCGTAAACTTACGAGAAAGCCTTTATAAAGGAAACCTTACAAAGAATTGATTTTGTTTTATTGCTTTTTGTTTTCGTTTTGTGTAGTTTTGTTGTGCAAAAATCAATAAAATGAAACGAACCGAAATTTTAGCGCAAATTAAAAGCCAATCAGGCAGCTGGGATATTGCCGTTATCGGCGGGGGCGCTTCTGGTTTGGGGGTCGCCCTAGACGCTTTGTCTCGCGGGTTGTCGGTCGTGCTGCTGGAGAAAGCCGATTTTGCCAAAGGCACTTCTAGCCGTAGTACCAAACTA
>JAAAOU010000201.1 GCA_009908745.1 Bacteroidota bacterium
GGGAATGACTGTACCCTTAGGGAATACCTTTACTGGTACCAGGCGCACATTCCCCCGGCTAGAGTAGTTATTTTGAGTTTCCTGCCCATCACCCACGGTTGCCGTCGGCCCATCCGTAGTGAAGCTTGAAGCTACGCCTGCCTCAAGTCGATAATGGTTGATTCCCTTTTTGAAACATACCCCCTTTCCTTCTATCCACCCTAAAAAGTAGGACTCCACCTCACCCGTCGGGCAGAAGTATTCGATTTCATCAAGCGAATCGGGCAGGAGGCTCCTTTTTTCGCAGGAAAAGGTGAAAAAACTGGTGAGCAAAATACAGATTAAGAGTCTTTTGTGAGTAATCATGTAACTGATTTTTAGCAAGGGATAGTGAAAGAGGTCACTATCCCTTGCTGTGATTTTCGATGTCTGTCTTTACTTAGTCTTCAATTTCAACCGTCAAGCTCTCGGTGGTCGTCAGCCCAGAGCAAGTGTTGGTAGCAGTGACAGATATAGTAGCCGTACCTTCTTCAGCCCATTTGATAGTAGTCGATGTCTCCGTTACGGTTTTGGACTCTACCATGGCAGCGGGAGAAACTACGCATTCTACTTTAATATGCAATAGGAGGTTGAGTAACCAAATATAAAAAAATAGTCGGATCATTAGCATGGAGCGTGTATAAAGCCGAGGAACAAAGACCGTCGGCAGCTCAAAAGCTAAGCAAGAGCACGACTCAAACCTTAAATATCGTCCCTTAGGGACGCACTATCAGTAAAATGACAAGCTTCACGCCAGCCAAAGCTTAATAACGCCTACCTCACTTCATCAACACCCCCACCGTCAGCGAAAAGGAAGGCTCGTCCACCGCCATCGTACCCTCGTGAGGCTCGCCGTTGCGGGTGACTAGCGTAGCATCCGACAGCGGGACCCGGGCATTGCGGTTGAAAAAGCGGCCACTCTCGCGCAGGAACAGCCGGCTTTGATTGGCGAATGGCAGGTGATAGCCCACCCGCACAAAAAGCTCGCGGCTTGGGTTGAGCTCGACGGCCATTTCTAGGCTTAGCTTTAGTTGTTGCCGGCGCTCCCCGTAAAACATACGCACCTTATCCGCCCGGAACTTTTTGTCATCCGCCTCAAAGCGGCCGTAGTCGTTATCGGCCCGGCCCACCCGTCGGCCGTAGAACAAGCGGCTGTACTGCACCAGGGGGCGCACGAATACCGGCCGGCGTCTTTTGGTGAGGTTGAACTGCGCGCCCAGCCCAATCGCGCTTTCCCGGTAAATGTTGGTCCACAGGTCGCGCCCCAGGTTCCAGCGCAGCATCCAGTGCTTGTAGGTGAAGTCTAGTGCGAACTGGTAGATGAGTTCGTACTCCTGAGTAGCCAGGTCATTCCCCTTCGACAAAAGCGAATTGGGGTCGCCCCGGTCGGCAAAGTAGCCCAGGCGGTACCGGCCCGCTTCACTACGCAAATTGTGGGCACCTAAGCCGTAGCTAAAGTGGAGGTCAAATGCGCTTCCGTTTGGCTCCATAATCACAAATCCATCGGGGGTACGGGCCTGGGGCTCGGATTGCGACTGTACCTCTCGTATGGAGTCTCGTTGGCGCTGCAATTGCGCCACATAAGCCGTGTCAAAAACCTGCTCGGCCTTATCCTGGTTTTGGAAAGCTTCCATACGCGCCGCCAGCTTGGGGTCGTTGATCGGCGCGGTGTTGTAGCTGGCCCAGAAAGAGGCATCATAGTCCCCGGTAAGGTCGAGAAAGCGGTCATTCCGGTTGAGCCGCGCCATGTAGGGGATTTTCTTGCCCCGGCCTGGCAGGACCTCCGTGACGATGATCTCATTGGTGTACAAACCGCTGTCGCGCCATACGCCTTCTCGCAGCGCGTCGCTGAAGTGCCAGTGTTCCTTGCCCTGCCGGTAGTTGACAGCGTAGCGGTTGGAGCGCCAGTTGCCGAAGTATAGGGGGTAGTCATCCACCCTGCGCTGTGCGTCAGGCAGTATTTCAAACTCCGCCCGCACGAAGGCATAAGAAGCAGTGTCGATATAGACCCGCCCCTTCATGCGCGCCCGCTCGTCCTGCGCGGCGCGGTCGAAGCCGATGACATAAACCGGCCGGCCCTCTTGCTCGGTCAGGTTTTCTATCCAGTACTGATAGGCGGGGAAGTACTGCTCGTTGATGAAATCCTCCCGGTTTTTGACCACGTCGAAGCGGTCGGCAGCCAGGTGGCCCGAGCTGAAATTCGACTGCCGCTTGAAGGTATCTTCCGCCACCAATGCCATTTGCCGCCCTTGCAGCAGCCCAACCTGCCCTTCATCGTCCTTTTCGTAGCTGGTTTTGTAAAGCTGCAGCACGCCTTCGGCCAAATAGACATATTGTTGCTCGCTATCAGTACGGGATTCCCGGTAGAAAGCCGTCAGGTTGCTCGGCCGGTCGGGGTAGTTTGCTGGTATGCGGCGCACAGCCCGGCGGATGATGTCCTCAATCTTGGATTCGTCCATGACGATCACCTCCTGCAGCATGGCGGTGGCCGGCTGCAGCCGGGTGTTCAGCGGGTTGTTCAGCTGGCCTATTTCTTGGGTGTAAGTCCTGAAGCCAATGTAAGATACCGTCAACACCGAGTTTCGGTAGAAGGGGGGCACTTTCAGCGTGAAGGTGCCGTTATAGCCGGTTGTGGTGCCAATACTGCGCTCGGGTATGCCCACGTGGGCGTAGGGGAGGGGCTTGCCGGTTTTGGCATGGGCCACTTGCCCTTGGATGAGCAGGTAATCAC
>JAAAOU010000038.1 GCA_009908745.1 Bacteroidota bacterium
GTCAAGAGCGTATTCTCCGAGCAAGCCAAGCAGGTGCTGGCCAAAAGGGAAGAGGTGTTGGACGATTACGATATTATCCGTACGCAGTTTGAGCGCAACCCCTACTTTGACTTCACCTTCCCCGTCGCTGACCTGCAGACCGGCATGCCGCGTATCGAAAAAACACTGGCAGCGTTTGAAGAAGCCCTGCAACGCTGGCGCATGACCCTGCGAGAGCGGGTACAGGAGGAAGTCAGCCGGCTGAGCCGCAAGTCCGCCAATCCGCAATTGGGCTTCGGCCAGCAAGTCGAAGAGCTGGAAGACAGCCTCGACCGCTGGGTAGAAGCCGTTAACGAGACGGGGCTCTACCACTTGCCGCTGGACCACAAAATGCTCACTATTCCCCGGCGGCAACGCTTCTTGGAGGACGCCATGGAGCAACTACAGACCACCCGCCGGGCGCTTCCCGAGTTTGACAACTTTTACGACTGGCAACGCAATTGGCTGCAGCTGGACGAAAAAGCCCGCCGCTTGGTCAAAGCCCTGCTCAAAATGCGGCCCGACGATTGGCAGGCGGCCTACAAGACTTGGTTTCTGGACAATGTGCTCAATCAGCGTTACGAAGCCGTGCTGCCGCCTGAGGAGGAAGCCTTGGAGCAGCTTTGGGCTTGCCGCGAGGAGCTATTGCCCTTAATGACGACCCATACGCTGCAGTACTGGGCAAAGCGGCGTTCGGAAGCGTTCAAAAGCTGGCGCCGCCGCGACCGACGGGCCTACGAGCAGTTGACCGAGCCGGGGGGCTCTGCTGCTATTACCACTGTCCGTCTTATGCAACAGGCTGGGGCGACGGTGCGTGCGGCTTGCCCCGCTTTGCTGATGAACGCGGACTTGGCTGTGGAGTGCTTCCATGGCCAGCAGCAACCGTTTGGCCTGGTTATTGTCGAAGAAGCCGCGGCTGTCCATCCGGTACAATTAGAACAACTGCTCGCTCTGGGAGAGCGCGTGCTGTTCCTGAGCCCCCTTCAGTTGGGCAAGCCGGTAGCGCCACCCGCGGAGCTGGCCGCCGAGGGGTGTGGCACGGGCTTGCTGGCCCATGTCTACCAGCCCACCTCAGGCAATTTACAGCAGGCCGCGCAAGGGGTAGTACCCAATCAAGACCCTGCACCTTTTTACTTTGAGCAGATAGATGGCCGCTACGACGAGGAGACGGAGTCCAACGAGGAGGAAGTCCTCCGCATTGTCAGTTTGCTGAACCAAATCGAACGGACGCCGCAGCGTACTTTCCCTTCCGTGGGCATCGTCTGCATGACCCGCGGCCAACGCGACAAGCTATCGGACTTGCTGCTGGGGATCAAGCAACGCCGTTCGGCCGGCGTGGAGACCATACAGCAGTTGGAGCGCAATGGTTTGTCCATCCTCCACCCTGAAGAACTGGGTGGGCAGCA
This sequence comes from Bacteroidota bacterium, assembly GCA_009908745.1. Classification (GTDB taxonomy): domain Bacteria; phylum Bacteroidota; class Bacteroidia; order Chitinophagales; family Saprospiraceae; genus Phaeodactylibacter. Next base: position 1,425 of record JAAAOU010000038.1, read on the forward strand.
TTTCGATGTCTTGCTGTTGTCCAGCACATTCGGTGCGACTGGTTTGGAGGGGGAAGTAACCGCCCACCGGCACCGTTTGGAGACACCAGCCTACCAACAGCAGCTCCTGCAACTGATGAGCCGGGCGCGGCAGCGGGTTATGGTCCTCAATTCATTGCCGCAAAGCTGGCTGGACGAAGCAGCGCGTTCAGAAACGATCACAGACGCAGAGCTGTGGCCCGCCTATTTGGCTTTCCTGCGGGCCTGCGCACAGGAGCACCACAGCGCGAAGAACCGGCTGTCCCGCGCGGCAAGCCCTTATCTGGCTGACAATACCGACTACGCCCAGCCCATGACCTTTTTGGAAGCGGTCCGCCAGCATTTGCAGCCCTACCTCAGTGGCGCTGCCATAGCGGTGGATGAACAAGCCCCGCTGGGCGAACCCCCGGTAGTGATCGGGCAGCCGCCGCGGGCAGCTATATTGCCCGACGGTTTTTTGGGGCTCGGGCCTCAAACCAGTTTTTTCTGGGAATACCAGCAGCGTGCCCGCCTGCGGGAAAAGGGGTGGGACTTGCTGTCTACTTGGTCGCCCAACTGGTGGCGCAATGCGCATTCGGAAGCCCGGCAGCTCGCCGCAGCACTACTGCATAACGATGTAGCCCCTAGTTTAAGAAGGGAAGAGGAAGAATAAGCAACTTTATGTTTGTGTTAACGCTCTTTTACGCTTTCTATGCGTTATAATAAGGACAAGCAACAAATTCCTTTCCGTCGCGTAAAAAGAAAGCAACGGTCTCTTATTACCGTTTATACTATGAGAAAAGCAACCGCCATATTGTTCTTGCTGGGTATTGTCCTTTGTGGGTGTCAGCCTACCGCTGAGGCACCGGAATACCGTTTGCCGGGTACGGCAGCATTCCTGCAGCAGGGCGACAGCTTGGCATTACAGGCGGTAGCCGAGATGGGGCTGGAGGAGAAGCTGCAGCAGTTGCTTATCCTCAGTGTTTCAGAAGCCGACTCGGCCCGGCGGCCGGCGGATTACGCCCGTTTTGGGGGGTACGAATTGCGCCGTATGCCTCTGGAAACGTGGCGGGCGTGGCAACAGCAAGCCACATCCAACAGCGTGTTTCCGTTGCTAAAGCTGACACCACCGGCTGTCTGGCCCGCTAGTTCCGTCAGCGGGGCGGTTGCTCTGCCGGACTTGGCTAGCGCTCAGTCGGTGCAGGAAGAAGGCTTGCCGCAACGCCTTAGAACCGTTTATGCCGATCAACAACGCCATCTGGGGCTTAATGCCGCCTACTGGCTCAATCTCGCTTTAGGCAGCCTGAAGGAGCCCCTCAG
>JAAAOU010000001.1 GCA_009908745.1 Bacteroidota bacterium
ACATCGTCGCCAAATACGCTTACGAAGGCTACCCGTCCAACCCCAACGGCAGCACCTACAATACGGCTATGCTGGTGAGCCCGGATGGCCGGCACTTGGTCACGATGCCGCATATTGAGCGGTCTATCTTCCCTTGGAACTGGGCGCATTACCCCAACAGCCGGCAAGATGAGGTTTCCCCCTGGATGCAGGCTTTCGCGAATGCGCGGGAGTGGCTGGCGAAGCGCCAATAAAGCAAACGGTAGCCGTTCATTCCCGTTTATTCAATGGCAAGGTAGCGTTCATTATTTTTTCACTTACGCTTACAAATGGCTTATCGCCGTCTATCCGCCGCCCTTGCATCACCGTATCGACTTGCGAATCAGTAGCCACATAGATTTTGGACCGGACGGGCAAGTCAAATTTTACTTTTTGAAACGGCAAGAACCATTTTACAATGGTGTTATTGCCTACTTGCTGAGGCTGGTAGATAATAAAAGTTACCTTCTTGGGCAACAAGCTGTTGTTTTTCAAATAAAATTGAGCGCGCGAGAGATCAACTGAGGAGACACTGTTCTGATAAGTGACCGAATGGCTACTGTTTTGGCTGGCTGCGTAGTTGAACGAGCAAAGCAGTAAAAGAACCATCGATAGGTTGGCCACGCGCCTAGCCTGCCTTTTGCTAAGAACGTAATCCAGACTGAATTTCCCTGCCCCAAAAAGCAAGATGCAAAGGCACATAATCATGAAGAAAAAGGAGAGTAAGCCCGAGTCGCCGATATCCCCCTGATGATAGATGAAGGTGGCGGTGAAGGTCACGAAGACGTTCAGTAAGGCGGCCGGCCTGGTAAACAGGCCAAGCATCAACAAGAGGCCGCCAAAAAATTCAGACAACACCGCAACCCAGGCAAAGAAGGCTGGAAATGGGAACCCCATATTGGCGGTATCCTGAATAAACCACTCTTGCGGGCCCCAAACGCCATTTTTGGGAAAGAATTTTTCGAAGACGGTGCAGAGCGCAAGCCCCACGAAAAAACGAAGAAGGAAAAAACCAATGTTTTGGCTAGCCGAGTTTTGCCGGCTGCCGCCCAAAAAGAAAGCTTTGATCTTGTTATCCATAATTGCTACAGTTTATATTTTGTGAGTAGCAAATATGTGATGCTTTGGTGGCCGAAGCGCTTCAAATCTGGATTTGGGACCTGCTCCGGCTGTATTTTTATAGGGTCATGCTGAATCTTGGGTCAGTTTGACAAACTCGGAAGGGGTGATGCCACAGTTTGATTTGAACACCCTGTTGAATGTGGATTTAGAAACGAAGCCACACTCGTACGCAATGCTCGTCAAGGTATAAGTTTTGTTTTGCCCCTGTCGGACCCTCTCTTTGAAAGCTTCAATACGCAGGTTGTTGATATACTGGTTGAAGTTGGCGTTCACCCCCTTGTTCAAAACGTAAGAGCAGCGCTTTTCGGAAATGCCGAGGTAACTGGAGAGCAGTTCGAGGTTTAAATCGGGATTGAGGTATACTTTATCCTGGGTCATAAGCAGCTTCAATTTCACTACTAGATCAGACAGCTCCTTCTCGTCAATTAACGGCGCATCCTGAGCAGGCTTTGAGGTAAAAATCTGTAATGGATAGTACTGTTTGAACCCGTTTATAGCAATCCAGAACACAAAGGTAGAAAGCGTAAAAGTATGGGTCAACCTAAATGGGAAACCCGATAGCTGACCGGATAAATCGCTGTACTCCATCAGTGAAAAACAAAACTCCATCACGGCAATCAACAGCATTCCGGCAGCAAATTTTTTGAGCCACCTTTTAATGTCTTTTGCCCAGAAGAGGCCAGAGTCGCTTTTTCTCTTAAAAAAAGACAAAGCAAGAAGCGTATATCCAACCAAGGATATGGGGAAAAGAAATGATTCTACTTCCAGGTACATCCGAAAGGCGTCATTACCATATAGCATGGATTTAAACTCCACGGAACGGAATCCGATAGAAAAGTAGACCATAGCCTGCACAATGGGAAGAATCGCGTGTAACGCATCAGATTTATCTAGCTGATACTTGAATTTTGACTTGACGAAAAGGTAAAATAGCGGTGCTATACTCAGCGAGTAGTATATTGGAATAAAATACAGCTGCTGAATCCGGTTGCTGATGCCCGATGTAACCAATACATCATTGAGTAGTGTCAATCCGGAAAGAAAAAGCAGGCCAGCCAGTAGACTAGTGGATATATGCCTCTTGTCCTTTTGGGAAAATAGCAGCAGCCCCATGAAAACAGATACAGTGACGCCAACACTACCTACGGCAATGATGACTAGACTCAGAACGGGAATTGTTATTTCCATGGTTTTAGGTGCGCTGGTAAAAAGGTTGTGCATCTGCCCCTTGTGCTACGAGGTAATAGGGCTAACGTCAAAGCCTAAGAAGATGGTACCCCGATCGCGATCGGGGGCATTTTACTTAGGCTTCCCGATAGCTACGGCCCGGCTACGTGACGTGCCGGACCCTAAATGTACCATTTTCATTCCATTTCACAAATGCAAGCGCAGCGGGTTTTCAATCTCCGTATCCTGTTATCCATCCACTTTTGCCTCCCCGACCTCGGCAACCAAAACCACAAAGCGCCGTTTATATTATCCCAAATTGTTCCGTTATTTGCCAAAAAACTCAACACCACCAATGAGCCACCAGCCATACAGCAATCAACCCACCTCACCCCAAGAAATCGACATCAACGACTTCTCCTAC
>JAAAOU010000188.1 GCA_009908745.1 Bacteroidota bacterium
TAGCCCGCAGCACACTCCGCGGGTCTTGAGTGAAAGCACTGCTCACACTGCCATCCCGGTAAACGAGGTCTTCACCGCTAGTGACGTCCACAAAGCCAAACTGTGTACCTATACCGCCGACGATGGAGGTGCTTTCGGAAACGCTGTATTCGACGCCAGCGCCAATGCCCCAGAACAAGTTGAGCAGCGCGACCTCTTCGCGGATATTGAGGTCGTTGCACTCGTCGCCCGCGTTGCGCACATCGCCGGTTGCCTGGGTGCGGAAACCTAGTCCTAGGTTAGGCTCCACGTAGTAGCGCAGGTAGCCAAATTCGCGGGTACGCAGTTTGAGCCCAATTGGTATTTCCACATATTGGACAGAATACTTGAGGTTAGGGCCGTTCTCCATGAAAAAGTCGCGGCACTCCTGCGGGATATCTTCGCCGGAGTCGCGCCAGTATTCCCCTTCCATTTCGTGCAGCACCGTGCCGCCGGCGTTGAACGCGAAGCCCAGGCCGGTAGTGACCGCATAGTTTTCCTGAAAGTAGAATTCGCCCATCAGCCCGAGCTTAAGGCCGAGGTTCATGCCATTGGAGGTTACGGTGTTTTTGTCCGTCGTCATCCAGCCAAAGGTAGGGCTGAGTTGAAAACCGAAGCGCACGGCTTCTTGAGCTTGGGTAGCTGCTAAAAAGCAAAATATTAAAGCGAGGGATACAACAATTTTCTTCATCGTGATTTAGTTTTTTGTGAACGGCGAGCCCGAAGGGCAGCTTGTCACACAAGTTCTGAGCCAAAATTAAGACATCAAAACGATATACCCGCCAAAAATGGTACATTCTATGATCGTAAATAAGCTGTATTTGTTTGCTGCGCTGACGATAATCCTCATCCTCGTCGGCTGTTTGTCGGATGAGGGGCCCGATGCCCCGGATGTTTCAGACATAGCAGTGGAGGTAGACATCCGCCGGTTTGAACGGGATTTGTTTCAAGCGGATACCGCACAGATGGCCGTCGTGCTCGACAGTCTGAAGGCGGCTTACCCGCAGTTCAGCCCCATTTTTTTCAACCAGATTTTGGGCATCAACGACCCGAGGGTGGCGCCGCAGGGGCCGGCGGCGTACATGCGCGGCTTCGTGCAGCACCCGCCGGTGCAGGAACTCTACGACAGTATTCAGTACCACTACCCCGATATGCAGAAGGTGGAGGCCGATTTTGAGCAGGCGTTCCGCTATTTCCGCCATTACTTTCCTGAGGAGACCACGCCTACGGTGACGACCTTTATCTCCGAATACGCCGTGGCGGCTTTCGTGTACGGGGAAAATGACCTAGCGGTCGCCTTGGATTATTTCCTTGGGGAGGCTTACCCTTACCAAAAGATCAACCCCGGTGATCCTGCCTTTTCGGCTTATCTGGTGCGGACCTTCAACCGCGAGCATTTGGTGTCTAAAGCGGTACAGGCGCTTATCGGTGGTTTGGTACAGGAGCCCCGGCAGCGCCGCTTGCTCGACTTGATGGTCCACAACGGCAAGAAACTGTATGTGCTGGACCGCCTGCTGCCCTACACGCCGGATAGCATCAAGTTGGAAATTACAGCAGCGCAGACGCAGTGGCTGGAGGAAAACGAATTAGAAATGTGGGCTTATTTGCTCAAGGAAGAATTGTTGTATTCCAACGATTGGCAGAATATTCGCAAGCTGGTCGAATACAGCCCCCACTCGCCCGGCATGCCTCCGGAAGCACCGGGCCGCACCGCCAATTGGATCGGCTGGCAAATCGTAGAAGCTTACATGGAGCGCTACCCGGAGACGACGCTGCCGGAACTGCTGGCGATGGAGGATGCGCAAAAGCTGATGGATGCCTCGCGCTATAAGCCGCGGTAGCGGGAAGAAAATTGCTGCTAGGGGCGGGCGTTTTAACGGCATTGCGTACATTCATTCCGCAACCCAACTAAATCTATGAGTATCAACATCCGTTCCCGCCACCTGGAAGGCGCAGAAGTCGCTTGGTTCGCCCCGCTGTGCAACGGCGACGATGCATTCCTGAGCCGCCACGACTTCCGCTACAAAAGCAACTGGAGCAATACCTCCAACGTACTACTGACCGCCGACCGGCTCGGCTACCGCAACATTCTTTGCCCCTCGTCTTACCAGGTCGGGCAAGATGTATGGACCTTTGCCAGTGCGGTCGCCCCGCTTACGCAGCAGATCAATATCCTGACCGCCATCCGCTGCGGGGAGCTGCATCCGCCTATGCTGGCCCGCTCCATCGCCACCCTGGATCATATCCTCAAGGGGCGGCTGACCATCAACATCATTTCTTCCAATATGCCGGGCGAAGAGCTGGAATCCGCCGCCCGCTATCAGCGCTCGCGAGAAGTCATTGAAATCCTGAAGCAGTGCTGGACGCAGGAGCAAATTGACTTCAAAGGTGAGTTTTACAACATACAGCTGCCGACCACCGAGCCCGTCAAGCCCTATCAGCAAAACGGTGGCCCGCTGCTCTACTTTGGTGGTTACTCTCCACCTGGCGTGGACCTCTGCGCGGAGCACTGCGATGTCTACCTCATGTGGCCGGAAACGGAGGACAAGCTGCAGCAGCTGATGCGAAATATGAGTGACAAAGCCGCTGGCTACGGCCGGGAAGTCGACTTTGGGCTACGCGTGCACGTCATCGTACGGGAAACGGAGAAAGAAGCCCGCGCTGCCGCCCGCCGCCTCATGACTTATGTAGACGACCAACGGGGCG
>JAAAOU010000370.1 GCA_009908745.1 Bacteroidota bacterium
CATACCGGCGCAGCCCAATGCCGTGGGAGGGGTCGGCAATGACTGGCAGATGGGTTTTCTCCTTGAGCATGGCTATAGCGTTGACATCCATAGTGTTGCGGTAAGCCTTTTCGTAGCTGCGTATACCGCGTTCACACAGCATGATGCGCTCGTTGCCGTTGGAGAAGATATACTCGGCCGCTTGCAGCAATTCGTCTATCGTGCCAGAGATGCCCCGCTTGAGCAGCACCGGCTTATCTACTTCGCCCAGCGCATCTAAAAGGTTGAAATTCTGAGAGTTGCGTGCCCCCACTTGAAAGATGTCTACATAGTCGGCCATCGCTTCAATCTGCTCCACCATCATCACCTCGGTAATGATTTTGATGCCCGCCTGACTAGCCTGCCGCTGCCACATTTTCAAGCCTTCGATCCCGAGCCCCCGGAAAGAATAGGGGGAAGACCGGGGTTTGTAGACGCCGCCGCGCATGATTTTGACGCCCTGTGACGCGAGATGGTCGATGGTTTTGGCAACCTGCTCTTCCGACTCTATGGAGCACGGCCCCGCCATGATAGCAAAGTACCCGGTGCCGATTTTGATGCCTTCGCCCAAGTCGATGACCGTATCTTCCACCCGCCACTTTTTAGACACTAGCTTGTAAGCATCGCTCACCCGGTGGATATCGCGAACCCCCGGCATGGTGCCCACGCTGCGGATGTCAAACTCCTTCTTGCCCACACAGATGATGTAGTCGCCGTACTGGGTTTTCACCCGGTTGGTCTTGTAGTGTATCTCAGCTAGTTTTTCTTCCAGGCTGCTCAGCTCAGTATTGCTGATCTTGGGCTCGAGTTGGATAATCATGGTAGCTCTTTATACAGACGCGGGTTGGCGAATGCTGTTGACAAAATCGTGTACCGTTTGTTGTACATCCTTGCCGTCTTTAAGCGCACGGATGAACGCACTGCCGATAATCGCCCCGTTGGCGTACCGGCAAGCGGTGGAAAAAGCTTCGTGGCTGGAAATGCCAAAGCCGATCAGGCGGGGATTGCGCAGCCCCATACCCTTTATCCGCTCGAAGTATTCGATTTGCTTTGTCGAGATGCCACGCTTAGCACCGGTAATGGAAGCATCCGAAACCATGTAGACGAAACCCGTGCTGAGCTGATCTATTTTTCGGATACGCTCCTCCGAGGTTTGCGGGGTGATGAGGAAGCTGATTTGCAAGCCTGCCCCTTCAATCTGCGCTTTGTAAAAGTGCTCGTACTCGTAAATGGGAAGATCCGGCAGAATGAGCCCGTCGATGCCCGCTTCGGCGCAGTGCTCGAAGAAACGCTGTTCGCCGTACTGCATCACCGGGTTGAAATAGCCCATTAGGACCAGCGGAATATCGGTGTACTGCCGTACTTCTTTGAGCTGTTCGAACAGCTTGGGGATGGACATCCCGTTTCGGATGGCAGCCTGCCCGCTTTCCTGTATGGTAGGGCCGTCAGCAAGCGGGTCGGAATAGGGCATGCCCACTTCAATCAGGTCTGCCCCTGCCTCATCCAACGCACGGATGAGCGGCACCGTGTCCTCCAAGCCGGGGTAGCCCGCCGTGAAGTAGATGTTGAGAATGTCTTCCCGCTTGTGGCTAAACAATCGTTCCAGTCGATTCATGCCTCCTCGTTTTGGTATTGGTCAAAGTGCTGAATAAAAGTATCCAGGTCTTTGTCGCCCCGGCCGGACAGGCAGAGCACAATGACATCCTCGCGCCGGTAGTCCATTTTGTCGAGGGCCGAGATTGCGTGTGCGGTTTCCAAAGCCGGGATGATGCCTTCTTTACGGGACAGGAAAAAGACGGATTGCATAGCCTCCTCGTCGGTCACGCTAATCGCTTCCGCCCGTCCGCTGTCGATCAGGTGGGCGTGCATAGGGCCAATGCCCGGGTAATCTAAGCCAGCAGAAAGCGAGTAAGGCTCTACGATCTGCCCGTCGTTGGTTTGCATCAGCAAGGTGCGGCTGCCGTGTATGATTCCTCGGGTGCCGAGTATGCTCGTAGCCGCAGATTCGCCGGAATGCACGCCTTTGCCGGCTGCTTCTACTGCGATTAGGCGCACATCCTTTTCGTTGAGGTAGTGGTAGTAGGCACCCGCCGCGTTGCTGCCGCCCCCGACACAGGCGATGACCGCATCGGGGTTGGGCTTGCCAGTTTGCTCTTCCAACTGCCACTTGGTTTCTTCACTGATGACCGCTTGAAAGCGGGCGACCATATCCGGGTAGGGGTGGGGGCCGACCACCGAGCCAATAATGTAATGTGTGTCCACGGGATTGTTGATCCAGTCGCGTATGGCTTCGTTGGTGGCGTCTTTGAGGGTTTTGCTGCCGCTTTCCGCAGGGCGAACCTCGGCACCCAGCATGCGCATACGGGAGACATTGGGAGCCTGCCGCTTGATGTCTACGGCGCCCATGTATACGATGCAAGGCATGCCCATGAGGGCGCAAACCGTGGCCGTAGCCACACCGTGCTGGCCAGCGCCCGTCTCGGCGATGATGCGCTTCTTGCCTAGCCGCTTGGCCAGCAGGATCTGCCCGATGGTATTATTGACCTTATGGGCACCCGTGTGGTTGAGGTCCTCGCGCTTGAGGTAGATATTGGTGCCGTAGTGCTCCGACATCCGCTCGGCTAGGTACAGCGGAGTAGGCCGGCCGACGTAATCGTGCAGCAGGCGCCGAAACTCCTTCTGAAAGCTGTCCTCCT
>JAAAOU010000388.1 GCA_009908745.1 Bacteroidota bacterium
AAACGCTGAAGCTGCCTCATTCATGTAGTGCCACACCGCTGGTGTATAAACAAAAATCAACCCGATGCGCCCGAACTTATTGCTCTTTTACCTCTTTTTCACTGCCGCCCTCACGGCGGACGCCCAGGACTTCCTCGACTGGGGCACCCTAGCTGATGTCGAATTCGAAGACCACCTGTCCGAAGACTACGGCGTGCCGTATCAGACCGCGACGTTTGGCGAAAAAATCAGCGCCAAAGACGGACAGACCGTGGCCATCAAAGGCTACATGATACCGCTTGATGCCATGGGGCTCAGCTACGTGCTTTCCCGTAACCCCAATGCCAGCTGCTTCTTCTGCGGCGGGGCGGGCCCGGAGAGCATCGTCAAGCTGAATATCCAACCCAAGCACGTGAAACGGTACAAAACCGATGCGGTCATGATTTTCCGCGGCACCCTGCGCCTGAACGAAAGCAACCGGCATACCTTTAACTATGTGCTGGACGGGGCGGAGCCGGTACAGTAGGCTGCAAAAATAACAGCTGTCCAAAACCCTTCACCCGATTGATTGTTATTTTATCTCGAACGCAATAGCCAATCTATTCTCCCCGTATCCGGGAGTAGACATCCTATCCACCCCTATTATCTTAGTTAAAGCATATTCATCACAATAATCTGAAATGATGACCAAAACGTTTTTTTCTATTTTATTCAGCCTGCTCGCCATCCAAGTATGGGCGCAGCCGGCTTCCGCGCAGTACGCGCCCTCCGCTGAAGACAAAGCGCTGCTCTGGACCATTAGTGGTAATGGCCTGGAGGAGCCCTCCTACCTGTATGGTACGATCCACATGATTGGCACCGAAGACTACTTCCTGACCGAAGGCGCGAAGAAAAGCTTCGAGTCCGTCAAAAATGTCGCTTTTGAGATCGACATGGAAGAGATGACCGACATGTCCAAGATGATGCCGCTGATGATGAAGGCTTTTATGGCGGGGGATACCACCCTTTCCGACCTGCTTACCGAGGAAGAATACGCCTTGGTCAAGGAGCAGATCGAAGGCATCGGGCTGCCGATGATGTTTGCCGAACGCATTAAGCCAATGTTTCTGTCGGCCATTGCCGGCGGCGGCGAAGATATGCTGAACATGCAGCCGGGCGGCGGCGACAGCAGCATCAAGTCTTACGAAATGGAATTCATGCAGATGGCCAAAGCGCGCGACATGGAAATCGACGGCTTGGAAACCGCGGAGTTTCAGATGAGCCTGTTCGACAGCATCCCCTACGGTGTGCAGGCGGACATGCTGGTGGAGGCCGTCAAGGCGGGCGGTGAAGGCAACGAGGATCAGTTTGCCGATATGGTCAAACTTTACAAAGCACAGGACATTTTCGCTATGCAGACGCTGATGGAAGAGGACGGTGGCATCAAAGGCTACGAGGACCTGCTGCTGGTGCGCCGCAACCGTAATTGGATTCCTGTCATGGAGGAGATGATGGCGGAGACGCCTACTTTCTTTGCTGTAGGTGCCGGCCACTTAGCCGGGGATGAAGGCGTGATCGCGCTGCTGCGGGAAGCGGGATATACGCTGGAGCCGGTGATGGAGTGAGGCTGGCTGGTCTAATGTTGTGACTCAAAGCACCGCGCGAACCCATAGGATGGACTGTAGCCAGACTATGGGTTCGCGCTTACTCTACCTGCTCCACCTTGTACACAAAGTACTCCGTATCCCCCTGCCAAGGCATCGCCTTGTACTTTTCGCGGTAGTATAGCTTTACCTGCTTACCCTCGTAATTTTGCAGGGTATTGTATACCTCGTCTTCCCAAACCGAAAACTCCCAAATATTCCCAGAAACGCCATCCCCGCCATCCTGCCGGAACCCGCCGAGATTGAGCTGCCCCTCGTAGGTTTTGAACGCTACCCCTTTGTAGGAGATTTTGATGAGCGTACCCGCCCGGGTGCCCTTGCTGTAGGTCCAGTTGCACACCCAAAAGTACAAGCCGCCGCCCACCACGGCTAGCAGAAAAACAATCAGAAAAAACTTTTTCACGCTGCTAAATATTTTGTTTAAGCCGCCTTTGACGACTTGGCTGAATTCGCTCATGAGTGCTGCTTTGTTTGTACTGCAATATTCCGGAATATTGTCTTGATTATCAAATAATTTTTTTGACCTCGGGAATGTAAAACCTTTTGCCCAGACCAATTTCAGCCTTGGACGCTCCCAAGTAGGCAGTGACGACGAAGATAAACGCAACTTGCTTGAGTTTGGTGTTAGCGCCGGTGCGGCGTTCTTTTTCAACGACTACGTTTCGATTGACGTTCTGCTCGGCTATCGCTTCGACCGGGCGAGGAGTGTCGCCTTTGAAGACAATACAATCGACTTTAGCTCCTTCGGGCTCGGGCTTGGCTTCAGCTTCTTTATTGATTAGGACAGTCTAAATATAGCAGTGCCTCAATCCGTTCGGGACAGATTGAGGCACTGCCTATTCTGAAAGGCGTGTTATAGTCTGACAACGCAAGATTTGTGAATTCTGACTTGCTCTTTTTCCGCCTCGCTGCGTTAAAAAGCCTCGACAGAACTTAGGCTATGCCTACGTTTTTTGCCTTGCGAGCCGAAAAAATAGCGGCGTCATATTTTCACAAATCTCATGTTGTCAGACTATAAGGCTACGGCTTGTACACCTTCTTGAGCAATTCCGGATGCGCCTTCAT
>JAAAOU010000183.1 GCA_009908745.1 Bacteroidota bacterium
AAAAACGAATGGAGCAGTTCGGCGAGGAGCTGCTAGCGATAGTAGCCGCCTACTGCGAAGAAACTGGTGCAAAACCGGCGCCCGCCCCTGACCCTGCCATGGCGCGCCCTGCCAAACGAAAAGCGCCCACTTCTAATACCCGGGAAAAAACCTTGGCATTGTACCGGGCTGGCAAATCCATTCCAGAAATCGCGACCGAGCGGGGGCTAGTGAAGACCACCATCGAAGGCCATATAGCCGACCTGATCGAGCAGGGAAAGCTCAGCGCTACCGAGTTTTTGATGCCCCAAGCCATACAGATTATCAAGCAGCAAGCACTCTCGATGAGCGACGGCTCACTGAAGGCTTTGCACCAGCATTTTGGAGGGGTCTATAGCTATGGGCAATTACGCATGGCACTCGCGGAGCCCGACAAAGAAGGGAAATACGGCGGCGTGGAGCAATACTTTACCGGCAAACCACCGGTTGATTTGCTGGCGGAGCTGAAAAAAGTGGAGCCGCCGCTGCGGAAAGGGTGAAAAGAAAAAGCCCAATCGCTGTCGCAATTGAGCTTTTAGGGTGCCCGCGAGAGGACTCGAACCTCCACGTCCGTAAGGACACATGAACCTGAATCATGCACGTCTACCAATTCCGCCACGCGGGCATAAACAAGAAGCCGCTCGAGGGCGACCTCTTAAAAAAAAATAGTACCGAAGGCGGGAATTCCCGCTTGTACATCTGTAAGGTCGCTGCGCTCCCAACAGCTGCATAAGCGGGATAGACTTCTCTTCCCGCCAACAAATGGTACCGAAGGCGGGAATCGAACCCGCACGGTGTTGCCACCACTGGATTTTGAATCCAGCGCGTCTACCAATTCCGCCACTTCGGCTTGTTGAAATGGAAAGCAGTCTTCGACTGCTTTCCATTTCAACATTTTGAGCAATTCGTCAATTGCGGATGCAAATATACAGGCACTTTCGGATATTGTAAAGCCTAATCCCCAAAAAAAGTTCCCCTAAATGGCATCCCCACTTTTGTAGCTTGATTATCAAGCTATTCTAGCTGAAGAAATTTCGGATGATGTCCAGGCCGTTGGCGTAGAGGACCAGCAACAACACGATGATGAATCCGATCAGCGTTGCCCATTCCATCACTTTGTCATTGGGCTTGCGGCCAGTCACCATTTCATACAGCAGGAACATCACATGCCCGCCGTCGAGGGCCGGGATGGGCAGCAAGTTCATGAAAGCCAAGATGAGCGACAGTATAGCGGTCATCGTCCAAAAACGCTCCCAGAGCCATTCGTTGCCAAACATAGAACCAATAGTGCCGAACCCACCTAAGCTTTCCGAGGGCTTGATCCGCCCCTTGAACATTTGCCCAAAGGCTTTGATCTGATCCTCGAGGAAAGTCCACCCTTTGACTACGCCAGCGGGCAGTGCCTGTGCTAGGGAATATTCTTCCCGTTCGGTGCCAAAAAGCTCGGCGGGGCCATAGCGCTGTACGCCAATCAGGCCTTTCTCCGTAGTCGTCAGCGTTTTCTGCAGCGTATCAGACGAATTGCGGAGTATCGTGAGCTGGATTTCTTCGCTTTTTTTGCCCTGTACGGCTTTGGCGAAGTCGAAAAAGTAAGGCGTCGGCTTACCGTCCAGTCCAATGATACGGTCATCCTTGTCGATGCCAGCTTCCTCGGCGGGGGAGTCCTTCATCACCTGCAATACCTTGAAGGGCATACGGGCGGTGAATAGCATCTTGTTTTTGTATTCGTAGCTCGAAAGCAAAGTGACATACTTGGGGTCAATCTGTACGTCTTTCCGCTGTTCGTCCCGTTGCACCGTGATCGTCTCCGCATTATTGATGATGATCTCGCGTACGACCAAGCGGTCGTTGAACTTTTCGAAGGGCTTGCCGCCTACCTGCAATATTTGATCGCCATCCCGCAAGCCCATTTCGCGCCCTAGGGAGTCGACTTGGATACCGTACTTGATGTTGTCGTTCGGCAAATATTCCTGCCCGTATACCCAAAGCACCATGCCGTAGATAAGGAAGCCGAGTAAGAAGTTGACCGTCACGCCGCCCAGCATGATAATCAGGCGCTGCCAAGCCGGTTTGGAACGGAACTCCCAGGGCTGCGGCTCGCTTTTCATCTGCTCCGTGTCGAAGCTCTCGTCTATCATACCCGAAATCTTGACATAACCGCCCAGAGGCAGCCAGCCAATCCCATATTCTGTATCGCCGATTTTTTTCTTGTACAGCTCGAACCAAGGGTCGAAAAACAGGTAGAACTTTTCCACCCGGGTGCCAAACCAGCGGGCCGGCAAAAAGTGGCCCATCTCGTGCAGTACTATTAAAATTGACAAGCTGAGCATCAACTGCCCGCCCATAATCAGGTAATCCATGTAACGTTATGTCTGAAAATTTCTCAATTCTTCTTTTGCAAGACCACAGTAAAACAGCATGTTTGTAGCGATTGTTGCTGCATCGGCGCAAAGGTAGGGAAATATGGGAAATTGGAAGCTTGCCCTGAAGGCGGAGCGACCACAGGGAGTGTAGTCCTTCAGGGTGGGAAGTGGGAAGTTGGAAGTCGGAAATTGGAAGTCGGAAGTCGGAAGTCGGAAGGTTTAAAGGTTTAAGGGTTTAAAGGTTGGGAAGGTTGAAGGGTTTACCCTGAAGGCGAAACGACCGCAGGGAGTGTAGTCCTTCAGG
>JAAAOU010000037.1 GCA_009908745.1 Bacteroidota bacterium
GACTTCCGCCCTCCGACTTCCGCCCTCCGCCTTCCAACTTCCGCCTTCCGACTTCCGACTTCCGACTTCCGCCTTCCGACTTCAAATGAGTTCCACACTCAGCCCCTCGTAAGGTTTTGGCAATTTATTTTTCAAAATGTAGTGCATCTTAATGGACGCGTCCAAGAAGAGCACTTTGGGATTGGCGTTGCGCTCTACGGCGAACGCACAATCGCTGAACAGCCGGCTCAGTTGCTCGGCTTGTTCGATTTCAAAGACGCCCGCCATCTTTTTGGCAGACTCCAGTTCGTTGCCCTGCAGGCGGATGCGGGCATCGGGCCCTACCGTTTTCAGCAGGGTAAGCTCCCGCAGAAAGTGCAGGGCATATTTTAGGAAGTGCTTCTGGCTTTCCCGGCCTTGCTTGGCAAAGTCCTCGGACCAGCGCACCATATTGATCGGTTTGCCTTGGTAGCCGTTGCGCATCCACTGCAGGAAGCGCTTGGCGTTGTCGTTCTCCCGGTTTTCGGCTAGCAGCAGCGCCTCCCGGTAATCGCCGTTAGCCATGTAGGCGATGGACTGGGCTTCCTGCTCGGGCAGGCCTTTGTGCCGCAGCCCCTGCTGTACATCCTCGTCCTCCAGCGCCCGCACGTTGACGAGCTGGCAACGGGAGAGGATGGTGTTGAGGATGAGCTCTTGGTTTTCAGCCACTAGGATAAACAGCGTGTTCTCCGGCGGCTCTTCGATCAGCTTCAGCAAGCGGTTGCCTTCCTTGCCGAGGTATTCGGGCAGCCACATCACCAGGACTTTGTGCGTGCTTTCGAACGTTTTCAGGTTCAGCTTGCGTATAATGCTGACGCATTCTTCCTTGGTGATGTTGCCTTGCCGGTTCTCCGCGCCGATGTGCTGCAGCCAGTCGTTGGCGCTCAGGTAGGGGTTGGCCAGCAAGGCTTCGCGCCATTGGGCCAGAAAGTTTTCGCTGGTGGCGTTGGTGCCGACGGTGGGGTAGGAGAAGTGCAGGTCGGGGTGGACGAGCTTTTTCGCTTTGAGGCAGCTGCTACACTGCCCGCAGGCATCCTCTTCGGTGGGGTTTTGGCAGAGTACATACTGAGCCATAGCCACCGCTAAGGCGAGTTTCCCGCTGCCGGATGGGCCGAGCAGCAGCATCGCGTGGGGCATACGACCGCCGGAAGCCATGCGGCGGAGGCGCTGCTTGACGGAAGATTGCCCGATGATGTCTTGAAACTGCATAAGCCGTTCGTTTACACAAACAGCAGAGGCGGCGCATTCAGTCTTGCAGCCACTCGAGCACTACATCGTCGAAGGGGCTGACCGAGGAAGGCAAGGATTGCACGAGCTGCCCGTCTTCGTCGAGCAAGTATTTGTGGAAGTTCCATCGGACTTCAGTGTCCATTTTCCCGTTTAGGGCTTTGCTTTGCAGCCATTGAAAGACCGGGTGGGGCTGTTTTTTGACCCCGACTTTGGCCATCATCGGAAACTGCACCCCGTAACGGGTGCTGCAAAACGTTTGAATATCTTCGTTACTGCCCGGTTCTTGCCCGCCAAAGTCATTGGAGGGGAAACCAAGCACGACTAATTTATCCTGAAACTCCTCGTAGAGCTCCTGCAATTGCTGATACTGCGGCGTGAACCCACACTCGGAAGCGACGTTCACAACGATCATCTTCTTCCCCTTGAACTGGGAAAGCTCAACCTCTTCTCCTCTAATCCCTTCCGTTGTATATTGATGAATGCTGTTCACCTTCTGCTATTCGTTCAATGAGCCGCTAAAATAAGGATTTTATTATGTAGATAATAGCATTCTCCAACCTTGTCCCGGAATTTTTGTTCCAAGGTCGAAATATAAAAGCAACGTAATGAGAATAGCAGCATTCCGGCGTGCCCACTTCAACGCGGCCCACCGGCTTTATAATCCCAACTGGAGCGACGAGAAGAACGAACAGGTCTTTGGCTTGTGCAATAACCCGAATTACCACGGGCACAATTACGAGCTAGAAGTGAAAGTCGCCGGGGAGGTAGACCCCGTAACGGGCTATCTAATCGACCTGAAGGAGTTAAAAGACTTGATAAAAGAGCAGGTGGAGCAGCGCTTTGACCACAAAAACTTGAATCTAGACACGGAAGAGTTCAAGACGCTCAATCCTACAGCGGAGAACATCTGCTACGTCATCTGGCAGATACTGCGGGAGCACTTGGATGAGAAATATGACTTGAGTGTGCGCTTGTATGAGACGCCGCGGAATTATGTGGAATATCCGGCTTAGTGGGGTTGGGAAAGTTTAAAAGTTGTAGGGTTGAAAGGTTGAAGAGGTGTAGGGTTGGAAAGTTGAAAGGTTTTAAGGTTAGGAAAGTTTAAAGGTTGTAGGGTTGAAAGGTTAGGAAAGTTGAAAGGTTGAGGAGTTGAAAAGTTAACACCAAACAGGATATAGCTTTTCAACTCTTCAACTTTCACAACTTTTAAACCTCAATTACGGCCGCAACGCACTCTTCTGCACCCGCAGCGTTGTCAGCACCCCTTTTTTGTGGCTGACCAAGCTAGCCAAGTACATACCATTCGGCAAGTCGCCGATGTAGTAGCGTTGTCCGGGAGCGGTGTTGAAGCTGCGCATTTCCCGGCCAATGATGTTGTAGATGACGAGGCGGTCGGCTGCGCCAGCGTGGTTTAGCTGTATGTAGTCGGT
>JAAAOU010000523.1 GCA_009908745.1 Bacteroidota bacterium
ACTTCCCCGGCTGCGTCATGATCGTGTCGCACGACCGCTACTTCATGGACAAAATCGTGGACCACCTTTTCGTCTTTGAGGGCAACGGCAAAATCCGGGATTTCCCCGGCAACTACACGACTTACCGGGCAGTCAAAAAAGAAGAAGAACGAGCGCACCGCCAGCAAGAGCGCAGTCAAAGCGAGGACAGTAGCCCCACTACGACCAAGCTCAAAACCAAGCCCAACGCGCTCAGCCACGAAGAACGCAAAGAGCTACGCCGTCTGGAAAAGAAAATCCTCAAGCTGGAAGAGCGCAAAGCCGAACTCACCGAGCAGTTCAATGATGCCAGCCTGAGCAGCGAGGAGATCACCGACTTGTCCAAAGAACTCTCCAATATCAACGAAGAGCTAGAAGAAAAAGAAATGCGCTGGATGGAACTGGCGGAGATGGCCTAAGCGTGCTACTTCCCCATCATCCGGTCCCACAAATCCCCTAATGCGTCGCCAGGGTCGCGGGCGTTGCCCCGGCTCTGTCGTGCGCGGAGCTTTCCGGTCTCATCTTCCTCCAGCAAATACTGAAAGACAAAGTCGGCGGAATCTTTGGGCGACTGATTCAGCGAGCCGAACCGCAAGTCGTTGTACTGCAGCCGCCCGCTATCGCGTGGGATGATGGAAAAGTAGCCGTCGGAAAACCACTTTAGCACCTCTAGGTCCCGGGAGTGAGGCGGGGCGGGAAGCAAATCGTGATTTTTTGGTATAACGGTAAAAGATTTGACCTTGGGCTCGCTATCCAGTATAGAATACATGCCGTGGTAGTACGCGCTATCCCCTTCTGCCAAGCCTTGCCAAAGCAGATTATTTAGGATGGTAGGGGTGGTCATGAAGCGGTGGTAGACGATTTTTTCCCGTTCCAAAGAGCTTCGGAACACCTGATTGACATGGTACTTATTGTAAAAAGTAAACAACAGGTAGAGACTGCTCACTACTAAGCCAGCGATATTCAGCCCAGTACGCAGCCGCTGCCTGTTGCGGCCGACGATCAGCGCTGCCAGCACCAGCAGCAAAAAAGGCAGGGTGTAAAGTGGGTCGACTACAGAAATATTGTTGAAAGCCGCCCGGTAGTCCCAAAAAGGCTGGAATAACTGTGTGCCATAGGTCGTACAGGCATCGAGTAGCGGGTGGGTGAAAATAGCCCAGAAGAACAGCTTGACCCACTCCCTTTGGCTAGCCGCTTCGTAGGCGGGCCGGCCTCGCAGGGCACGTATGCCCCACACCAGCAAGGGGAAGAAGACAATCGCCAAAGTCACCGTCCCGGCCGTTTTGGCCACCTCCCCGGGTGGTATGGGCATATTCAGGGAGCCTAAGCCAACGAGGGCGAACAAGCCCAGTACCGTCAGCCCCATCGCCTTAGCCGTATCCTCCCGTTTGTAAAGCCGGTACACGACTGCCCCGAGTATCAGCGGGGCAATGCCGGCAAAAACAAAGGAATGGGTGATGGCTCTGTGGAACGCCAAGGCGCTGATTTCGTCGGTCGCCATATTGGAGAAAACGTCGAGGTCGGGTACCGTACCGCCGATCGCTCCCCAGAGCATAGCACGATTGCCGACTTTCTTGCCAAGCACCGCTTCCCCCACCGCGGCGCCTAGTGTCAATTGGGTAAGTGAGTCCATTTACTGTTAGTTACCCCATGCAAACATAGGAACCCGGTGGAAGTTTTGGGATTAATCGCCTAAGCGGCCGGCCTCGTCTTCCAGCCCGGTTTTGCGCTTGCGCGACTTGATCTTCTGATTGCCGAAGTTATAATTCACACTTACGCTTACCCGTCGGCTATCCCAGCGGCCGCTGCCCCTCGATACCAAGCCTGCGAAATCGGAAACCCCATCCCAGCCCGTTTCGTAAAACAAGTCGTTGGCAGCTACCCGTACATTGAGCTGGTCGTTGAGGAACTTGCGCTGCAAGCCGAGGTTCAGGCTCCAGTTGCTTTCGTATTCAAATACACCGCCCCACACGCCGGGGCCACTGTAATAGCCAGACACTTCGCCCTTGAAGTCGAATGGCAGGTCGATGGTATGCTGCTGGAAGATGCTGTAGGTAAAGGCCTGCAGGTCTACCACTGCGCCATTGCCGTAGTCGGCTTGGTTGTCAAGATGGGAGGCACTGATATTGAAATAAGCATTCCAGCCCTCCATCATTTGCACCGGCGCGCTGATATTGGCACTAATGACGGTCTGGCTCGCCAAGTTATCCCAGGTGATGAAGCCAGCCCGTGGGTCGTTCTCGTCCGGGGCCATCAATCGGGTGATTTGGTCGGTGGTGCGGCTGTAGGCCAGCTTGAAGTTGTAGCGGTAGGCCAAGGTGTAGCCCAGCTCCAGGTTGTTGACGATCTCCGGGCGCAGGAACGGGTTGCCTTTCTGGTACGAAAGCTCGCTGATTTGATTATTGAAAGGATTGAGGACGTTATAGTCGGGCCGGTTGATACGGCGGCCGTAGTTAAGGGAGAGCGTGTGGTTTCTTCCGGCCTGGTACGTCAGGCCCGCGTTGGGAAACCAGTTGAGGTACTCGAGTTCTACCGGCGGCTCCTGCAGCTCAGCTTTGAACGTCTGCAAATCGCCGGTTGCATCGGTCTGCTCAGCGCGCAAGCCCGCTGTCATGCTCCACTTTTCGCTGAGCTTGCGGTTGAAGCTGAGGTAACCAGCATAGACATTTTCGGTATAATCAAAAAGATTGGACGCGTCGTTGTTGCGTTGCGGCTCGCCGTTCAGCACATTAAAGAATAGGAAGGTGTTGTCCGAAACAACCCGGCTGAGCTTGGAGCCCACGCTGAACGTGCCACCCAACAACGGCTGTTCGTAGTCCACTTTGAAGGTATATATATCGATGTCGGTAGGCGTATCAAAACTGTTGATGATTTCGCTAAGTAAGGTTTGCTCCTGAGCGTCAAAGTATAGGTTAGGCTGGTAACGCTCGTTTTCATTGCGGAACCGCCCGTAGTCGGCATCAATATTCAAGCTGCTGCCGCTTCCATTACTGAATCGGTAGTTGATATTGAAAGTCTGTTGCTCTCGGCTGTTCACTGAATTGTTACGAGCTACTAGTACGCTATCTGGGATAGTAGCCCCGGCGGCCAAGTCGAGGATCTCGATGCGGTTAAAGGAATTGTTTTCTCCATCAAAGCGGCGTCCGTCCACTAAAAAGCCAACGGTGTGTTTATCCGAAAGGAAAAAATCAGTGCCCAGGCGATAGTTGTAATTTTGCCGGGTGCGCCGGCTGTTGTTGACTTCATCCAGTTCCAAGCCATTCTGCAAGCTCAGAAACTTCATTTCGTTAAAGCTCTCGCCTTCCGATGCGCCCAGAGCGCCAAACACATTCATGTTTTTATTCCGATAATTTCCGGTTGCATTGATATTGCTGCGGTTGTAACGGCCTTGGCTGAAGGTGCCGCTGAGGGAACCGTTGGCACCGATGCTGTCGTCCTTCTTTAGCCGGATGTCGATAATACCCGCGTTGCCTTCCGCTTCGTAGCGGGCCCCAGGGTTGGTGATGATATCAATGCGGTCGATCTGGTCGGCGGGCAGGTTTTGCAGGAAACTGCTCAAGTCGTCTCCGGTCAAAGGCATGCGCTTGCCGTCCACGTAGAGCAGCACGCCGGATCGGCCCAGCACGTTAATGTTGTCGTTGTTGTCTACCGTGACGCCCGGAGCTTTGCGCAGCAGCGACAGGCCGTCTGAGCCGGTGCTGTTGATGGTGCCCTGCACGTTGAAAACGGTACGGTCGGGTTTGACTTCCACCATAGCCCGCTGGGCCGTGACGGTAGCTTCCGCCAATTCGATGGAAGTGCTGCCAAATTGCAGAACGCCCAGGTCTTTTTGTTCGCCTTCGGCAAGCTGAATGTTGGGTTGCCAAAACTCGGCAGCGCCTACATAGCTGGCTTTGAGGTGGTAATTGCCGGCAGGGATGCCTAGGAAACGGAATACGCCCGCATCGTCGCTGGCCTCCACCTTGACGATGCTGCTGTCGGCAGCTTGGTAGAGGACGACGTTGGCGAAGATGACAGGCTCGCCGGCTTCGTCTTGGAGCTGCCCACGTAGGCTGATGCCTTGAGCAAAAAGGGTACTTCCGAAAAGGAAAAACAACAGTAGTAGGTAGTTGTGCTTTTTCATGTTCTGATGCTTAGTCGGGTGACAAAATGCAAGCACAATATCCGAAAAAGCAGCCCGGCCGAAAGTCTTTTTCGATGAATGGGCCTATTCAAGGGTTGAATGACCATGTGGGGGTAAGAACCACTGTATATACGGCTGAAGATTTAGCGGTTGGCGGTGGGTTTCAGTGCTACATGATCTATTGGTGTTTGCCCATTCTCCCAGTCCCCCTCCGAGCGGTAAGGGTGAAAACGCGCAAACAATTCCTCCTCGTACCACCCCAGCTCCCGCGTACGGCGCACCACCTCTTTGTGGTAGCGGCTGCGGTAGGCATAGTCCATCATCTTTTCGCTATTTTCCCAGAGGCTGAAGGTCGCTTGCTGTATCAGAGGCAGCTCCCCTATGCCTACGGAAAAGAGCAAGCCCGGCTTATCCTCGATGGA
Source organism: Bacteroidota bacterium (assembly GCA_009908745.1). Lineage (GTDB taxonomy): Bacteria > Bacteroidota > Bacteroidia > Chitinophagales > Saprospiraceae > Phaeodactylibacter. The sequence continues at coordinate 4,564 of JAAAOU010000523.1, forward strand.
CCGGCTGACGGGGGGCACAAACCGCCAAAACCGCCAGAGATGCTTGGTATAAATCGTCGCCCGGGTCAGCACCCCCACTAGCCGTTGCGGGTCGTAAGGAGCGCTTATCGGAAAGGGTTGTTCGCCTTCCCATTCGCCGTGGGCTTTGGCAGCGTGCATGTAGAGGTTCCACCAGCTAGTGCAGCGCTCCCGGAAGGATTGGTAAAGGGGGTGCTGCTGAAAAAACTGCTCTGCCGCTGCTTCGCTTTCCCACACGCCGAGCAGCCCATAGGTCCCTAAGTTGGGCCAGATGCTGAAGCCGTTGCCCCCGCCGCTGCCCAGCATTTTGGCGAAACGCAGGCCTTCTACCTGTTCCAGCCCCTTGCCCGCCAAGCCCATCTGCTTGAAGCCCCACCAGCGGTCAGCCCAGCCCCGGTAGCGGAAAAAGGAAACGGTAGTGATAGCGGTGGGTGTGGCCTCCATGAGCAGTGTTTTGGTTCGATGAGGGAAAAACGGACGGTAGGGCGAAGTTGTTCAACCCCCTTGTAAACTGTTGATTTTTCGTTAAAACCGCAATTGGCCCGTTAAATCGAGGTTAAACAGACGGCGGATAGGGTACCCGAAGTAGGGTGTAAAACGTTGACAAATTGTAATTTTGGCTCAACGTCTAAATAAATCCATCAGTAATATGACAAAGCAAAACATTCGGAAAATCCTCGCCCTCTTTTCTATGGTCGCCTTTTTAGCCGTAGCGCTACAGGCGCAGCGCATTGCCTATGTGAAAGTCAATGACATCTTGGAAAGCCTTGACGAATACCAGGCGGCGCAGAAAGAGCTTGACCGGCTGGCGCAACGCTGGCGGCAGGACATCGCCCAGGAGTACGACGAAATCAAGGGTATGTACAACCGCTACCAGGCCGAGCAGGTCTTGCTGAGCGAGGATGAGCGCAAACGCCGCGAAGAGAAAATCATGGCGAAGGAAAAAGAAGTGCGCGATTTGCAGAAATCAAAATTTGGCCCCGAAGGCGAGCTGTTCAAACGCCGGCAAGACTTGGTGCGCCCCATTCAAGACCGCGTTTACGCCGCTATCGAGGAGTACGCCCAAGAGCGCGGTTATGATTTTATATTCGACAAATCCGGCTCGGCGGGCATGATCTTCTCCAATCCGTCCTACGACAAGACCGAGGATGTTATGAAGAAGCTGAAGTAATTGCTATTTTTGCAGCCCGAAAACAAATTCGGGGCAATCCAATGACGAGTTACCTAAACTACAAATACGAACGCAAATGAAAAATTGGATAAAGATTGGCAGCCTTGCCATTATGTTGATGGGTGTCGCCACAGCGGTGCAAGCCCAAAAATTCGGCTACGTCAATTCTTCCGCTATCTTGGCGGAACTGCCAGAAGTCAAGCAGGCTGAGTCTAATCTGGAAGCTTTGCAAGGGCAGCTGCAGAAAAAAGGCGAAAGCATGGTCAAAGCCCTGCAGGATGATTTTATGGAACTGCAGAAGCAAGTACAGGCTGGCACCCTGGCTCCCAAGGAGCAGACCCAACGCGAGCAAAAACTGCAAAAGGAAGAGCAAAAAATTGCCAAATTCGAGCAGGACATGCGTAAGCAGATCGAGCAAAAACGCGACGAGCTGCTTTCTCCCATTTACGAAAAAGTCAATCAAGCTATTCAGGACGTAGCCAAAGAAAACGGCTATCAGTTCATTTTCGATCAAGGCGTGCTGTTGTACGCTGAAGATTCTCAGGACGTAAGCGAACTTGTCAAAGCAAAGCTCGGCGTCAACTAAACCAATCACGGTGGTATGAACCGCCAACCCATCGGTATTTTCGACTCTGGCATAGGCGGCTTGACGGTCGCCCGTGCCATAGTCGATCACCTTCCCTCCGAATCATTACTGTATTTTGGCGATACCGCCCGTGTCCCCTACGGCACACAATCGGCAGCTACCATCCGGCAGTACAGCGAAGCTATAAGCCGCTACCTTATTGGGCAGGGCTGTAAAGCGATTGTAGTAGCTTGCAATACCGCCTCGGCTGCTGCTTTGACCCACCTGCGTGAGCTATGGCCAACTATTCCTTTCATCGGCATGGAGCCGGCCGTCAAGCCGGGGGCGAAAGCCACCCGAACGGGCGTAGTGGGCGTACTGGCCACCGAAGGCACCTTCAGCAGCTCCCGTTACGCGCAGCTCATGCGGCGCTACGCGAATACGGTGACCGTTATTGAGGACCCTTGCCTTGGCTTGGTACAACGCATCGAAAAGGGCGACTTGCAAGGGCCCGCTACCAAAGCCCTGTTGGAAAGCATTCTCTCGCCCATGCTGGCAAAAGGCGCAGATACCATTGTGCTGGGCTGCACACACTACCCCTTTGTAGCGCCATTGATCCGGCAAATCGTCGGGCCGGGCGTCCGTATTATCAACCCGGCACCGGCCGTGGCGCGTCAACTCAAGCATGTGCTGGCGCAGCAAGACTTGCGGCATGTTTCTACCCTGCCCCCTTCCTACCAATTCCAAATCTCCGGCCCCAACGGTCAATTTGAGGACTTAGCTTCCCGAATGATGGGCTTCCCCGTCCGTGTTTCTTTTCACATTGAGCTATAAAAAAACCGCCCGGCCGAAATAAATCGACCGAGCGGCGATGAGAAGATGTAATCATTCCTGCTTTCTAGCAGGTAATCTCGTTACAGTGTTTTTACGGGCACTAATGATTACTTCTTGATAAAGCGGCCCGTGCTGATACGCTGGTTGCCAATCAAGAGTAGTACCTGATAGCTGCCAGCAGCATAACGGCTCACATCTAGCTGTTCGGTAGTGGTGCCGCTATTGAGTTGTACAGGGCGGATGTCAGTGACTTGGCCATTGCTATTGCTGATGATCAGCTGGCCATCGTGCTGCGCGTTGCTGCTCAGCTCCACCGTCACATAATCGCTAGTCAGCGTGGGGTAAGCCGTCATGGACAGCCCCGCCGCGTCAATATCAATGCTATTCACAATAGTGCCGCGGGTAAGTACGACTTCAAAAGCATCGCCCGGCGTCGCTACGCTACCGTCCGTGGCTACTGCCCGGTGGTACAGGGTCACGCTTTCTCCAATGGCGATGCCTGCGCCGTCTAACAACTGGTCTACCACACCAAAGGTGGTTTCAAATGTCAGGTTGCTGCCGACATTCTGCTCGACCAGCAGCGTACTGAATTCGGCATCCGCGCTCAGTTGCCACACGTAGGCCAGCTCGTCGCGATCATCGGCTGCACTCCATGTCGCCGCAAATGGCGTGGAGGCTTCTCCTTCTACCGTCAGCATCGCACCGTCGGCAGGGGCAGTGATGGTGGCGTCTGCCGTTGGGAAACGATTGATTTCCGGCAGCACTTGGCCACGGAGTTCACCCGCTTGGAAATTGACTGTGTGAATATTCACGTAGTATTGTCCGGAGCGCAATGTCTCTTCCTGTTCCTCGGTTACGGGGAAGCGGTTGTCACGGGCGCGGAATACGCCACTCAACTCGTCGTCGCTCAGGGTCGGCACTATGGTGACGTCAATGTCTCCGTTGGCGCCTGGCCCCTCGATATGCAGGTGGGAACCACCGGCTACCATTTCATCGAAGGCGCTGGACAGCCCCGAGAAGGCGCCGGTAAGCACCATTTCGCCATTGCTCAGTTCTACCTTCACGCCACCAACGGCATCCGACATGATCGGCTGTACTTCGTTAAACCCGCTCAGGCTATTGGTGAAGTAAGTGGTAGCGAGTGGCAATAATTGACCGCGCACCTCGCCGGCCTCTTCGTCCATGGAGTGTACGTTCACATAGTAAGCGCGGCGGCGCAGGGTGTCAATCCAGCCACTGCTGGCTTCGATAACATTACCGTCCGCCGGGAATATGCCGCTTGTGCCTTCTACATTGGCTGTAGCGCTCAATATTTCGGCTATCGGGCCGTTCTCTCCGGCGTATCCGGCGTGAATGTGCGCGCCACCGGCAATTTCCGTATTCAGCATGCTGCCTAAGTTGCGGAAGCTACCGCTTGCGATTACACTGTTGGGGTACACCTCCAAGGCCAACGCACCATCTGCTGGTGTATTGACGGCAGGCACTTCGCTGGCGCCGCTCAGGGGCGCGTAGAAGTACGTGCGGGCTTGGGGCAGCACCTGTGTACGCAGCTCACCAGCTCTAATATCCTCACTGTGGATATTGACATAGTAGCCGCGGGCCCGCATGGTATCCGCTTGCCCGGTAGTCAATTCGTAAGTGTTCATCATAGCTGGGAAGCGGCCGCCCAGCATATCGTCGTTCAAGTCGAGGCTCAGTGGGATGATCACATCGCCGGTTTGGCCGGCTACCCCTTCGTGGATGTGGGCACCACCAACAATATCGGTAGCTACCGGCGAGCTCAGCCCGTCAAAGGTGCCGACGATGGTCATACGGCTGCCTGATAGTTCGGCTTTTAAACCGCCCAGTGCGGAAGTCGTTACTTCGGGTACCGCAAATATCCCGGATAAGAACCCGCTAAATACCGTTTGGCTTTCCAGCATCAACTGGCCACGGATTTCACCCATTGGCTCATCCAAGCTGTGGATGTTGACGTACAGTGCGCGGCCAAACAAGGCCCGGCGCTGCGCTGGCGTTATCGGGTAAGTATTCTCCTCGGGGATGAATCTTCCATTCTGGGCGTCAGCGGAAAAGACAGTAAGCGGGATAATCACATCACCGTTCTCGCCCGGCATGCCGGTGTGGATGTGTGCACCGCCGGCGATGGCTTCGTTCAAGCCGCTTTCCAAATTAGAATAGGTACCGGATACAACGATAGTGGTGTCATCCATCAATTCTACAACTACCGCGCCGCCTGCCATGCTGGTGACGACTGGCATTTCATTGGAACCGGACAAGTGGGCCCGCAGTACGGTTTGTGCCGATTCATCAACTAGCTGCCCACGCAGTTCACCGGCGGGGTAAGCGGTTGTGTGGATGTTGGCATAAATCTGGCGGTTTTCCATCAGCTGCAACAGTTGCTCCGTTACGGGAAAGGTGTTGTCAGCGGCTGTAAACACACCACCTTTCAAGTCAGTGTCTACGGTAGGATTCAGCGGAATCTCGACTGACCCATTTTCACCAGCCGCGCCAATGTGCAGGTGGGCACCGATATTGGCATCATAGTCACCCGTCATATTGGCAAACGCACCGCTCACAGTAATGCTGTCAGTGTCGACTTCCACAATCAAGGCACCTTGTCCTGTCGTAATAGCTTGCGGTACTTCGTTGCTACCGAGCAAGCTCATGCTGTATTTCTGGTTTACTGTTGGTGTCAGTTGGCCGCGTAGTTCGCCACCCGCATAGTTGAGGGTGTGAATGTTGACGTACAACTGCCGGTCTTTCAGCAACTCTACTTCTTCGTCGCTCAGGGTGTATACATTATCCTCTGCGAGGAAAGCACCGCCTAGCGAATCAGCGTTAAACTCAATCGTCAAGGGGTAGAGCACATCTCCGTTTTCACCCGCATAGCCGGCGTGCAAGTGCGCACCACCCGCTATACTGACGTCGATTTTGCTGCTCAAGTTATCAAAAGCACCGGATACCGTCAGCTCATTGCCCGAAAGGGAAGCGGAAACAGAGCCGCTTGCACTTGTCATAATGGGTAAAGCCTCTTGGTGGCCGGACAAGGACGCATCGTAAACGTCAGCGAAGACTTCGCCCCGCGTGATCGTCACGGCAGCGGCTTCTCCGGCGATAGATACGGCACCGTCACTAGCGACCGCCCGGTGGTATACGGTTACTTCTTGGCCGACATCAACGCCTAGGCTAGCCAGCAGGTCGTCTACGGTGCCAAAGTCAGCTTCAAAGAAATTGCCGCCGCCTACGTTTTGCTGGAAGGCGATGCTTGCAAAGTCTTCTGAGGTGGATAACTGCCAGATGTAAGCCAGGGAGTCCGTATCGGTGGCTTCGGTCCAAGTCGCGATGAATGGCGTAGAGGCACCTCCTTCGATCAGTAGGCCTGTACCGGGTACGGGTGTCAAAATATCGGGTGTGTCGGTAGGGAAAAAGTTGAGTGCCGGCAACAGCTGTCCGCGCAGTTCACCGCCGGGGAATTCCGTGGTGTGAATATTGGCGTAGTACTGGCCGCGTTCGAGGTGGCCGATCTGCTCGGCGTTTAGCTCAAACTGATTGTCGGCCGCTGCAAAAAAGCCAGAACGGTTATCGCCGGCTGTAGTGGCGTTGATGGGGATATCCACTCCGCCATTTTCACCTGGGAAACCTAGGTGGATGTGCGCGCCGCCGCCGATGGAAGCGTCAAACTCGCCCGTCAGGCCACTGAATGCACCGCTTAGGGTCAGCATGTCGCCCGTCAGTTCTATTTTCAAGCCGCCAACGGCATCGCTCATGGCGGGAGGCACTTCGTTGAAGGCATCGAGTGAGGTCGTCAGGTAAGCGTTGGCGATGGGCAGTGCTTGACCGCGGATTTCGCCCGCTTGGTTAGCTTCGGTATGGATGTTGACGTATATACCCCGTGCTCTAAGTTGGCTGCGCAACCCCTCGGAAGAGGCAATGGTGTTATTTGCACTGGCGAAAATACCAGAATTGTCACCAAAGGCACTGGCATTCAGATTTTCTAGAATACCGCCATTCTCACCGGCTAGGCCTTCGTGCAAGTGGGCACCGCCAGCTACGTTTGGGTCGAAGGGCGAGGCGAGGTCCTGGTAAGCACCCGTTGACACGATACTATCCGATTCCACTTCCATGACAATCTGTCCTGTAGCGGGAGTGTTGACCGCCGGCACCTCGCTTGTGCCCGACAAAGGCGCATTGAGGTAGTAACGGGCTTCCTGCAAGAGTTGGCTGCGTAGCTCACCGCCGGCAAAATTATTGGTGTGTATGTTCACATAAATATTGCGGTCCAACAAGCTGGCTACTTGCTCGTCGGATAGCTCGAAGGTGTTATCGGCAGCTGCAAAAGTGCCGCCCTGCATATCGTCGTCGAGCGTGAACGTCAAGTTCTCCGTGATACCACCGTTTTCGCCAGCGTAACCCAAGTGCAGGTGTGCGCCGCCGGCGATACCGATATTCACCGGGCTGCTGAGGCCGTCAAATGCACCAGAAACCACGAGCTCATTGCCCCGCAGTTCCGCTTTCACGCCGCCAACCGCGGTGGTGTATATGGGAGGGGCTTCGAAAATACCGCCCAGCACGCCAGTAAATACAGCTTGTGCTTCCGGTAATAGTTGCCCGCGCAGTTCGCCATTCGGGTAGTCTGCAGTGTGGATATTAACATACATGCCGCGTGCCAGTAGCGCATCTTCCTGCTCTTGGGTGAGCAAAAATTGGTTGTTGGCTGCTGGAAATACACCTGCGGTGCTGCCAGCTTCCAAGTTGAGGTCCAGCTCGAAAGCGATTGGGCCATTCAAGCCCGCTGGGGCTGCGTGCAAATGTGCGCCTCCAGCAATATCGGTGTCCACAGCGCTCTCCAAGTCGGCAAAGGTGCCGTAGGTGATGAGCGTATCGCCGAGATACTCCGCTTGTACGACACCAGCGGCGTAGGAGGTGACTGCCGGTACTTCGTTGCTGCCCGATAAATGGGCGCGGAAGACGGTTAGCGCTCCGGGGGCAGTGACTTGGCCGCGTAGCTCGCCACCTGGAAATTTCGTGGTATGAATATTGGCATACACACCGCGGCTAGCCATTGCCTCCACTTGGGAGGGGTTGAGGGCAAAGGTGTTGTCTGCTGGCAAGAAGAGCCCCCCTTTGAGGTCACTATCCACGGTAGCATTCAGCACTATATCGACAGGTCCGTTTTCGCCGGGCATGCCGAGGTGCAGGTGGGCACCGTTCATGATGGAAGCGTCAAAATCGCCATCCAAACCGGTGAAGGCACCGCTTACCGTCAGCTCATCATCCACGATGTCCAGGGCCAATTGGCCGCTGCCGTTGGAAATGATGCTGGGTACTTCGTTGCTACCCGAGAGGTTGATGGCGTAGGAAGCCTCGCCCTCCGGCAGCAATTGGCCGCGCAGTTCGCCACCTGAGAAGTTCAGGGTATGGATATTGACGTACATTTGCCGTGCCATGAGGGCTTCCATTTGGGAAGGCTCGAGCATAAATGTGTTTGCTGTGGCGTCGAAGGTGCCACCCCGCCCGCCGATAAACAGCTCAGGGGTAAGCTCTAACGCGATACCACCATTCTGGCCAGCATAGCCAATATGGAGGTGTGCCCCGCCGGCGATGTCTGTATCAACGGGGCTGCTCAGGTCGGTAAAAGAACCCGTTACGACCAATTCGTCGCCGTTAAGCGTAGCGGTTACCTCGCCCGAAGCCGGAGACATGATCGAAGGTACTTCGTTGCGCCCGCTGAGCTGGGCTTGAAATACCGTCTGTGCCACTACCGCCCCGGAGGACAAGCAGCATAAAGCGAGGGTTAGGAAAAGAAATCGTTGAAGTGTCTGCATCTAGCATTTTTCATTTTAGTGAGAAAATCGAACATAAATTGACCAGGGCTACACACTAAAGGGTATAGCCATCTTTCGGTTTCGGCAGGCTGCCGATGAGAAAAGGTTGGGGTCAAATTGGTGATGTTCAATGATAAGTACGGAGCTTGTTTCCTGACTGGATTAAAAAAGCCGCACTTTTTTAGAGAAACTGGTTTTCAGTCCCTACATTCACGTTTGCAGTGTAACGAAAGCTGTGTGCGAATGTTTATTTCCACCTCAGTTGACCTCTCCTTACTATTTTAATTAAAACTATGTCGACAGAACAGGCCAAGCCACCGCTGGACGAACAGATTACTCGGCTGATGGAGGCTGGCAATCAACGGGCTATTACCTTGCTTTACGAGCATTATGCGCCGGCTCTGTACAATATTATCCTGCGTATTGTGCGGGCAGAGGAGGTAGCGGAAGAAGTGCTGCAAGACGCTTTCCTAAAAATATGGGACAAGCGCGATCAGTACGACCGTGCCAAAGGGCGATTGTTTACTTGGATGGTGCGCCTAAGCCGCAACTTGGCAATTGACCGTATCCGTTCCAGTCAGTATAAGAAAGGGAACCGAACCGAAGGCATGCCCGAATCCGTACATAATAGCAACTCACTAAGCGAAGAAACAAAAATTTCCGACCCGGGCCTACGAAAAGTAGTAGATCAGATGGACGAAAAAGCCCGGGTGCTTATTGAATTACTTTATTTTAACGACTACACCCAAAAGGAAGCGAGCGAAACGCTGGATATTCCCTTGGGGACCGTCAAATCACGATCGAGGAAAGCCATACAGGACCTGAGGAGCCTCTTGGGCGATGAAGGCTTGTTGGCCACTCTATTGTTCACCTTGTTAGAAACTGCAAAGCAATATTTTGGATCCTAAAACATACATAGCGTCTGGCATTTTGGAGCACTATGTGCTTGGCAAGCTTCCTCCCGAACAGGAAGCCGAGGTGGAGGAATACGCCCAGCAGTATCCCGAGATACGACAGGAAATCGATGCCATTGAGGAAGCATTGAAGGAATACGCGTTGCTACAGGGGCGCACCCCGCCGCCGGGCGTGCTTACGAATATCCTGCAAAGCGTAGAAGAAGGCGATGGGATAGGCGATGGGCCCTCAGCGCCCAACCTCAGACCCGCCCTTTGGGTGTTGGCGGTACTGCTCATCGGTGCACTTGCCGCTTGGTTCATGAGCTACCAAAACGGGCAGGAACAACAGCAGCAGATCGCTAGCCTCGAACAGGAAATGACGGCGCTGCAGGAAAGTTGCGACAGCATACAAGCGCAGCAGGAGCAATACCTGCAATTCCTGCAAGACCCCGATACGCGCAGCACCATCATGCGGGGCACGGAAGTGTCGCCCCAAGCAATCGCCGCTGTCTACTTCAACCCGGAAGCCGAGGCCACCTACCTCAGCCCGCGCGCTCTGCCTGCCACTCCCAGCGATAAGCAGTACCAGCTATGGGCCATTGTGGATGGTGCGCCCGTCAGCATGGGGGTATTCGATACGCCCGCGGACACTGCCGATTTGCAGGAAGTCCCCTATGTGGAAAATGCGCAGGCCTACGCCGTGACGCTGGAGCCGCGTGGCGGTAGCGAGACGCCGACGATGGAGCAGATGTATGTGATTGGGGAGATATAAAAACATCGGTCTTCTGCTGCCTGACAGGTCAGAGGTTTGAATATGGCTTTTCAGGCTACGGCACTTTCCGCTCAATGCCAGGCGCAAAAGGACAATATATGTGGAGATATATGCAACTTAAACCGCTAGAGCTAATCAGGCCCCTCAAAACGTACGCGGCACAAAATCAGCTTGATTCACAATAGCCGCTGAGTCCCCTGTGGCGCGGATGACAAACAGCCCTTGGTTTTCCGCCATCTGCTCCGCCCCGGCCTCCGCTTGCAGGAACGCCACGGCACCGTAGACGGTATTGGGGGCGTATCTCTTGACCCAAGTCTTGAAGGAGCCCATTTTGTCCACGAACTCCCGGACATGCTCAGGCTCAAGTGTGGTTCTGACCTCTACGACTACCACTTCTGCATCACTAAGCGCTACGATGTCAAATTCGTAGCGTTGCCCTTTGTGGCTGCCCTTGAGCCGCTGACCTGTTTGCTCTATTTTGATACCGCGCTTCTCGAATATGCGCACCAAGTCGTTTTTTGCCAGGCTTTCCACCAAGCATCCCCACTGCGAGAAGAACAGCTCTTTCAGTTCTTTGAAGCGCTTGTCTAATTTACGGTCAGTCTCAGTGGACATGGCTTCAAAGTCGTCCCTGTTGATTTTGTTGTTTTCTGCCATTTTCGGAAAAGGTATTATTAGGTTTGTAACCGGACTGCTGCAAGTTTGGTTCCTTGCGGGCACGCCTTTAGCACGGCCCGTCTACTGCCGGCTGGCAGAGGGGTACGGCCACCGGGCAAGGCATCCGGCGGCTTAGTACGGGCTGGCCACAGATGGAGGCTGCTCAGGATGAAAGGCATGCTTTTTCAAAAAAAATAGGCAAGAAACATTGCTGTTTCCACCTTAATTGCCTATCTTTCAGCAAATTAAAAAAGTAGTACTACCCTTTTGGCAGTTTTTCCTTTAAAGCTGCAAGAAAAACGCAAAAACTTACGGTTTTATCCAGTGGCAGTTAACTTGCACAAGCTAGCCTTGGATGTCTGTTGCTGAAGCAGGCTGAACAATCTTTCGCCTGTATGGATACCTATTAGTGCTCTGGTAGGCAAAATATATTTATGTACATACATGGAGCTTCGGCACGGCACTTATTTTCTTACACTTTCAACCTTTGATACTATGTACGCTCAACATCTCAAAAACAGCTTTTTCTTTCTTTCTTTCTTTCTTTCTTTCTGTGTTTTCAGCTAAACGCCCAGGAAGTGTTCTATCTTGAAGAGTGGTACGCCACGGAAGGAGAGCA
>JAAAOU010000473.1 GCA_009908745.1 Bacteroidota bacterium
GTACGGATACCTTCCCCTTGGAAGAGCCTTTTTTGGTACTGGCCACGCAAAACCCGATCGAGCAGGAAGGGACCTACCCCCTGCCGGAAGCGCAGGTCGACCGCTTCATGCTAAAAGTGAAAATCGGCTACCCGACTAAGGAGGAAGAGCGCGAGATCATACGCCTCAATTTGGGAGAGGGCGACTTCACCAAAGTATCGCCGGTCGTACAACCTACAGATATCATCAAGGCCCGGCAATCGGTCCGCAAAATATACATGGACGAAAAAATAGAGCGTTACATCCTCGATATCGTGTTTGCCAGCCGCTACCCCGGAGAGTACCAACTTGGCCGCCTAGAGCCCCTGATCAGCTACGGTGGCTCCCCGCGGGCCAGCATCAATTTGGCGCTTGCCGCAAAAGCCCAAGCTTTCCTCAACCGCCGGGGCTACGTCATTCCGGAGGATGTGCGTAATGTCTGTCACGATGTGATGCGCCACCGCATTGGCCTGACGTACGAAGCAGAGGCCGAAAACGTTACCCAAGAAGACATCATCAACAAACTGTTAGATACTGTAGAAGTACCCTAAACTATGGAGACCAGCGAGCTGCTGAAAAAAGTCCGCAAGATCGAAATCAAAACCCGGGGGCTCAGCCGGCACCTCTTCGCCGGCGAATACCACAGTGCCTTCAAAGGGCGCGGTATGTCTTTCAGTGAAGTACGCGATTACCACTACGGGGACGATGTGCGCAATATCGACTGGAACGTCACCGCACGCACCGGCAGCCCGCACGTCAAGATTTTTGAAGAAGAGCGCGAGTTGACGGTCATGCTGCTGATCGATATGAGCCCCTCCTCCTTCTTCGGCACGGTCAACCAACTGAAGAACGAGGTCATCACCGAAATCTGCGCGGTGCTGGCCTTCTCCGCCATCAACAATAACGATAAGGTGGGCGTCGCTTTCTTCGCCAACGAGGTGGAAAAATTCATACCGCCCAAAAAAGGCAAACAGCACATCTTGCGCATCATCCGGGAGCTCATCAACTTTGAGCCGGAGGGTAAAGGCACGGATATCGGCGCTACCTTGGAGTATTTCAACAACTTGGTCAAAAAGCGGAGCATCTGTTTCATCTTGTCCGACTTCCTGTCTATGGGCTACGAATCGGCCCTGCGCGTTGCGGCCCGTCGGCACGACCTGATTGGCCTGAATGTCATTGACCCCCGGGAAGAGGAACTGCCGAGCGTAGGTTTGCTCCGGGCGCAGGACAGCGAGACGGGCGAAATCCGCTGGATCGACACCTCCTCCCGCCGGCTGCGCGAAGAGTACAGTCAGTGGCACCGGGAGCATCTTGACTATTTCAAGCGCGCTTTTAAAAAGAGCGGGGCAGACGTGGTCAATATCCGCACCAACGAATCCTATGTGGATGCCCTGCACCAGTTTTTTCAAAAACGATCGTAAATGAGGCAGCAAATACAAGCTTGTGACTTTGGTCGGAAGCTGTCTACCCTGGCAGCCTTGTTTTGGCTATCGATCCCCCTGCTATTGGGCCAGCCGAATGTAGAAGCCCGGCTCAGCCCCGAGGAGATACGGATCGGGGAGCAGCCCACTTATACCCTTACCGTCACCGCGCAGCCGGAGATCAGCATCGACTCCGTCGACCTGTCGGTTTTGGAGCAATTGGTAGGCGTGGAAATCCTACAGCAGCAGCTCAATGAACGCACCGGGCAGGGGCAACTGCAAATGCGCGAGTATAAACTTACGCTCACGGCCTTCGAAGCGGGCCGGTACGACTTGCCTCCCGTTCCGGTACGTTACACGCTAAAGGGCGAACAAGCGGTAGCGTGGTCCAACGAATTGTCGCTGCTGGTTAATACCCTGCCGGTAGAAACGGACAGCACCCAGCTGAGGCCGCTCAAAGATATCGCAGCGGAGCCGCTGAATTTTTGGGATGTGCTGCCTTATCTGATTGGCATACTCATCGGCGCTTTGGTGCTGGGATTAGTCTGGTACTGGCTGCGGCAAGGCAAAGACCGCCCGGCACCCGTAAAGCCCCCCCGGCGCATCGCGCTGCAAGCCTATACGCAGCAAAAGCTGGACGAGCTGGAACAGCAGCAGCTGTGGCAAAAGGGGGAGGTCAAGGCCTACCACGATCGCCTGACGTACATCCTGCGGGAGTATCTAGGGTATCGCTTTGATATCCCCGCGCTAGAAAACACCACCGACGAGATTTACCGCGCGCTGAGCGGCCAGGCTATCAGCCGGGAGGTTGCCGACCAGCTTTACCAACTGCTACAAACGGCGGACCTAGTGAAGTTTGCTAAAGCCGAACCCCCGGCTAGTTTTCACGCCGAAGCCTTGGATCGGGTGCGCGGGTTTGTACGGCAAGCCGAAGACGAATGGCTGGTGCTGGCGATTTACGAAAGTGGCAAAACCGAAGTTTACCGCAAGCCCAACCCAGAAGAGAACCAAAGCCAGACTGCATCATGAGCATTTGGGGCAACAACATAGAATTTCTGCATCCGGCTTTCTTCCTGCTGCTGCTTTTGCTGCCGGTAGTAGGCTACTTGTACCTCAAGCGGCGCAACCGCCACTACCCCACGCTGCGCATGCCGAGCCTGGAAAGCGTCAAAGGCATGCGTTCTTGGCGGGGGCAACTGCGAGCTATATTGCCCCTATTCCGCCTGCTGGCTTTCATCGCTTTGGTGACCGCTATGGCCCGGCCGCAGCAGGTGCTCAAAGAAGAGGAAGTAGAAGCGGAAGGGATTGATATCATGATGGCGGTAGACCTGTCGAGCAGTATGCTAGCGCAGGATTTCAAGCCCAACCGCCTGGAGGTAAGCAAAGAGGTGGCCGCGGCTTTTATCGACAAGCGCAAGTACGACCGCATCGGCCTGGCGGTTTTTGCTGGGGAGGCTTTCACGCAGTGCCCACTCACGGTAGACCATAAAGTGCTCAAGGGCTTTTTGTCGGAAATCGAGTGCGGTATCCTGGAAGACGGAACAGCTATTGGTATGGGGCTGGCTACCGCAGTCCGGCACTTGGAAGGCAGCGAAGCCAAGAGCAAAATCGTCATTTTATTAACCGATGGCGTCAACAACTCTGGCTACATCAACCCGGAGATGGCGGCGCAAATCGCTCAAAAGCTGGGCGTCAAGGTCTATACCATTGGTGTGGGTACGACGGGGGATGCCCTTACCCCCATCAGCCGCCGCAGCGATGGCCGCTACATCTTTGGCCGCGCCCGGGTGGAGATTGATGAGCGACTGCTGGAGCGCATTGCGGAGCAGACCAACGGCGAATACTTCCGCGCTACATCGGAGGAAAGCCTGCAACGCATTTACGATCAGATTAACCAACTGGAAAAAAGCAAGATCGACGTGAGCGTGATCAAGCGCTACAGCGAGGCGTTCCACCCGTTTGTGCTGGCAGCTCTGGTGCTGTTGTTGCTGGAGGCGCTGTTGCGGTATACGGTGTTGCGGACTATTCCGTAGATTGGAACGTTGTAAAGTTGAAAGGTTTACCCTGAAGGCGGATGACCAACGGGAAGGAGTCCTTCAGGGTTGGGAAGGTTGAAAGGTTTACCCTGAAGGCAGATGACCAACGAAAGGGAGTCCTTCAGAGTTGGCTAACTTTACAACTTTTAAACACTTCAACTTTTCAACAAAAAAGCAAACGGCAAAACCAAGAAAATGCTAAGATTCGAACATCCCGAACATCTGTACGCACTGCTACTCGTACCCCTGCTGCTCCTGTTCTTCTGGGCGGCCTGGCGGGCACGTCAGCGGGCGATACGGCGGTTTGGGAGTACCAATCTGATGCAGCAGCTGATGCCCATGGTGTCCCGTTATCGGTACTATTTGAAGTTTGGGCTGTTGCTGGGCGCTTTGGTGCTGCTGGCCATCGGCTGGGCGAACCCGCAGTACGGGGCCAAGCTGATGAAGTACGAGCGCAAAAGCGTGGACATCATGCTAGCTTTCGACCTCTCCGAGAGCATGCTGGCGCAGGACATCACCCCCAACCGGCTGGAACGCGCGCGCCGTTTTACGCAAGAGTTGGTGCAAGGGCTGCGGTCGGAGCGCCTGGGCTTGATCTTTTTTGCCGGAGGCGCTTACCTGCAATCGCCGGTTACCTCCGACTACAGCGCGATTGACTTGGCGATGCGCAGTGCGGACCCGGGGATGATCCCCAATCAAGGTACGGCCATCTCCGAAGCCATTGAATTGGCAGAGGAGTCCTTTGACGAAGAGAATGCCAGCCACAAAGCCCTAATCGTAATCACCGATGGCGAAAACCACGACGAAGACGCTATTGCCGCTGCCGAATCCGCAGCGGAAGATGGGCTTATCATTTACACCATCGGCGTGGGGACGACCGAGGGGGCTTATATCCCTATCGTGCGCAACGGCAGGGAAATGTACAAGCGCGACCAAAGCGGGCAAACTGTGCGCTCCCGCCTCAACGAATCCGTCCTGCGAGAATTGGCACAGGCGGGCGAAGGCCGTTACTTCAACCTGTCTACGGGCAGCGAAGAGGTTATGGCCGCCCTAGAGAAACGTATCGAAAGCATGGAAAAGCGTACGCTGGAGGAACGCAGCTTTTCGGAATACGAAAGCTCCTTCCAGTGGTTTGTCGGCATCGCCCTGTTGTTGTTGATAGTAGAGTTTATGCTTCCCTACCGGAAGAAGCGCCAACCCAAAACTAAAAGCTTATTCGATGAGCAATAGCAGAAAAAACATACGGTACTTCGGAATGCTTCTCCTGTTCGGGCTGTTGGCCAATACTCTGGCGGCCCAATCCGCCCACCGTTACCTGCGGGACGGCAATTACGCCTACAGCGACGGCAACTACGCGGCGGCCGAGGAAGCCTACCGCCGGTCTTTGGAGTTGCAGCAGCAAGCCCGCACCCTCTACAATTTGGGCAATAGCCTCTTCCAGCAAAAGCGCTACGAAGAAGCCGTGGGCAAATTTGAGCAGGCCGTGGAGAGCGCTAGCGAAAAAGCCTTAAAAGCGGATGCTTATCATAACTTGGGCAACACCCTCTTCGAAATGGGGGATTACAAAAACAGCGTAGAGGCCTATAAAAACGCCCTGCGATTGCGTCCCGGTGATGCCTCGGCCCGTTACAATCTGGCGCAAGCCCAACAGCTGTTTTTGGATAATGCCAAATTTGACTTAGCCCTCAAGCTCAAACCCACCGCCGTGCCACAAGAGGAAGGCCCCAAAGCAGGGGATACCCGGACGTACAATATAACGGTGGTTAACGAAGGCGACCTGCCCGCAAAAGACGTGGGCGTAGTCGACTATTTGCCGGAAGGCATGAAAAACATTGACCCCAACTGGCAATCCTTCAACGGCGTCATCGCGGAATACAAACCGGGCATCGCCCATATCCCCGCCCAAGATTCAGTCACCATCTCTGTGCGTTTGCAGGTGGTAGACGCGAGCGACGAGGAGGCTTTGTTCAACGCTGTAGAAATTAGCAAAGCCGATAACCGCTACGGCAAACGGGACATTGACTCCACACCGGGCAATGCCGCAGAATCCCCTCAGGAGGACGACTTTGCCGCCGAGCAGCCCTCCAGCCAACAGCAGCAAGAGCAACAGCAAGACTCAGACCAGCAAGACCAAGACCAGTCCCAGCAGAACGAGAACCAATCCTCCAATCAGCAGGATCAACAGCAGTCTGAGCAAGAGCAGCAGCAACAACAGCAAAACCAGCAGCAGTCCGACGAGCAACAGCAACAACAGCAAGGGGGCGAAAAGCAAGAAATCTCCCCCGAAGAGGCCCGGCGGCTCCTCCGCATTATCGAAGAAGAAGAACTGCAGGTGATGGAGAAGCTAAAAAAGGGCAAGGGAAAGTCAACCAAACGCGAGAAAGATTGGTAATAACCCAAAAAGCAGGCTTATGAGAAAGTTAGGCATTACGATTTTTGCAACCCTGATGCTCGCTGTGGCAAGTTTCGCTCAAGAAGCGGCCGTGAAGTTCACCGTGGAAGTCAGCACGGATTCTTTGCTGATGGAAAACCCGTTGCGGGTGAGCTTTAAGTTGGAGAATGGCAACGGGCAAGATTTCGAAGCCCCGCTTTTCAACGGCTTTCAGGTCGTAAGCGGGCCGAATATCTCCTCCAGCATGTCCATGATGAACGGGGCTGTCACCCAATCGGTCAGTTATACTTATTTGCTGATGCCAGAGCAGGTCGGCAACTACTTCATCGAGCCGGCCAGCATACAGGTGGATGGGGCTGTATTGGAAACTTTGCCGGTAGAGGTTATTGTCGTGCCCAATCCCGACGGCATTCAGCAAGCCCCGCCGGAGCAACGCTTGGGTTTTGGTGGGTTCCAAGAATTCCCCTCTATGCCAGAATCTGATTTCTTCAATTTTGGCCCGGAGGAGTTTCGCCAGCGGATGAAGGAATTTGGCTTCGACTTGGACCAAATGGAGTTTCCGGAGTTCGACGGGGAGTGGTTCAATTTCCCCGGCTTCGAGTGGGAGGAATTTGCGGTGCCCGCCCCGCCGGAAGAGCCCAAGAAGAAAAAACGTAAAACGTACAAGCTCTAATGCCAGCATCCATCCGCTTTTTACTGCTTTTACTGTTCTCCTTCGGCAGCCTTGCCGTTGTGGAAGGGCAAGTACGCTTTGAATCGAGTACCAACGCCAAACAGGTGGTGGAAGGCAGCTATTTCGATGTCACTTTCACCCTCTACGATGGCAATGGCACACAGTTCACGCCGCCTGATTTTAACGACTTTATCGTCATCTCTGGCCCTAACCGTTCGGTCAGCACCTCTATGATCAACGGCAGGGTGAACCGCGAGATGAGCCTGAGCTACACCCTACAGCCGCGTCGCAAGGGGGCTTTCACCATCGGCCCCGCCACCATAAAGTCCGCAGGGATGACATTGGAAACCGAGCCTTTGACCGTTGAGGTGGTAGAAGCCCGGGATGGCCAGCTAAGCGATCAGCAGAAAGCGTATATCCAAGCGGAGGTGTCCTCCACGGAAGCGTATATCGGGCAGCAATTGACCCTCGACTACAAGCTTTACACCACCGTGGATGTAGAGAGTTTCAATATCCTGCAAGAAGGCAACTACCAAGGCTTCTTCGCGGTGGACGTCCGCCGGTTCAACGGGCGCATCATGCGGGAGGTCATCAACGGGGTGCAATACACCACCAAAGTGCTCAAGCAGGTCGCTCTGTACCCGCAGCAGACCGGGCAGCTGACCATCAGCCCTATGAATGTACAGTTAGGCGTGGTCGAGTCCGATGGCAACCGGTCCCGCAGTTTCTTCTTCAACCGCGAGGTGCGCCGCGTACCTGCCAATACTAAACCGGTCACGGTAAATGTAAAGCCTTTGCCTGCGGGCGCCCCCGCTAGTTTCACTGGGGCGGTAGGCGAATACCGCATGAGGGCTTCGGTAACGCCCACGGAGGTAGCCGCCGACAACGCCGTGACCGTACTGCTGACCATTCAGGGCGACGGGGATATCAAACGCGTACAAGCGCCCCCGATGGATGTGCCGGAAGGTTTTGAGCTCTACGACCCGAAAGTCATGGAAGAGTCTACGCTGGAAAGCGGGCAGGGTATTACCGGCAAAAAAGTATTCGAGTACCTGCTGCTGCCCAAGCAAGCGGGGACTTACACCTTGCAGCCTTCTTTTACCTACTTTTCCCCGGACAGTGCGAAGTATGTAACCTTGGAAGACCGGTCGTATACCCTAGAGGTTGGGCCCAATGACGGTACTTCAGCTTCCATTCCACCGGGTGCTTCAGCAGGCAGTGGCGGGACGGATCAGTTGTCGCCGCTGCGCCTCGATCCGAGTTTGCGGAAAAAAGGCGCCCCTTTTCTGGGATCTGTACCTTTCTGGGGCTTAGTCGCTACGCCCTTCTTGCTGTTGCTGGGAGCGATCGGGCTGCGCGCTTGGCGGCGTAAGCAGGCGCAGGTCGACCCTGCCCAAACTAAGATGCAGGAGGCACAACGCATCGTCAAAGAACGCTTGTCCAAAGCGGCGCAGCATCTGCAAGATGCGGAAGGCCGGGCTTTTTACGACGAGGTGTCCAAAGCGGTACAGGTCTACATTTGCGACAAGCTGCAAATCCCCCGCTCTGCCCTCAACAAGGATCAAGTACGGCGGCATTTGCAGTCGTTGGAACTCCCCGAGGCATTGATTGAGCGGATATTGCAACTCATGCAAACCTGCGAAATGGCCTTGTTTGCGGGTAAAACCGGCGACCAATCAGCTATGGAGCAGACCTACAAGGAGGCCAAAGCGGTGCTGGAAGAAACCGAGCGTGCCCTCCGGTAATGACTCGCTGGGGTTTACGACTTAATCAATTCAATCATTTCCTCTACCGACAATTTGGCGCTGGCGTCTGTGCCGGCCAGCAGCTGGTCCGCTAGTTCCCGCTTCTCTTCGTGCAGCGCCACGATCTTCTCCTCTATGGTATGCTCGCTTACAAAGCGGTATACTGTCACCGGCCGTTGCTGGCCGATACGGTGGGCACGGTCGCTGGCCTGGTCTTCTACGGCGGGGTTCCACCAGGGGTCGAGGTGCAGCACATAGTCCGCGGCGGTGAGGTTGAGGCCGGTACCGCCAGCTTTCAAGCTGATCAAGAAAAGCTCGCCTTCCCCCTTCTGAAAAGCCTCTACGGCAGCTTCCCGTTTTTTGCCCGGCGTCTGGCCATCGAGGTACTGATAGGGAATACCTTGATTCTTTACCCACTGTTCCACCAGCCTGAGGTGCTTGACAAACTGGCTAAAGACGAGTGCCTTGTGCCCGTTGTCTAGAATTTCGAGGACAGTCTCGCCCACCAGCTCTAACTTGGAACTGTGCAAGCGGCTGCTCGGCTCCGCCAGTACGGGGTGGCAGGCGGCTTGCCGGAGGCGGGTCAGTTGAGCCAGCAGGGTAAAGCGTTTGGAGGTATCGTCGGCAGCCTCGATTTCTTCCAGCGCGCGGCGGCGCAGGGCTTCGTAGAAAGCGGTTTCTTCGCTCGACAAGTTTACCGTCAAAGAGACCTCTGTTTTCGGGGGCAGCTCTGTCAACACCTCGTCTTTGCGGCGGCGCAGGATGAAGGGGCGGATAAGCTGCCGGAGTTGTTCGCGCCGTTGTTCGTCATTGCCTTTGCTGATGGGCTTAGCGAACTTTTCGGTGAAGTGCTTCTTGGAGCCCAGCAGGCCCGGATTGAGGAAACGGAAGAGGTTCCACAGCTCACCGAGGTGGTTTTCTATAGGGGTGCCGGTAGTGGCTAGCCGGAAGTCGCCCTGCAGGGCCATGGCGGCCTTGGAGCGCTTGGTAGCCGAGTTTTTAATCGCCTGTGCCTCGTCCAGCACGATATTAGCGAACTGCTTTTCCGCCAAGGCCTCATCAACGAACGGCAGCAGGCCGTAGCTGACCAGCAACAGCTCGCCCGCCCCAACTTTGTCAATCAAGTGCATTTCCTTGCTGCTGGCCAGGAGATAAGGCTTCAGGCTGGGGGCAAAGCGCTCTGTTTCCCGCATCCAGTTGCGCGTTACCGAGGCCGGGGCGATGACCAGGCTCGCTCCCTCCTTTCGGCGCGCGCTGAGCATTGCCAGTGCCTGTATGGTTTTACCCAGGCCCATGTCGTCCGCCAAGCAGCCGCCGACACCCCACTCGGCCAGGCGCATCATCCAACGAAACCCTTCTTGCTGGTAGGTACGTAGCTCCGCCTGAAAAGACTTCGGTACACGGGGGCGGATGCGTTGTGCTTTTTGAATGCGCTGCATGCGCTCGGCCCAGGCCATATCCACTTCCAGTTCTGCCATTTCCTCCCCCATTTGGTCCATGCGCAGGCCGGCAAGGGCGGGTAGCTCCACTTTCTTGCCGCGTTGGTGCAGCATACCGTCTAGTTCTTTGAGCCGTTGCCGGAAGTGCTCGGTCAGGGCGGCGAATTCCCCATTGGCCAGCTCTACAAAAGGAGAGTCCGATTGGCGGACGTGCTCCAGCAGCCGCTGAAAGTCCATGACCTCGTTTTCGTTGAGTTGTATCTCGCCATCTACCGAAAACCAGTCCCGCTGCTGGTTGATTTGCATGGACAGCTGGTCCATATCGGCAATGCTGGACAAGCGGACGCGCTCGCCTTTTGGGTGTTCCAAGCGGATTTTCTCCGCTTCTTTGAGTGGGAAAAGCTCCATGAGCACCTGTAGGCAGACCTCGGTGTCGTCGAGCTGCCATTCGTATTCGTGCTCGGGCAATTGTTGCAGGCTGGGGCAAGCTTCGATGACTGCTTTAGCCAGCCGCCGTTCCTCCGCCAAAGGGCGTTCGCAGGCGACCTTCCCGTTTTCGGTATGCAGCAGGCGGGTGCTCATCCCTTTGCCGGGCTTAAAGTAGTGGGGGGCCGGGTGCAAGGGCTTGACATAAAACTCCAGTTTAAACCCGTCGCCAAAGGGGAGCAGATGCAGGCAGGGCAAAGGGTCACCGTTGACCGTTTCTACATCAGCTTCTGCTATCGTTATGGGCGATTGTACGCGGATGTCGCTTTGCAAACCCTGAATAACTTGCTCCACGCGGTCTTTGGCTTCCGCGGGCACGCTAGCCCGCCGGCCTACCGCCCGGGCTACCTGAAGCTCTTTCTCATTGATGTGGTAGACGCGGTAGCGGGTAGGCGTCTCTTTTTCCACTACAAAGCCGGTTTCTTTTGCCGGCGGGCGAAACTCCATCCTAAAATCACCGTCTTCTTCTACGACGATCAGTTCGGGCTGGCCTTTTACGATCTCCAGCGGAATATGCTTTTTGCTGTCGATATACACATGGGGGTGCCCAGCGAGTTGGTGCAAAGCATGGCCAAATTGCAAATAAAGTTCGCTATCGCTGTAGTAGTACATAGGGGAGAGCTGATGGCCGCTGTAGGTGCGGAGGGCTTCCTTGACGCCTCGGTCCTTCGCGCCCATGCTTGGCAGCTTCTCCTGCAGGATGTCGCTCAGCCCGACCTTGCGGCCAGCGGACCACTTGCCGCGTTTGCTCATCTTCTGTTCTTTGGGTTGGATATGCTGCCTTTCCATATCCACGAACCAAACTAGCCGTTTTTCGCCCGTCTGTGCTTTGCCGCCCGCTGCTTGGCTGTGGCCGCCGCTGGCTTGTTCCAAGGCATTTAGTAGGCGTTCCCAAGGTTCCTGCCGGGGCAGCAAATCCGCCAAGTAATGAAAGTTGTTCGCTTCGGCCAGCACGAGCGCCGTAGCCCGCCATTCGTTGGCCTGCGGGTGGTGGGGGAACAATGCGTATAGCACGTTAGCCGTCTCGCCGCATAGCCAGTGCAAGCCGGCGGCTTCCCATATCGGGAGCTGATGGACAAGATGGTCGGCCACTGTTTCTTCGGGTTGGTACCCGGTCCAGTAGGCCGTGAGCAGCAGGCAGACGGTTTCCAGCGGGTGGGCTTGCTGGTCTTCCAGCAGTCTATCCAGAAAGCTCAATAGGTCGCCTTCCTCGTTTTTCGTGCTGAAGAGGAGTAATATCCGCATCGCGCTGAAAGCATCAGGTAATAGGCTAGCTGTTATCTGCATGACCTTATCTTGCAGGGGGGCGAGCTGTTTCATCTGCCGCTTGTGGCATTCGTGCAGTACATAGGCGATCCCGAGAAAATGGTTGGGTATGGGAGCAGAGCCTCTGGGCTTGATTTTGGCGAAAGCCTGTTCGGCCTTGTCCCCATCTTGTTGTAGCAGCGCTAAAAAGCCTTCCAGCCCATACTCTTCTTTAGTGCCGATCAGCTCGCGCGTCAACGGGCGGGCAGCTTCCGTAATCTGGCCTTGCATGGCAAAGATGTGGGCAATCAATACCCGGATGAACGCTGGGTCTGAAATGCCCTCCTGCAATTTGCGGTTCATAATGCCGATCAGCAATCTGGGCGTATCTTCCTCCCATTCGTGAACGTACCGAAAAGCAAAGCTCAGTGCTTCTTCTTGGAAGCGCATGGGCAGGGCAGCGATGAACTCTGCATCTGGCGGGAGGAGATAGCTGTCGGCTTCTTCGTGTATCTCTATTTTGACCGCCTCGCTCATGGCGTAGGCGCGGCTGACGTTACGGCGGTACTCATCATAATTGCCCACGTCCCCGCCGAAGAAGTACAAGCGAATGAGCCGTTGAAGGTCTTCCTTGTCTTCATCTTTGAGGTAGAACATGTACTTGCTGCTTATGCGGGTATGGTTGAGCAGTTGGCGCACCATCTTTTTCACTTGTGGGCGGCTGTGTAGGTAGAAATAGCGGGCGGCGGGTTCTCTCCAATCGTTCTTGATGCAGGGAAAGCTGCTTCGCCCCTCGATATAGCCTTGGTCCAGCAGCCACTTCAATTCTTTGTTGATCAGCGTATTGGAGAAAGTGCGTTGGCTGGCAGGATGTACGTCTAGTTTGCTCAGTACTTGCGTGATCAGGCTGGCGCGCATAGGGTAACCCATGATGGCAAGCACAGACAGGACCCAGTAGGTGTCCTCCGGTATTTGCCCGATTTGTTCCTTCCGCTCTTGGTAACTCAAGTCAAAACTCATGAAGTGTAGCTTTTTAATGGATGCAAGCAGGACGGCCCGGCTTACGAACCTCGCGAAGATACAGCCGTTCAAGCGGTGAACCAAAAGGAAAAACAAATGAACGTTGCCCAGAAACTTATCAACAGCCATTTAGTAGAAGGCGAAATGAAACCCGGTACGGAAATCGGCTTGAAGATTGACCAAGCGCTTCAGCAAGATGCTACTGGCACCTTAGTCATGCTGGAACTCGAGGCAATGGGGCTGGACAAGGCCCAAACCGAAGTAGCCGTGCAGTATGTGGACCACAACCTGTTGCAGGGCGACCACAAAAATGCGGATGACCACCTGTTTTTGCAATCCGCTGCCGAGAAATACGGCTATTGGTTCAGCCGGCCAGGCAATGGCGTAAGCCACCCGGTGCATACGGAGCGTTTTGGCAAGCCTGGGCAGACGATGGTAGGTTCCGACAGCCACACGCCGGCAACCGGTGCCTTGGGCATGCTGGCGATTGGCACCGGTGGGCTCGACGTAGCCGCTGCGGTGGCCGGAAAGCCTTACTACGTGAAAATGCCAAAGGTTATGGGCGTGGAGTTGAAAGGCAAACTGCCTGACTGGATAAGCGCCAAGGATGTCGTTCTGGAGATGCTGCGCCGCTATGATGTCAAAGGGGGCGTGGGGTACATTTTAGAATACTACGGCGAAGGCCTGAAGGACCTAAGCACGATGGACCGCCACGTTATCGCCAACATGGGTACGGAGTTAGGGGCAACAACCTCGGTATTCCCCGCCGATGACGAGGTACACCGCTTTCTCAAGGCGCAGGGCCGCGAAGAGGATTTTGAGCCGCTCGAAGCAGATGCTGGTGCGAAATACGATGCCCACGAAACCATCAACCTGTCGGAATTGGAGCCGCTAATCGCAACCCCAAGCAGCCCCGGCAACGTCGTCCCCGTGCGGGAGGTGGCGGGTACGCCTGTGCATCAGGTGGTCATTGGCTCCAGTGCGAACCCGGGGCTGCGCGACTTCTGGATTGTATCCGAAATTGTGAAAGGCAAAATGGCGGACGAGCGGGTGTCTTTCGACATCAACCCTACTTCCCGGCAATTAACCGAAAACCTCTCGCGTACCGATGGTTTCTTTAATTTGCTGCACGCAGGTGCCCGCTTCCACCAGTCCGGCTGTATGGGCTGCATAGGCATGGGGCAAGCGCCGGCTAGCGGGAAAGTGAGCCTGCGGACGATGCCGCGCAACTTCCCCGGCCGCTCCGGTACCGCCGATGACCAAGTATACCTGTGTAGCCCGGAAACCGCTGCCGCCGCAGCCTTGACCGGAGCAATCACAGACCCTAGGGACTTGGAAAAACGCCTTGGGATCAGTTACCCGCAGTATACCGAGCCCGAGCGGATGATCGTCAACGCACAAATGCTCGTCCCACCCTCCGATAATGGCAGTGAGACCGAACTGGTCAAGGGGCCCAACATCAAGTCCCTACCTGAATTCGAACCCTACCCCAATGCCTACGATGCGCCCGTACTGCTCAAAATGGGGGATGACGTTTCTACCGATGAGATACTGAAAGCCGGGGCAGAAGTGTTGCCGCTACGAAGCAATATTCCCGAAATCAGCAAGTACGCCTACACGGTGATTGATGATACTTTTTACGATCGGGCGAAAGACGCTCAGAAAGCCTGCCCGGGGCATTTCGTCATCGCCGGCGAGAACTACGCCCAAGGCTCAAGCCGAGAGCACGCCGCGCTTGCTCCCAAATATCTGGGGCAGTTGGCGGTAATTGCTAAGGGCTACGCCCGCATCGGCTGGCAAAACTTGGTGAACTTCGGCATCTTGCCCTTGGAGTTTAAAAACCCGGACGATTACGAAAAAATACAGCAGGGCGATATGCTTTCTGTTACTTCCGCTCGCGAAGCAATAGAGCAAGGCGAGGATATCCACGTCCGAAACCTTACCCGCAACGAGGATATTCCTACGCGGCATAGCTTGAGTGGCCGCCAAGTAGAGGTGCTGTTGAAAGGAGGGGTGGTGAATACTTTTCAATAGATTTTGTGAAGAGAAGGTAGTCCTTTACGGGGCAAAATCTAATCCATTCGCCGCCACCACCTGCCACCGCTTCTGCCGGTGAATATAAAACCGCTTGGCAAAACGGGTAATCAAACCGGTCATCCACCCGCCGTAGATGGTGATGGAATCCTCGTAGTAGGTTCTGCCGCCCCCCAAGTCCCGGAGCACCACATCGTGATTCCACACTTTAGCCTTACGGTCCCACTCCTCGGTGGCGAGTTCGTAGGCTTCCTTATCTATTTTCTTAACGTACAGGTAGTGCGTGCCGCCGAATGGCATAAAGCCCCACAGCCGCATCTTCACCGCATAAGTTTTCCCGGCTTGCCATACCTCTGGGAAACTTCCGCTCACCGGCTTGAAGCGGATTTTTCCTTTGGCGACGAATTCTAGCAAGGCGGGCGTTTTCACATTGGCCCAGACTTGCTCTATGGGCATAGGAATTTCGGAAGTAACGGTCAGGCGTCTAGCTTCAACCGCTTGCCCCATGTAATCTACAGTTACCCGTTCTACCTGTGCCCGCGGCTTTGCCGATTGTGCGCTTAGCGAACAACTGAGCAATAAGCCACAAAATAAAAGTACTATCTTCATGGCAATGCTGTTTTTACCTTTCTTTTAGCGGCCGAAACGGCAACGCCCAGTGGTAACGCACGGACAAATACCGGATGAGAATGACCACCACGATGGAAGCTACGATGTTAATATCGGCACCTTTTTGCAAAAATTCCATACCCAGAAATACCATCCCCCCGGCTAAACAAGCACTAGCGTATACTTCCTTTCGGAAAATGAGTGGCACTTCGTTGGACAACACATCGCGTATCACCCCGCCAAACACGGCGGAAACTACGCCCATCAACAGAGCGACAATAGGCGAAAGCCCTACCCTAATGTCTTCTGTACCCCTAAAATGGTGAACAGCCCTATCCCGATGGTATCAAAAAGGAAAACGCTTTTGCGTAAGCGCCGTATGATGTGAATAAAAAAGTAACAGAGCGGCAGGGCGGAGAACACCACCAGCAGGTAGTTCAAGTCTTTCATCCAACCTACCGGTGTTTGCCCGATCAGCAGGTCTCGTAAAGTCCCACCTCCAATAGCGGTAACCAGCCCAATTATAGCAGCGCCTACCAAGTCAAAATCCTTGTCCGTAGCCGTGATCACCCCGCTGATAGCGAAGACGAGGGTACCGAATAGATCGATAGCGTAGATGAGTTCCATGTCATGCCAACACGCCCTCAGGCAGACAGTTCGAGGGCATTATTCTACAGTCCCGCATTAATCAAGAAAGTCGCCGCAAACGCCACAATCGCGTACAGCTCCGGGAATACCGCCAGCACCATCGTCTTGCCAAATACATCGTAGCCAC